>CAYRLL010000038.1:0-24650 GCA_964425115.1 uncultured Desulfovibrio sp. | reverse complement strand
CGAATCAGGCCCGCAGCAGGCGCAACCCGTTAGCCACCACCAGCAGGCTGGACCCCACATCCGCAAACACCGCCATCCACATTGTGCCCAGTCCCGCCAGCGTAAGGGCAAGAAACACGCCCTTAATGCCCAGCGCCAGCACGATATTCTGCACCAGAATGCTCCGCGTGGCCCGCGAAAGGCGCACAAACGCCGGCAATTTTCTCAGGTCGTCGTCCATCAGGGCCACATCGGCGGTCTCTATGGCCGTATCCGTACCCATGGCTCCCATGGCAAAGCCTATGTCTGCCCGCGCCAGCGCGGGAGCATCGTTAATGCCGTCTCCCACCATGCCCACGCGGCCTTCCTTGCCAAGGGCCTCCACCGCCTGAAGCTTGCCTTCCGGCAACATCTCGCCAAAGGCCCTGTCCATACCCACCTGCGCGGCCACCGCCTCCGCAATGTGGGCATTGTCGCCACTCAGCATCACGGTGCGCACGCCCAGTCTGTGCAGGTCTTCAATGGCCGCACGGGATGTTTCCTTCACCGTGTCCGCCACGGCGAACAGCCCCAGAATCCGCTCTGCGCCCATAAGCGCCACCACAGACCTGCCCTGCCGTTCCAACGCCTCAAAGCGCTCTGCCACCATGGGCGGCAGCGTGCCGTGCTCCTCAACCAGCCGCCTGTTACCCAGCAGATAGACAATGCCCTCAGCCGTTCCGCGCACGCCCCTGCCGGGCAATGCCGCAAAACCGTCCACATGCGCGGGGGCCACGCCGTCTGCCTGCGCAGCATACGCAATGGCCTCCGAGACAGGATGGTCTGAAAGCGCCGCAAGCCCTGCGGCAATGCCGCGCGCATGGGCCGCGTCTGTTCCGTCAAGCCACTCCATGTCGGTCTGCACGGGTTTTCCGTTGGTTATGGTGCCCGTCTTGTCCAGCGCAATCCAGCTCAGCTTGCGACCCTCTTCCAGATAGACGCCGCCCTTGATGAGTATGCCCTTGCGGGCCGCCGCTGCCAGCCCGCTGACAATGCTCACCGGGGTGGAAATAACCAGAGCGCACGGGCAGGCGATGACCAGCAGCACCAGCGCCTTGTAAATCCATTCCTGCCAGCCGCCTCCGGCAAGCAGGGGCGGCACAACGGCCACCAGCAGCGCCCCGGCGAAAACCATGGGCGTATAGACCTTGGCAAACCGGTCTATGAAACGCTGTGTGGGGGCTTTTACGCCCTGCGCCTGCTCCACGGCATGGATGATACGCGCCAGCGCGGTATCTTCCGCCCCGGCGGTAACGCGGTATTCAAAGGCTCCTGCCTCGTTGACGGTGCCCGCGAACACCCTGTCGCCCGGTGCCTTATCCACGGGAATGCTCTCTCCGGTGATGGGAGCCTGATTGACCGTGGAATGCCCCCGGACCACCTCGCCGTCCAGTGCTATGCGCTCTCCGGGCCGTACCCGGACCATGCTGCCCACCGCTATGGCGGATGCCTCCACCTCCTGCCACGAGCCATCTTCCCGCTGCACGGTGGCACGGTCCGGGGCCAACCGCAGCAGCCCGGCTATGGCGTTGCGGGCGCGGTCCAGCGAACGGGCCTCCACCTTCTCGGCAATGGTGAACAGCACCATGACCATGGCTGCTTCCGGCCATTGGCCCAGCAGCATGGCGCCGGTCACGGCAATGCTCATCAGGGCGTTAATGTTCAGGTTCAGATGGCGCAGGGCTACGAATCCCTTGCGGTAGGTGCCCAGCCCGCACAGGGCTATGGCCAGCAGCGCGAACACCAGACCAAGCCAATGGGGCAGCTCGGTCCAGTGCACCACTTCGGCTGCGGCTGCGGCGGTAACGGCAAGGCCCAGCGGCCACCACGGCTTGTGGGTCTCTTCCGCTTCTGCAAGCCTGCCCTGTGCATCGGGCAGTTCCGGCAGGAACCCCAGCGAGCGGATGGCTTCTGCAATATGATCCAGCGCGGCGGGATCGTGCTCCACGGTCAGCACCCGCTGCACCAGATTGAACTCCAGACGCTTCACGCCCGGCATGCCTTCCAGCTTGTCACGTATGAGCCCCTCTTCCACCGGGCAATCCATCTGCATAATGCGTATGGGCGTGCGCACACCGTCAGCCACTGCACGCGGGGCGGAAAGACGGGTAAATTCCACGGGCGGCGCATCGCAGCATGAACAGCCGCAGGCGTCTGCTGTGGCGGCATTGCCTTGCGGTGCGTGGCCTGCTTCTGTTGCAGGGGGCGGCACAAGACGGGTAAATGCGGCAGCCGCCAAACTCCCTGCGCTGCCCGAAGAAGAAGCACTCCTGTGGGCGTGGTCATGCCCACAGCAATCTGCGCCCGCTTCCGGCACTACAGAAGATGCTGACACACCCGGAGCCTCGGACGCCGCAGCCCCCCCGCGCCCGTGATGATTCCCGCAGCAGGAAGAAGTGCCGTGCCCTGCCGTATGTCCGGAATGACACCCGGCACCGTGACCGGTATTCCCTGTACCTTCCGTATGCTGCTTTGTGCTGCAACAACCGCTCATAATAATCATTCCCCGAACAATTCTTCAATTCAACCGTGCATCATCGCTGTCCGTCAGCACGCCGCAGACAAAACCTGCGGGCGGGTTGCACGAACTGCCGGACCGGATAATCCGGCACCCTTTTCCACCCTTAAGGCACGGGTGCGGCTATTTGCGTCCAGCTTTCCACAAACACATGAACACTCGTTCATATGTTTGATAGGACGTTTCCTTCTCCCGGTCAAGTACCCGCGTGCAGGGTGTGCAGATTACCCCACCAGCTATCCCGCCATACCTCTATGCCGCTGCCGCATGAGAACTTAAAAGTCCGGAGAAGCGCGCACCATGCGCAAAGGAAAGGGCATCCGGCATGACCGGTGCCACTAAAGGGATATGGGGGAATGGATATGGAGGAGATGGCTCTTTATGAACGATTACGCCGGGCATCTGCCGAGCATCTGTCGGGCATACTGCGGCGTGCCGGGAGCAGGTTTCCCCGCTACGCTCCCATATGCCGGTACATGGAAAAATCTTCCGGCCCTGCGCCATGCAGGGCACCCTGTGCGCAAACCGCATCCATGGCGGCGCACACCGCAGGAGGGAACAGACCCGCAAAGGCGGGAAGAGACATCCCTTCCGCCGCCTGCCCTTCATGCAATGGGATATCCAACTCTCTCAGGTCGTCCGCAAGCACGCCCAGCAGTGCGGAACAATCCCGCAGATACGAGCGGAGAAAGGCTGCCAGCCCCTGCCGCGCCCCCTCATAACGGGCGGCAAAGCGCATCAGCCCGTACACGGCGTACAGCATGTCATGATACACCAGCCCGGGAGCCTGCACCATCCGGGCACAGGGTCGCGTGCCCACGCTGTAGAGAAACACCTGCGCTATGTCACAGAAGGGAACGCCCGCCCCTATCTGCTCCAGAAAGGTATTGGCCTGCCACACCAGCCCGCGCCGCACGGCCGTGGTGCGCGAAAGCCTGCGCATCTGCCATGCCCGCGACGCATCGGTAATACGCAGCCGGTACCCCGCTGCCGTAAGCCGCTCGCACAGGAACCTGTCCTCGCCCAGGCGTTCGCCATACCCGGCAAGCCCGCCCACACCATCGAACACCGCCTTGCGCATCAGAAACACCGGCCCGGGAATCATGGGCACATCACCACGGGCAGGGGCAAAACTGTAGGTCAGCCGCATATACTCGTCCGTCAGCGTACCGGTGCTGCCATCGCCGGAACGGTACTCCACAGGCGTGGAAACCATACCCGTATCCTCCTGCGCGGCAAGGGGCAGGCAGTGTTCCAGCCAGTCGGCTTCCAGCCGTGTATCGGAATCCATGGAAAGCACGAAGCGGGAGGTGGCGGCGGATATGCCGGACTGCTTGGCCCCGGTGGGACCACGGTTCTGCCCGTGGATAACAACCCGCAGGGGAACGGCGTTAACCGCTGCCGGAGCATGCCCCGCCCCCTGAACCGCCCCCGGCACATCAGGCTTGTCCGGCACATCTGCATTGTCCGGCGTATCTGCTTTCCCCGGCGTATCCGGCTGCCCCGCCATACTACCCCGGCAGGGCACGTGCATGTAGGCTGCCGCCTCTGCCTGCGGGAAAGGCGTTTCCGACCCGTCATCCACCACAATCAGTTCACGCGGCACAACCGACCAGTCCCCCACACTGCGCAAAAGCCCCCGCACCAGCCCGTGGTCGTTGTACGAATAGGTCACCACCGAAAGATGCACCCTGCGCGCCGCGCGCCTTCCTGTCAGCACAACTTGGCCCCCAGCGGAGCGGGCTTGTCCGGCACGGCAAGCAAAATTCTGCCCTGCTCGTCCGCAAATCCGGTAATAAGGCATTCAGACATAAAGGGACCTATCTGCTTGCGCGGAAAATTCACCACCGCAATGACCTGCTTGCCCACCAGTTCTTCCGGCGTGTACAGGCTGGCAATCTGGGCGCTGCTCTTGCGCTCCCCGATTTCCGGGCCAAAGTCCACCCACAGCTTGTAGGCGGGCTTGCGCGCCTCTGCAAACACCTCTGCCCGCAGCACCACGCCCACACGCAACTCCACCTTTTCAAACTCCGCCCACGTTATCTCCTCGCCCACCGTGTTATTTCCGGCATCATCCGCCATGGCATCCTCCCTTTGCAGACCCTCTTGGCCCTTTGCTCGTTATGGCCTCTCTGCCTATCACGTTCTTTGCAATTTCTTCCCCGCAGACTGCTTTTGTATGGCAAGGCTCTCTCCGCCGCAACAGTCTGGGAGCTATGCATACATGCAACCACAACGGCTGCAACGCGGCGGTATGGGACTGTAACGCCCATGTGTGTCATGTTTCGGCCTCATGAACAAATGGCGACACGCCCCCGCTGCCCCGGTTCAGCGTGCGCACGGCGGCGCAGAATGCACAGGACACCGTTGATCAGACACTGCGAAACGCAAATGCGCGCTGCCAATCTGCTATGCTTTGCAGGTCCGATTCCTGAAAATCATTCGTACCCGCTTCCGATTTACGATACAGTCCGGCAAGGCTTCCCCTTTGCCGCATACATCGTATCCGTCCGGCGCAGGGCCACCTCCTCTCTTCACACATGCCGGATACGGGGGCACCGATGAACGCAGGCGATAAAACCATACACCACACACCGCCGCCCGGTTACAAAAAGCCCTCGCTTTATGTCACCATCCTCACCATCTTCATGGCCGTAGCCATGTTCATAGCCGCCTCGGTCACATGGTACAACTACCTCAAGGGCAAACAGGCGGCAAAACTGGCGGCGGACGCGCAACTGCTCTCCATGAGCGATAAGGTGCTGCTGGAAACCCGCCGCGTGTTCGAACCCGCCATAATCCTCACCGCCGTGCTGAACGGCATGGACGATTCCTCCGCAAAGCCGGAATTGCACGCCCACCCTGTGGCTCCTCTGCTGCTGGACGCGCTGGAGCATTATCACCAGTTGCTCTCGCTTTATCTCGGCTTTGATGACGGCGACTTCTATCAGGCTGTTTCCTTTCACGGAGAAAACAGGCACGTGCGCAGAATTCTGGGCGCTCCTGCAGACGCGGTATTCGGCCTGCGCACGGTGTTCATGCACCATGACTGGCGCAACACCCCTCTTGCCACCATGCATCCGCCCCGCAGGGTGGAACTGTGGGCCTGGCTGAACAGCGAACGCAAAATAGTGGGTTCGCGCGCCGTTCCCGTTTCGGCATATGACCCCCGTCTCCGCCCATGGTTTCGCCTTGCCGGAGAAAGCGGCGGCATAGTGATGACCGATTACTACATCTTCGCCAGCAGCGGCGCGCTGGGCTTCACGGTTGCACAACGGTTTGACGGACCTGTGGCAGGAGTCATAGGTGTGGATATGACGGGCATTTCCCTTTCCCACTTCCTGCGGGAACAGAACCGGGGCACAGGCGGGCTGGTGTTCATGTTCACGGATACGGGCAAGCTCACCGCCTACCCGGACCCGGAACGTGTGGCCCGCCGCGTGACCGTAAACGGCACGCTGACCGTGGAGCCCGTGTTTCTGGATTCCTTTGACGACCCTGTGGCCGCAACGGTGTTCAGCCTGTACCGGCAGTCGCCGGGGTCCGAACTGCGGGAGTTCAACCACCAAGGCGAACCGTGGCTGGCCCGCATCACCCCCGTTCCCGGCGTGTACGGGCGGACCGAGATGGTGGCAGTGGCAACCCCGCTGAGCGTATTCACCGCCTCGCTGGACCGCACCCGCAACGAAAGCCTTGTCTTTGCCTTCGGCATTACGCTGTGCATGATTCCGGTCATTGTCTTTGCTTCGCGGCGTATCTCCGGCCCCCTTTCGCAACTGGCCAGAGATGCGGAGCGCATCCGGGCATTCCGGCTGGAGGGAGATCATACCGTGGTGCAGTCGCGCATCAAGGAAGTGGCGGAACTTGCCATCGCCTTCGCCTCCATGAAGCAGGTGCTCGGCACCTTTGCCACGTACCTGCCCAAGGCACTGGTCCGCCAGTTCGTCATTTCAGACATAGTGCCCCAACTGGGCGGCGAGCGCAGGGAACTGAGCCTGCTCTTTACAGACGTAGCCAACTTCACGGCCCTTTCCGAGCAACTGGATGCAGAAACCCTTATGCTGCGCGCGTCTGAATATTTTCAGGAGCTCAGCGTCCCCGTACTGGAAGCTTCCGGCACCATAGACAAGTTCATCGGCGATGCCATGATGGCGTTCTGGAACGCCCCGGTGCCCCAGCCGGACCATCCTCTGCGCGCCTGCGCCGCCGCCATGCGCTGCCGCAACGCCGTGAACACCCTGAACGCCCGCTGGAAACGCGAGGGCAAGCAGCCCATGCTCACCCGCATAGGCCTGCATACGGGTGAATGCATCGTAGGCAACGTGGGCACCACTGACCGCATGAACTATACCGTCATGGGAGCCCATGTAAACCTTGCGGCACGTCTGGAGGGCCTGAACAAATTCTACGAAACAGCCATTCTTGCCAGCGGCGAAATGTATGACAAAGCAAACGAAGCCTTCCTGTTCCGCTCCGTTGACCTGGTGCGCCCCAAAGGCAGTACGGGCACAACCCGGCTGTACGAACTGGTCAGCCAGCTTCCCGGGTACACGGAATGCTTCGCCGATCCCGCCATTCTGGCCGACCCGGACTGGACAGATACGGCTGGCAGTGCGCATGCGAGCGATGCGTCCGTCGCGTCTTCACCACCAGACAGTTGCGGCCCTGCGCCCGAAGCTGCGCTTCTGCACCGGCACGCACGGTGGGAAGAAGCCATAACCCGCTATCGCGGGCGGGATTTTGCGCAGGCGCTGCTCATCTTTGACACCCTGCTTGCAGAAAATCCGCAGGATGCCCTTGCCCGCATGTACGTGCAACGCTGCACACACCTGCTGGAGAATCCGCCTGACGAAGACTGGTCTCCCGTTGTGACCTTTTCGGAAAAATGAACCGGACAGCTGAAACCGGAAGGAGCACCACCATGACCACACGCCGCACCGCCCCCGTACTGCCCCTGCTCCTCTGGCTGTTCCTGTTGTTCTGGCTTGGCTTGTGTGCCGCGCCATTGCTGCGCCCCCTGCCGGCCAAGGCCGAGG
The DNA here is from genome assembly GCA_964425115.1 of uncultured Desulfovibrio sp. Classification (GTDB taxonomy): domain Bacteria; phylum Desulfobacterota; class Desulfovibrionia; order Desulfovibrionales; family Desulfovibrionaceae; genus Halodesulfovibrio. Next base: position 17,078 of record CAYRLL010000038.1, on the reverse strand, counting down.
AGCCAGTGAATATAAATACGCATACATATAGTCAGACGAATGCTCACAGCAAAAGTAATACGAATAGTCATACAAAAAAAGATACGGCAACGGTTCTGCGCATATGGGTTTCTGAAGTGCATTACGACAGGCTTGTGGCCATAGAGTATCTGACCAGAACCTTTGAAACCCTGTTCCCCGGCATAACGGTGGAGCTGACCGCTGTGGAGGAAAACCAGTTTGTGCCCGCCTTCCGGCGCAGCCTGCAAAACGGCACCACTCCCGCCCTTGTGGGCACCGCCTCCGACCTTGTGGTGGCCCTTGGCGAAATGGACGCACTGGACCCGGAAGCCACGTCACGGGCGCTTAACCTCATAGGCCGCAGCCGGTTTTACCGCGGCCCCCTGTCGCTGCTGGAGCGACCCCAGCGCGGGCAGTACTACGGCCTTCCCTTTCACGGCTGGATTCAGGGCATCTGGTACCGTTCAGACTGGTTCGAACGGGAGAATCTGGAGCCGCCCGCCACGTGGGAGGCCATCCTCAAGGCGGCAGAAGTCTTCACACAGCCGGAAAAGGGCATATACGGCATTCTGGTTGGCACCAAGCGGGACCACTATGCCGGGCAGGTATTCACGCATCTGGCCATATCCAACGGCGCGCGCATGTTCGACAACGGACGCACGGTCTTCAACAGCCCCGCCATGGTGGAAACGCTGGAGTATTATACCCGGCTGGCCGCCTTTTCCCCGCCCGGCGAGCAGACATGGCGGGGCAGGGATTATTATCTGCAAGGCAGGCTGGCCATGATGTTCTATTCCACCTTCATCATGGATGATCTGGCCCTGCCCGGCATGGCGCTGGATTCCCTGAGCAGCGACAATTTCCCGGACCTTCCCGGCGCGCCCTTTGACCCGCATCTGGTGCACAACACGGGCATGGTCTCCCTGATAACCGCGCGGGGCAATTCTTCATACGGCATGGTAAACGCACTGGGCCTTGTGCGCCTGAAAGAACAGGAAAAAGGCCCGCTGCGCGGTGCCGGAGACGATGCGCACGCCTACCGCGTCTACCGGGCACGGGAAGAGTTTCTGCGCTTTCTGTACGCCCCCCACGTGTATATCTCATGGCTGCACATGGCACCGGGTGGCATGCTGCCCGTCTTCCGCGACATTGCGGGACAGAATGCCTTTATGCGCGACCTTACAGGCGTGTTCCGCCGCTACGGCAGGCCCAAGATGCACGACATCATTCAGGGGCTGGAAACCATACGTAATTTCGGCCATGAAAACGGCGAGCATCAGCCCGCCTCCTCCGTGGTATACGCCCGCAACGTGCTGCCGGACATGATAGCCCACAGCCTTTCCGGCAACATGACGGCGGAACAGGCCGTGCGGTGGGCTCATGCGCGCATTGAGGAAATCGTGCACGAGCTGGACGCCGGAGAAAATTCAGCCCCCGCCCCACAATAGCAAAAACGGTCAAGACAGGTTCCGGCGGAAAGGGTATTTCCCTTTCCATGCAACAGCACATGAACAACCTGAATAGGGCCGATACCCTGACAACGCAGGATGGCGAGGATGATTCCCTGCGGGAAGACACCCTGCCGCCGGGTATGTCGTCTCCTGAGTCATCCGTACCGTCCGTACCGTCCGTACCCACTTCACCCACTGTACCCACTTTACCCGAAGCCGCCCACTGGCAGGCGGGCAACAGCTATCGGCAACGCATCCTTCGGGTGCTGTTGTATATGGAAGAAAACATCGGCAGGCAGGATGCCCCGCCCGCTTCCGGGAAAAACGGCGACCGCCCCGGAGCGCAGGCCGACCCGCTCTCGCTGGAAACACTGGCTGCCGTGGCGCACCTTTCCCCCTTTCATTTCCACCGCGTATTCACCGGCATGGTGGGCGAATCCGTCAAGGCATACCTGCGCAGACTGCGGCTGGAACGGGCAAGCACCATGCTGGCCTTTACGGACCACGCCATACTGGATGTGGCGCTGGAGGCCGGATACGAATCGCAGGAGGCATTCACCCGCGCCTTCCGGGCGCGATTCGGCGCAAGCCCCGCACAATACCGCAGGAGCGGCTGCCGCCTTGCTCCTGAAAACCCCTACATCAAGGAGATATTCATGCCCGCAAACACCCGGTTCAATCCGCAGGCCCTTGGCCTTGACGTGGAAATCAAAAATCTTCCTGCCCAGCGCGTGGCTGCCGTCCGCCACGTGGGCCCGTACTCGCAATGCGAATCCGCATGGAACACCCTGTGCGGCTGGGCAGCCCCGAAGGGCCTCTTGGGTCCGGGCGTGCTGTTCCTCGGCATCTGCCATGATGATCCCACCGTGACAGACCCCGACAAAATCCGTTATGACGCGTGCATTGCCGTATCCGATACGGATACCGTGGAAGGCCCCGCCTCGGCCCTAACCCTGCGCGGGGGCGATTATGTGGTGGCCGTGCACAAGGGGCCTTATGAAAACCTTTACAAGAGCTACGCCGCCATCTGCGGACAGTGGATTCCCCTGTCCGGGCGCGAAATGGCCATGGAACCCAGCATAGAGGTATACCTGAACGACTGCAAAACCACTCCCCCCGGCGAGTTGCGCACGGAAATACGTATTCCGCTCGTTCCCGCCGCATAGGGCAGCCCCCTGCCATGCGCATGTATGGCGGGGGCCCCGCAGATATCCGTTATGAAGACCATCAGCAACACACCCAAAGCAGCGCCTCAGGCCGCCACGGAAACTGCCCGCTACTGGGCAGACAGCCGCATTGCCGGGCTGGAAATGCTCAAGGCACAATACGTGCGCCACACCTTTGCCCGCCACGCGCATGAAGGATTCGCGCTGGGCGTCATCCTGCACGGTGCACTGGCTTTCCGCTATCTGGGACGCAACCATGTGGCGCAACCGGGAACGGTAAACCTCACCGTACCCGGTGAGGTGCACGACGGGCACGGGGCCGACTCCGCAGGATGGGCGTACCGCATGTTTTACCTGTCTCCGCAATTCGTGCTTGCCGCCGCCACGGAGGCGGGCATGCCTGCGGGGCGGCTTCCCGAATTCTCTTCCGGCGTGCTGCAAGACCCCGCCCTGGCGCGCGGGCTTACCCTGCTGCACACGCAGATGGAACAGCAGGATGCAACCATGCCCGTGCTGGAACAGCAGGTACGGCTGAACGCCCTGCTCGCGCACTGGATTCATACCCACGCCAACCGCAACACCCGCACTGGAGCAACGGGACCGCAATCCCCTGCCGCAGGCAGCGCACGGCAGACAGGATCAATGCCCCGCGCAGGCTGTGAACCCCGCGCCGTGCGGCTGGCCCGGGAATATCTAGACGCGCACAGCGCGGAAGATGTGCGGCTTGAGATGCTTGCACTCCACGCGGGACTCAGCCCCTACCACCTTTCACGGGTTTTCTGCCGCACGCTGGGCATGCCGCCGCATGCCTATCTCACCCAGCGGCGGGTGCTCCACGCCCGCGCACTCCTTGCCACGGAGACTCCGCTGGCGGACATCGCCCTTACCTGCGGATTTGCCGACCAGAGCCACCTCACCCGGCAGTTCAAACGGGTTCTGGGTGTTCCGCCCGGTGCCTTGCGCAAGAACGTGCAAGAACAATAAATCGGCCTGTTCCATGATGCTCTCCGTATCATACAGGAGGTTCTCATCATGGACGCACATCCCCGCAAAGCTGCAACGCCTTCCGACGCAGCCACTCACCTGCCCCGCAATCCGGCAGCCCCCTCTGCCCTCCGGGCACGGATTTCGCTCTGCCTTGCCATGGCCATTGTCGGTTCTTCGGTGGTTGCCGGAAAGTACGTGGTGCTTTCCATGCCCGTGTATCTTTCGCTCTGGTTGCGGTTTGCCATAGCCTTTGCGGTTATGCTGCCTCTGCTTTTCCTGCGGGAAGGCAGACTGCCCCGTGCCCCGCGGACAGACTGGCTATTGCTCTTCGCACAGGCCGGTTGCGGAGGATTCCTGTTCAACGCCCTGCTGCTGGAGGGGCTGCGGCATACCGATGCGCCATCGGCAGGCATCATCACCGCCACAGGCCCCGCCTGCGCCATGCTCGTCTCGTGCCTCATGCTGGGGGAGAGGCTCACCCGCCGTACCTTGCTGGCGGTCTGTCTGTCCTTTTCCGGCATTGCCCTGCTCCATGCCGGAAATCCTGAAACCATATCAGCTCCTGCACGGCAGATCACGGCATACGGAACCCTGCTTGTTTTCGGCGCGGTTATGGCGGAGTCGCTGTTCCTGCTGCTGGGCAAACGGTTACGCACCCGCATCACTCCGCTGGCGGCGTCCACCCTTCTCTGCGGTTTCTGCACGGTGCAGTTTTTCCCGCTGGCCCTGCCGCAGCTGCTTGCGGGCGGCATGAGCGGCATGTCCTATGCCGATGTGCTGGTTATTGCGTGGTATGCGCTCGGCATCACGGTGGGGGCCTATCTGCTCTGGTTTTCCGGGGTGGCGCATGTACGCGGAGCCGAGGCAGGCCTGTATACCGGCATCATGCCTGTTTCCGCCCTGCTGTTCTCTTCCATGCTGCCCGGCAACGTCATAGGCTGGCAACACGCAGCCGGGTGTACGGCCGTGCTTCTGGGCATTGCCGCCGCAGCCCTGCCGTATCACCCTGCCAGACAACGGTTGTGCGCAGCGGCACAGAGCGTGGGGAGTGAACGCGGTGAGTGAGCAGGGGCAAGTGAACGGCAGCACTCAGGGTTGCGCAGCGGCACTCTTCTGATCGGCAAAACCTCCCCATCTTCCGGAATGCCGTACTCCGTGCTGAGGAAGCAGGTGCATGCTCCCCCGCACCCAGCGGTTGCCAAGCCGTTCTCAGGATGCCTGCGGAGGGTATTCCCACGCCAATACCACCCCGTGCATGAACCCCCGCCACGCACAAAGAAGCCGCCGGACGATGTCTCGTCCGGCGGCTTCTTGCGCTCTGCTCCGGAAAGCCCGCCTTGCTGAAGGGCCGGCTGCCTGAAACGGAGGAGCGATACCCGGATAATCCGGGCACCGCAGTTGGGTTAGCGATTGGGAAATCCCGCGCATAATACCCACGGCGCGCCTTTGCGCAAATGAATTCTTTTCATGCGGCTGTTGAATTTTTTTCAGGTTCCCCAATTCTGCATAAGCCTGTACGGGCGCAGCCCTGAAGGATCGGGCAACCTTGCGGTAAACGTACCCGCCGTTGCCCCTGCCCCACAAAAACAGTCGGCCACAGGGAGCAATCCCTGTGGCCGAAGGGCAGTACTGCGGAAAAACAAATCGGACTACTTGTTGACCACGTCAACAAGCGCCTTGGCAGCAGAAAACTTAACCACCTTGCGGGCCGGAATGGTGATGGGCTTTCCGGTCTGCGGATTGCGGCCGGTGCGGGCGGCACGCTCGGAGACGGAAAATGCGCCCACGCTGGGCAGGCGAACACCGGCCTTGGTGGCAACGCCATCGGCAAGCACCTTACAAAAGGCATCGTATGCCTTTTCTGCGCTCACCTTAGTCTCAAACACTTCGGGCAGGGCATCTTTAAGAGCCGCGACGAATTCAGCCTTGGTCAACATCAGGAATATCCTCCTTAAAGCACGATTCGGTTTCCCCCCGGAACATCAAGCCGTGACCACATTATTAACTGACCCTATGCAACCTTCTCCAAACATTGTCAATCGTTTCACGGGCGCAAACCCCCGCCCCGCAAGACTTTGCGTCTTTCCGTGTCCCGTGTGTTACGGTATTGCTATTATCATATGAAGTGGTTACGGTGTATTCGACCGTACTGATTTTTTTGTGTATTCACGCCCGTTCCATCAGCGTATCAGGGGGTTTTCATGAATAACGCAACCCACATGCATGACGATCACACCCTGCTGACCATTGCGGAAATTGCGCAACGGTTTTCACTACCTGAGTCCACTGCCCGATACTACTGCAAACGATTCCTCTCCTATTTGCCCCATGTGGGCGAAGGAAAGCGCAGGCGCTACCGCAAAGGCGTGCTGGACGTGTTTGCGGTTATAGTGGAGGAAATGAAGCGGAATAAAAACGCAATGGCGGTTGAAGCTACTCTCTCTGCCCACTTTCCTAAAAACATCGACGTGTTCGGGGACAAACCGCAAGCGCAACAACAAAACAACAACATCGCGACATCTGCTGCGGTTCTTCCCTTCGCCGGTCCGTTACCGCAGGAGGCGGACCGCCTGTTCAACCTTCTGGAGCAGCAGGCGCAGGCCATGGGCACCATTGCAAAGGCCCTGTGCACCATTGCCGCCCGGGCGGAAACCATGCTGGACATGGCTGCGGACCGTGCGACACCTGCCGCTGCCCCAGCCGGCACGGTCCGCGATCTGGAACACGCCCTCGCACGCAAGGATGAAGAGCTGGAAACGCTGCGCAAAGAGATTTCCACAATAAAGATCCTGCAGGAAGAGTCGGAAAAACTCCACCAGCAGGATCTGGATCAGATGCGGAAATGGCTGGGCCGCATAGCGCAGGAACAGAATACGGCACCGGGCAGGCAGAATTCCTGACGAGCAGCTATACTGCAGGCACCACCCGTTTTTCCCACAGCTTCATATCTTTCATCTTTTTGCGCCGCTCACGCTGCAGGGCCTTGCACACCAGTGATGCGCCCTTCTTATACCCGAATTTAGCGCGGTATTCATCCGGCGTAAGCCCATGAGATTCCAGATGCTTACGGGTGAGCATCTTAAACAGTCTTCCGCATTCAAGGCAGGTTACGGACTTTTCACGAATGACCTTCTCAGGGTCGGTCTCCATGTCCGATACCGGAGCAGATGCGTCTGCCCCCCCTTCGGCTATCTGCCGGATAGCGGCTGCAAGTCCGCGCATCATGGAGCTTATTTCTTCTTCACCCATAGTCCGCACCGCCGCCTGAGCCTTGATAATTTCCAATGCCTGCTTCAGATAGTCGTCCATCACCCACTCCTTTTGGTTGGCAAGACCGCACACGTCTCACCCCGCCCCCACCCCGAATGGTACAACAGCAACATCCGGAACACCGGTCCGCCGCAAGGCGTGCGCGCCCCACCGCAAAAGGGCGCACGGAACCGGCATGCCCCGCAGGCAGCCTCGCATCCCGCCGCTCTCTTCACTGCGCACTTCAGCGGAACTCTGCCCACGAAAGCAGAACATGTCAGCATTTACTTACTTTTTATCACATTACGGAACCATTGCCATGATTTTCGGAACCTTACAAGACGGCGCTGCATTTTCACCGGCACCCGCCCTGCGGTGTATTCCCGGCAAGCGTTATCCGGCCCTGTACGGAGGCCGCCGAAAGGCCAGTAAAGGGCATAGGGGTGGTGGGCAAAGATGGAAGGAATCGGATGGCGGATAATCACGATATGCGGTGTGCACGGACACGCTCCACTGACGGCAGCGTAGTGGCTATGGGCAGGAATCCGCGAAAACAGGGCACACCGCGCCCGTAAGCGAGGAACCTCGTGCCCGTGGTCTCCTGAACGGAATGGTCTGTCCTGTCAGTCTTTCCCGGTCTCCCACATGTTCTTCTTGCGGTGCATAAGGTCGTGCCCCTCTCCGGGATAGACCATGCGCTGGTCACATGGCGTGGGGGCACCCTTCAGTTGCCAGACTCCGTGAACGGGGTCCGGCCCCTGCATGGTACGGGCGGAGGGTGCGGTGTCGGTCATGCGGGGATGGGCGCGCAGGTCCACGCCGGGCACATAGCAGCTGAACTCCAGAGCGATGCCGTTGGGGTCAAAGGTATACACGGAACGGATGAACCCGTGGTCCACGAGTTCAGAAACCCATACCCCGGCAGCCTCCAGCCTGTCCCGTATCTCCCACAGGGCATCTTCGTCCGCAACTCCCACGGAAACATGGTCAAAGACATACGGCCCGCGCACGGGAACCCCGTGATCCTTCTCCGGCAAAGGCTCCACTCCCGGCCACTCAAAGAACGCAACCATGTCCACGTCCGATATGGCAAAGAAATACTGCCTATACCCTTCATGCCCGAGCCCGGCGATAAGGCGCATGCCCAGCAGGTCACGCCAGAAAAGCACCGTGGCGTCCATATCCCCGGTGGCCATGGCCAGATGATTAACGCCGGTATAGCGCGGCGTGAAGGGCGTATTCTGCATTTGCGGCACTTACTGCAATTCTGAAAGTTTTCTGATTATGCCGCCGAGATCGGGGCGAAGGTTTATGTCCGTGATTTCAATATGCCGGATGATGCCCTGCCTGTCGATGATGAAAATGGCTCTCTCCGTCACTCCCTCCGGCCGCAGAATGCCGTAGAGCGAGGCCGCAGCCCCGTGCGGCCAGAAGTCGGAAAGCACAGGGAACCACATGCCCCGGGGGTCCATCTGGTGCGTCCATGCGTGCAGCGATGGCAGGTTGTCCGTGGTAATGCCCAGCAGCACCGCGTTGTGCTGCTCAAACAGTTCGCGGGCAATGTTATATCCCGGCCACTGCCCGGAACACACGGGCGTGAACGCGGCAGGCACAAAGCTGAGCACCACGTTGCTTATGCCACGGAATTGAGAAAGGCGAACAACGGTTCCGTTCAATGCGGGCAGGGCAAATTCCGGGGCTTCATCCCCCACCGCAACGGTCACGTTGCTGTCCACCGGCTTTGCGGCAGCATGGCCGTGCGGCGCGTACAGCTGCCCGGGGTCCACGTCTGCTCGCGACAGGGCGGGCATCACCAGCATGCCCAGAACAACCGTCGCTGCAACCAGTCTGTTCCAATACATAGTCACACCTCCCCGGCCTTGCCCTACATCTCTGCCCTACATCTGATTGGCACCAGTAAATCCGTCCGGGCATCCTCTCCGCATGGCACATCCGCCATAAAGCGCCACGCCACTGCTGCCTGTTGCAGGCTACAGCCCGGCAGCCTTCAGGCTCTGGGCCAGAAAAGCCTTTTCAGACTCCATACGCCCTGTGCGCGAATACACGGTGGCACCGCCCTGCTTGCCCAGACGCACCACATAAAAATGCGGCGTGCCGGGATTGCCCAGCAGTTCATGCAGGCTCAGTTCCGCATCCTCAAACAGGGGCATGGCCACGCCATACTTGGTACGGAAAAAATCCACCTCAAAGGCGGAGTTACCCGCCCCGATGCCTATCATCTTCACCGCATCGGCATGCTCGGAGGCGCGCAGGGTTTCGTACACGGCATTCACGGCCGGAGCCTCTGCCTGACAGTACGGGCAGTACATGCTGAACACCTCAATGATCACATGCCCGGCCTTTATGTCAGAAAGCTTCCACGGCCCGGCACCAGAAAGGCCCAGATATCCCTTCTGCTCCTCCGTAAGGTCGCCCGCAAGCGGCACATCGGGAAAGGCCTCTCCCACCTTCAGTGCTCCTGCCGCCGGTGCGGCAGCCTGTGCCTGCGGGACGGAAGCGGGCACCAGCCCCGCCAGCCCAAGCCACAGGCAAAACACACCCAAAATGCCGATAATGTTTAACATCCGCATGGCTGCCATCCTTCCCGCGTTCTTATTATTTCGGCTCATTGCATCCTCACTGCACCCTTGCGCATGGTTTTCGTCGTGCTTTCAGATAACAACGATACTTCTTGCCCACATGTCCCACATATCCCTGTCGTGCCCGTACCCTTCCGGCTTCCATACCATGAACATATTCTAAATAGTACTCATAGTGTCTTTTCCGGACCAGAACGTCCAGCACGCCATTCTTGTGCGCGGTTTGTCACCGCTCCGGCCACAATGCGTGCTTACTCAGACAATGTTTGCAACAGACTATGGGCATTGCACTTTTCCTCTGCATATTTGCAATGGCACCGCAATTACGATATTTTTGGACTATACTTCGTGCAAGGACGGGGTTTTTTGCATGCAGCTATGGACAAGATATTTGTCATGCGCTACTGTAAAGGCAAACGCGGCACCATCCGGGTCGTCTTTGCACAGCCTTTTTGCAAAGGCTAACAGGAGCATATGGTGTTTCGTTGACATACTACATTGGCAAGGCGAGTTGCCGTTTCATCAACCCGGAGTGCGTCCGGCCCGTACAACAGGCACATGCCTCAGCGGGCACCGCCGGTCACCGGCACAAGCACTGAACGTGGCAAAGGCTTGTATCGCAGACGTTATAAGGAGGATACTTCTGGAAGAGGTTTTCCACCATAGCGGCAAAGTGAGTTGCCTATGAGCAGGGATGATTCCATCGAAAACCTGCATGTCGTGCGCGCACACACCCCATAGCCTGCCATTTCCGGCCAACGCATGGGACCACCGGCCATCCGGAACGCGCACGACCTTTTTGTCTTTTAGCTCCCCATCTATCCGTTAATACTGCCCTTTCTGCAGCCATTCAACAATGGCAGATGCCGGAACAGACTACAGCCTTAAGGCTTCCCCCTCCGTTGGTTCCCGCATCGCACGCAAGGGGCCGTCACGTGCCAACCGGCAGAAACGTCAGACAACTGCCAGATAGCGGAATAGCTAGCGGAATCAGCCGTGCAGGCTTTGGTAGGCCGCTTCCAGCTTGTCCAGCACAAGGGCAAGCAGGGCAACACGGGAAACCGGTGCCCCGGATGCGGCAAAAAGCGAGGTTGTGATGCCCCGCACGGCTTCGGGGAATTCTTCAGGCAGCGTATTCACGTTGCAGCCGATTCCTACAACAGCCCATTCCGGCTCGTTGCCCCGATACCCCGTTTCCACCAGCACACCCGCAATCTTTCTGCCTTCAATCAGCACATCGTTGGGCATCTTGATTTCGGCAGCAAGGCCCGTGAGGTCCCGCACAGCTGCGGCAACAGCCTGTGCGCCCAGATACATGAACCGCTCGGCATCCCATTGCACCGCACCGGGCAACAGCACCACAGAAAACTGAATGCTGCGCGGCGCGGAAAACCACGTGAATCCCTTGCGCCCGCGCCCCATGGTCTGGGTTTCGGCAACCACCACATGGCCTTCCTCGCCGCCCTGTGCGGCAAGCTGTGCGGCCACCAGATTGGTAGAGGGGGTGGTATGCAAAAATGTCCAGCCTGCCCGGCCCAGCACGCGCGTGTGCAGCGCTGCGGTCAGGGCTTGCTCCCGCAGTGCATCATGCCGCACGGTCAGACGGTAGCCCTTGCGCGTCACGGCATCAATGGCGTGTCCCTCTGCGCGTAGCGCAGCCACATGCTTTGCCACGGCGGCACGGCTTATTCCCAGATGCTGCGAGATGGCTTCGCCGGAAATCCAGTCCTCGGCCTGATCCATCAGGAGAAGGATTGTTGCTCGGGTATGCACGGAGCTGGACAATTGTAAACTCGTTTTGATGATGTTTTGGTTTACAAATCGGGGGCAATTCCCTACCTTGCGTTGGCTGACCAAGGAGAGAACCATGACCGATTGTACCCATGGGGCACGGCACGCGCCCGTTTCCTGCGCAAGCACATGCTGTGCGGCTGAACCAGCGTATCACAGCACCTTGCGGGGGGTCCATGCCCCGGTTGCGCCTTCCGGTGTAACTGCCTGCCCTTGCGCTTCCTTTTGCGGTGCCCGCTGCGGACATGCCGGAGATGGCCGTGCCTGAGGTGCTTTGCATCACCGGAACAGACACAGACGCAGGGAAAACCCTTGTAACGGCAGCCCTTGCCCGCGCCGCCATGCAGGCGGGCTGGCAGGTGCTGGTCCTCAAGCCCGTACAGACGGGGTGCGGACATGGGGACAGTCACCATCACGATGGAATGGGCATGCGCGTTGCACCGCCCCCTCCTACAGATACAGTTCCGGATGTCGCAACATACCGCACGGCAGCACCGGCAGCCATAGCCTGCGCAATAGTGCAACTGGCACCCGTCTGCTCTCCCCATCTTGCCGCACGGCAGGCGGGCGTTGACATTACCGTCCACGACCTGGCGGCGCAGGTGCGCGATCACATAGCCCGGCACAAGGCCGACCTTGTGCTTATTGAGGGCGCGGGCGGCCTGCTCACCCCTCTGAACAGCAACGAAGTGCTGGCAGATCTCTTCGCGGAACTCCGTTTTCCGCTGCTGCTCGTTGTGGCCAACAGGCTGGGCGCGGTGAATCACGCCCTGCTGACCATCGAGGCCTGCTCAGCCCGCAGCGCAAGAGGATGCATACCCCTTGCCGGATTCGTGACAACGGAAACCTCGCCTGCGGCAGGCCCGGCGGAGCATGCGATACGAAAAGACAATGCCTCCATCATCGCCACGCTGGGCAGGCTGCCTTGTCTGGCAGCCGTGCCGCATATATCCGGGTTGCACGGATCGGAGAATGCACGGGAAGCCGCGTGGAATACGGCAGCGGCAGCGGTAAGCCCCGTGCTGGAGACAATGCGCCGCCCCCCCTGCCACTGCACACGCGCAGCCGCGCCGGATATTGCTCCGGAAAGGCTGCTGGCCTATGACCGCGAGCACCTGTGGCACCCCTATACCTCCGCACAGACACCTGCACGCACATGGGAAGCCGTGTATACGCGCGGCACACGCATTACCCTGCGTGACGGACGCGAACTGGTGGACGGCATGTCCTCGTGGTGGTGCGCCATACATGGTTACAATCACCCCGCCCTGCTTGACGCCCTGCAGGAGCAGAGCAAGCGTATGCCCCATGTTATGTTCGGCGGGCTGACCCACAAGCCTGCCGTGGAACTGGCGCAGAGCCTGCTCGGCATGGTACCGCAGGGGTTGGCTCACGTTTTTTATGCCGATTCCGGCTCTGTTGCGGTAGAAGTGGCCCTTAAAATGGCCCTGCAATATCAGATGGCGGCAGGCAGACCGCAACGCAACCGCATTCTCTCCCTACGCGGCGGCTACCACGGAGACACAATGGGTGCCATGAGTGTGTGCGACCCGGAGAACGGCATGCACCATCTCTTCTCAGGCATGCTGCCGCGTCAGATATTCGCTCCCCGCCCGGAATGTCCCTATTCTTACGGGCAGACCACGCCGTATGACCCCGCATCCTTCGCGCCCTTTAGCGCTTTGCTGGAGCAGTATGGGGATTCCGTGGCTGCGGTGATTCTGGAACCCGTGGTACAGGGTGCCGGTGGCATGTGGTTTTATCATCCTGACTACCTGCGGGCGGTGCGCGAGGCCTGCACGCGCCACGGGTGCCTGCTTATCGCTGATGAAATTGCCACGGGGTTCGGCCGTACCGGGAGCCTCTTCGCCTGCGGGCATGCGGACATTACGCCGGACATTCTATGCGTGGGCAAGGGGCTTACAGGCGGGGTGATGAGCCTCGCCGCCACCCTGACCACTGCAGAGGTGGCGCACGGCATCTCCCGTGACGGCGGCGTGCTGATGCACGGACCTACCTACATGGGGAATCCGCTTGCCTGTGCTGTGGCGCAGGCAAGCCTTGAACTGCTGGCGCACGGCAACTGGGTGCATGATGTTGCCCGTATCGAATCCGGCCTGCACACAGGATTGCACCCCTGCACAGGGCATTCCGGGGTGCGCGATGTGCGCGTGCTTGGAGCCATAGGTGTGCTGGAAATGGAAACCCCTGTGAACACAGAGGCGCTTCAGCGTTTTTTTGTCCGGAACGGCGTGTGGATACGCCCATTCGGGCGGCTCATCTACGTTATGCCCCCTTATGTAGCCTCGGATGAGGATATTTCAACGTTAACCCGCGCCATGTGCGGTGCAGTAATGGAGGGCGCATGGCGCTGATACTGCTCGGGGCGTATGCCCTTCTGATCGTGTGGACAGGAATGGCGGCGCAACGGCGCCATACCGTCATGGAGCCGTCCGCGGCAGCAGATGCCTTCTACGTGAACAACCGGACCGGCAACGCCTGGGGAGTGGGCTTCTCCATCATCGTTTCCTGTGTCGGCGCCTCTGCCACTTTGGGCATTATTGGCCTTGCCTTTACGGCCGGTACTCCCGCGTTCTGGTGGCTGGGCGCAGGAGCCGCAGGCCTTGCCCTGCTTTCCCTGCTGCTCGCGCGTGCGGTGCGCCGCAGCGGCGCGTACACCCTGCCGCATATGGTGGAAACGCTTCTGGGCAGTCAGGCACGGCCTGTCATCGCGGCGGTGATAGTAGTGGCGTGGACAGCCATCCTCGCCGCACAGTTTTCCGCGCTGACCAAGGTGCTTGGGTCGCTTACGGCCTTTACGCCGTTCACCTGCCTCGGTATCGGCCTTGTGCTCATCGGCGTGCACACCATGGGCGGTCAGGCGGCCATCATGCGTACAGACAGGATTCACGCGTTCATTCTGGTTTTGTCGCTGGCATTGATGCTGGCGTGGCTGACACACCACAATCCCGGCTGGCTGGCTTCGGTCAGGATAGAAGCTGTTAACAACGCCTTCCCCGTGGACAAACTGCTTTACTTTCTTGTGGTGGTGGGAGCCAATTATGTGGTGTGTCCCATGCTGTTCGGCAGGCTGCTCTCTGCACAGGATGAACGTAGCGCGGTGGCGGGCGGGCTTATCGGTGCGGGCGGGCTGGTGGTATGTGCCGCGCTCATCGTGGCAGTGGGGCTTGCCTGCAAGGGCCTTATCCCGGCTGATACTCCCGGCGACGCCGTGCTCACGGCCGTACTCAGCGGTGTGATGCCGCCGTGGATGCACGTAGTGGTTTCTTTTGCACTTATCAGTGCCATTGTCTCGTCGGCAGATTCCTGCCTTGTCACCGCCGCCACAGTGGGCAGCCATGACCTGCTTGGGAACACATCCGTCGCAATCCGCCGGCTCTGCGTGCTTGTGCTCGGCGTGGCGGGGGCGGGCGTAAGCCTGTGGGGCAAGGGCATTCTGGGTTTCCTGCTTATGGCCTATGATATCTTTGCCTGCGGCGTGGTCATGCCCTGCTTTGTGGGGCTGGTGCTCCCCAAAGGCCGCAGCATACAGGCACACTTTGCCTGTGCCGCAGTCATTGCGGGCGGACTGCTCGGGATTGCCGCTGCCCTCACGGAAGAGCGCGTGTATAACTACACGGGCATGGCGGTATCCGCCCTGCTGGCTTTTGCGGGAGCCTTTGTTCGCCAGCGTGAAGCACAGGCGGCACTCACCGAATAGCGCGCGCCGGCATGCCGTTGCAAGCGCCCGTGAAATGCTCCTTCATGTGTGGTGATGCCGGTGAACACCAGTTCCGGCTTGGCTACCCGGATAAGAGCGTGCCGCACATCCGCCCTGCAGCTTTCAGTAAGCACACACAGACCTTGCCAAAAGGGGAAAAAGGTCATAGACCTACCTTTCGGGTAGGATTTGACTTGTCCGCAGAGCCTGCGTATGCAAGCAACACCCTGCCCTGAAAGGGATTTCCCTGTTCGAAATCACGTTCATGCGCATATTGCACAGCCGCCCGGCCCGCCTCTGCCGCATACCCCCGGCAGGCATGCCGCTCGGTTCCTATTGAAGATCGGCGGAAACGCTTTTCGCCGCAAGCACGCAGATCCCGGAGGATGCTCCCATGTCCAAGCATGTTGTGGTTATCGGCGCGGTGGCTCTTGGCCCCAAGGCCGCCTGCCGTTTCAAACGTCTGGAACCGCACTCCAAGGTCACCCTCATAGACCAGTGCCCCCGCATTTCCTACGGCGGCTGCGGCATCCCCTATTTTGTTTCCGGCGAAGTGAACAGCGTAGCCGACCTGCAATCCACGCCCTATCACATCATCCGCGACGCGGAATTCTTCCGCACCAACAAGGATGTGGACGTGCTCACGGAAACTCGCGCCACGCGGATAGACCGTGCCGCCAAAACGGTGGAAATTCTGAACGTGGCCACAGGCAAGACAGATACCCTGCACTACGACAAGCTGGTGCTTGCCATGGGCTCCAAGGCCAACCTGCCGCCGTTTGCGGGCATGGACCTCAAGGGCATAACCCCCGCCACCAATCTGGAAGAAGCAGAAATGCTGCGCGATGCCGCTGCCAGCGGTGCCGTGGATAAATGCGTTATCGTGGGCGCGGGCTTCATCGGGCTGGAAATGGCCGTTGCCTTTGCAGACATGTGGGGCATAGAAACCACGATCATCGAACTGCAAGATCAGGTGCTGCCCGGCTTCCTGTCCAAGTCCATGGCGCAGATGGCCCTGCATGATCTGGAAGACAAAGGCGTTACCGTGCTGCTGGGCGAATCCGTAAAGGCCTTTGAAGGCGAGGACGGAGCCGTAACCCGCGTGGTAACCGACAAGCGCACCATAGAGGCCGATCTGGTGGTTCTTTCTGCAGGTGTTTCCCCAAACACCGCCCTTGCCCGCGAAGCAGGAATAGACTGCGATGCGCGCGGAGCCATCATCGTGAACGAATTCATGCAGACCAATGACCCGGATATCTATTCCGGCGGCGACTGCGTGACGGTGCCCCATCTTGTCACAGGCAAGCGCGGCTACTTTCCCCTCGGGTCCATGGCCAACCGTCAGGGACGCGTCATCGGAACCAACCTTGCGGACGGCAAGGCCACCTTCCCCGGTGCCGTGGGCAGCTGGGTGGTTAAGCTGTTCGAGCAATCCGCATGCGGTGCCGGCCTGACCATAGAATCCGCCCTGAAAGAAGGCTTCGATGCCATAAGCGTGCATGTGGAGCAGTTTGACCGCGCCCATTTCTTCCCGGAAAAGGCCCTCATGTCACTTGAGCTTGTGGTGGATAAGCCTACCCGCCGCGTATTGGGCATTCAGGGCATGAGCGAGCTGGGCGATGCGCTTACCGCACGGATAAACGCCGTGGTTCCGCTGCTTAAGGCGCATGCCACAGTGGAAGAGGTATCCAACCTTGAGGTGGTCTACTCGCCTCCCTTCGCCTCTGCCATGGATATTGTCAACGCCGTTGCCAACGTCACGGAAAACGTGCTGGAAGGCCGCAACCATATGGTTAGCCCCAGTCAGTTTGCCACCCTGTGGGCCAACCGTGATGCGGAAGACATCTTCTTCATAGATACCCGTCTTGCCCCCAACGCCGTGCCCTACGTGGAAAAATACCCGGATGCGTGGCACAGCATTCCCAATGAGGAAATCCGCAACCGCATTGCGGAAATTCCCGCAGGCAAGTCTGTGGTGGTTGTCTGCAACACCGGCCTGCGCTCGTATGAGGCCATGCTGCTGCTCAGCGAACTGGGCGTGAAGGATGTAAAATCCGCCGCAGGCGGCATGGTTGCCCAGAAAAAGCTCGGCTCCGGCATCTGATACCGCACG
>CAYRLL010000037.1:22812-26420 GCA_964425115.1 uncultured Desulfovibrio sp. | reverse complement strand
GCGGGGGCAAGACCTCCGTGGGAACGGGCGGCATGTATTCCAAGCTGCTTGCGGCCCGCCGTGCAGCGCAACTGGGCGTGCCCACGCTCATTCTTTCCGGGCGCGAGCCGGACGCCATAGTGCGGGCCTTTTCCGGCGAGATGCTGGGAACATGGGTCTGCGCCGAGGCCAAGGCCGTTTCGCGCCGGAAGTTCTGGATGGCCTACAATGCCGATCCCGCCGGGGTGCTTGTGGTGGATGACGGCGCGGTGCGCGCCCTTTCACAAGGGCACAAGAGCCTGCTGCCCGCCGGGGTGGTGCGCGTGGATGGCAATTTTCAGCGTGGTGCGCTGGTGCGCGTGACAACCCTTGCGGGGGTGGTGGTGGGCGTGGGGCTGTGCAACTACACGGCGGCGGACCTGCGCAGGGTGCTGGGCATGAAGAGTGCGGAACTGAAAGCCGTGCTTGGCGACAACCAGTATCCGGAAGCCATTCACAGAGACAATCTGCTCATGGATGCCGTGGTATAGCGGACATTCCGGCAGCATATTCGGAAAAGAGGCGGACATGCATAACACGGAGTGTTGTACCGGACAGGGTACGGATTGCGCGAAGCCACACCGGACGCCGCCCTGCGTGCTTACCATTGCCGGGTCGGATTCGGGCGGCGGTGCCGGCATTCAGGCGGACCTGAAGACCATAACGGTTCTCGGGGGCTACGGCATGAGCGTTATTACCGCGCTGACCGCCCAGAACGGGCTGGGAGTGACCGGAATACATGCGCCGGAAGCCGACTTTGTGGCCTTGCAGCTTGCGACGGTGCTGGATGGTTTTCCCGTTGCCGCAGCCAAGACCGGGATGCTTTTTTCCGCTCCCATCATGGAAGCGGTGGCGGATGCGCTGAAGGAAAGAACCTTCCCTCTGGTGGTGGACCCGGTATCCGTAAGCCAGAGCGGCCATGCCCTGCTGCGGCCCGATGCGGTGGAGGCGCTTGTCTCGCGCATCCTGCCCCTTGCCGACCTGCTCACCCCCAACAGGCCCGAAGCCGAGATGCTGGCTTCCATGTCTATCCGCACGGACGATGACGTGCGGAAAGCCATAGCCCGCCTTCTGGACATGGGCGCTGCCGCCGTGCTGCTGAAGGGCGGGCACTTTGACGCGGGCGATACGCTGGTGGACTGGCTGGGAGTGCCCGGGCAGGAGCCCGTGCCCCTGCCCCAGCCAAGGGTGAACACGCCCAATAACCACGGCACGGGGTGCACCCTTTCTGCCGCCATAGCCACATGGCTGGCACACGGCTGCAGTATGCGGGAGGCGGTGGTGCGCGCCCAGCAGTATCTGAACCTGTGCCTGCGTGCCAGCTATGCACCGGGAAAGGGGATAGGCCCGGTGAATCACGCCGCCCCCATTGCGGGCAGCTGACAAGGCGGCCTGTTCCGGCGGCTTTGGGCTTTTTCCGGCTGCGGGCCAGTTAATCACACGGGCCCAGGCGCGCTGCGGGCGGGGCATTATTTTGCGTCCCCGGCATCTTGGATTTGTGACCCGATTGGGGTACTGCTGAGGCGTGTACGGGACAGCATTGCCTGAAGCCTGTGCCGCGTGTTTTGCAGAACGGAGACCAGCATGACCCATAGCCTGCCTACCCATTTTGCCCCTGCCGAGCGGACCGCTCCGGAATCCCTGCTGCGGCAGGCCTCGCTTTTCCGCGACAATCCGTTGGTAACGCTGCTGGATTCCGTGACGGATCTGGTACTTATCCTCAATTCCACCCGCCAGATAGTGTATGGCAACAGAAACCTGCTTGAACTGCTGGAGATGGCGGACGCGCGCGAGATAATAGGCCTGCGGCCCGGCGAGCTGTTCCGTTGCGAGCATGCCTGCGCCGAGGTGGGCGGGTGCGGCACATCTGTCCATTGCCGCAGCTGCGGGGCCGTGAAGGTGATCATGTGCGCGCTGGACAACGAGCGCGCCGTGGAGGAATGCCGCATCACCCAGCGCCGTGGCGATGTCATTCAGGCATATGATCTCAAGGTGGTGGGCAGTCCCATTGTTCTGGACGATCAGCGGTTCATCACCTTTGCCATTACCGACATAAGCCACGAAAAACGGCGCAGGGCGCTGGAGCGCATCTTCTTTCATGACATTCTGAACACGGCCGGGGGACTGCGCAATCTGGCACGCATGGTGCTGGACGAGGTGCCGGTGAACCTGAAGGATGAAACCCTGCTGCTGCACAAATTTTCCACCGAACTGGTGGAGGAGATTCTGGCGCAGCGTGTTCTGCTGGCGGCGGAGTCCGAAGAGCTGTGCGTGGAGTGCCAGCTTGTGGACGCGGGCGAGTTGCTGCGGACCGTGCGCGATCTGTATGCCTCGCACGAGGTTGCCGAGCTCCGCCGCATTGTGGTGGAGGCACCGGAAGAACTGGGGCTGGTGACGGACCCCACGCTGCTCAAACGGGTGCTTTCCAATATGGTCAAGAACGCGCTGGAAGCGACGCCGCCCAAAGGAACCGTGCGCATGGAATGCCGCAGGGAAGGGGACAGTGTGGAATTTCATGTGTTCAACCCCGGCGTGGTGCCCCATGAGGCTCGCGGGTCTATCTTCCAGCGTTCCTTTTCCACCAAGGGCATGGGCAGGGGGCTTGGCACATACAGCATCAAACTTCTGGCCACCAACTATCTGAAGGGGCAGGTTTCCTACTCCTCGTGCAATGAGCGGGGGACATGCTTCAGCCTGTTGCTGCCTGCCGTGCTCGGCACTTCCGATCAGGCGGACATCCCTGCTGCTGCGGACCTGACTGCCGCATAGGACAACGGGAGAGGAAGACGGCCATGCCATCGCTGCGCATTCTCATTGCCGAGGACGACAAGCTCAGTGCCACCTTGCTTAAAGCCATGCTGGAGGCGGAGGGGCATTCCGTCTGCGCCGTTTCCGGCAGCGGCGGTGATGCCGTGGAGGCTGCGCGGCGGCTTGCTCCCGATGCGGTGCTGATGGATATCTTTCTGCGGGACGAGATGTCCGGTGTGGAGGCTGCGCGGACCATAGTGCGGGAGCTGGCCATACCCACCCTTTTTGTCACCGGCGCGTCTGACCGGGAATTGCTGGAGCAGGTGGTGGAGAGCGGTGCGCTGGGGCTGATGAAAAAGCCCGTGAGCGCGGACGAACTGCGTGTGAACCTGCGCATTCTGCTGCACCACCAGAACCTGAGCCATAGGCTGCGTGTGCAGGCTGCGCAGTATAAAAGCCTGTTCATGCACGCTCCCGTGGGCATGTATGTGTGCGATGCCGCAGGCAGGCTGCTGGACTGCAATGAGGCGCTTGCCCGGCTGATGGGCTATGATGCCGCCGCCAGCCTGCTGGCTGCTGTTTTTGCGGTGCAGGGCCTGTATCATGCCGATGACGGAGAGCCATGCAGCGTGGCGGCGGACAACGCGGAGCGGACAGGGAGACCTGTGCTGCTGCGGCACCGCGGAGGCGGGGCCTTGGCTGCCACGGAATACCGTCCGGTTCTGTCAGATGTTCTGCCCGATGTTTTATCTGATGGTCTGTCTGGCGCGCAGGCGCAGCTTTCCGTGATTATCCCGCGCTGACGGTCCTTCCCTAACGTCCGCACAGGCAAGACGACCAGA
>CAYRLL010000037.1:6885-22712 GCA_964425115.1 uncultured Desulfovibrio sp. | reverse complement strand
GTCCGCCCAGATTGTCCGCCAAGACCGTCAGCCCGGACGGTCCGCCCAGACAAGACGCACAGGCAAGTCTTACAGACAAGCCGTACAGACGGTTTGCGCGGCAATCTCTCAATCGCGCGCAGGGATTAGTATCCTGTTTCGAGACCAGACCGCCCCGCCAATCCGGCGAAACCCCGCTGCTACCGCACGAGCCGCGTTTCAAACTGCGGCGGCTCCAGCACCTGCTTTTTGACAGGGCAGCCTTCTACCGTGCGCACAAGGGCGGTTTCATATTCCTGAGGAAAACCGGGCGGCAGGGTGATAACGGTGGTTATCTTCTGCGCCCGGTATTTTTTGGGGTCCGGGTCGGATTCGCATTCCACGGCAATGGACAGGCCCTCTGCAGAAATGCCCTTACGGTCACAGAAACGCTTGGCGAATACGCCCGCGCAGGTGGCCAGCGAGGCAAAGAACAGCTCGAAAGGGGTGGGGGCGCTGTTTTCGCCGCCCTGTTCCGGCTTCTGGTCCGTGTGGACGCCGAAGCCGCGGATGGTGGCGGAGATACGCATGCCGCCGTCAAACGTGACATTCAGTACGCTATTATCCATGATCATTCCTTGGTCATTGCGTTTGCCGGGTGAGCGTGCTTTCCGCTAGCCTATGGTTTCCACGGCGGCGTAACGGGGTTCGTGCAGGGCGATGACGGTATCTGCCATGGATTTCACGCGGAGCATGACCTCGTAGCTTTCTACCGGATTGATGCAGGTGCCGGGCGGGATGACTTCCATCTCCTTGGCGCGGATTTCCGCGGGGGGATTGAGGTTTTCGTCAATGACGCAGAAGCCGGTTATGGCCACGGTGCCCTGTGCGGTGTCTATGAGGACGCTGAGTCCGCCTTCCGTATGCGCGGGAGTGTGCACAACGCGTATGCCGGGCACTATTTCCATCTCCGGCTCGCTGATGGCGCGTATCTGGCCGTTTTCTTCCACATCTTCTATGTAGTCTTCCAGATAGCGGAAATCCAGCGGATGCGGGTTGTGGATGCGTTCCAGTTCCTTCTCATGCACGTAGATCACCGCGTTTTCGCACTTGTAGTCGTTTTCGCAGTGGTCGTTGTGCAGGTGGGTGTGGATGATGATGTCTATGTCCGCAGGGGCAAGACCGTATCTGGCGAGGCCTTCCTCAAAGGTGTAGATGGGGCCGCCTATGGCGCTGGCCCTGTCCTCGGACTTGATGGGCTGCATTTCGCCGGTATCAATAAGAATTTTTTTGTCTCCGCCTTCCACGTACCAGCAGTAGATGGGAATGGTGTAGCTTTTTCCGTAATCGTGCTGGTAGGTCATCATGCCCTTGTCGAAGACTTTGGTTCCCATGACGATGGGATGGATTTTGTAGTGCATGGCGTTCTCCGTATGGGGTTTCGGATGGTGCTTGGCGCGGCAGGCGGTTGGAGTGCCGGTGCCGCTGCGGACCGTATGGGTTTTTTGCGGTGCTCTTCGCCGTTGGGAGACTATAAGCACTTTGTCACGGCCTGTCATGGTATCTCCTCCCGAACCGGGAGGTTTTTTTCGGTCGGGATGTCCGGAAGACGCGCAGGGATTGCCATACTCTGGAGATGAGGCGCGGATGGGAGTGCCATACGCAGAACGGCCGGTGCCCTTAGCAGCGGACAGGGCGCGGGGTGTGGAGGAAGGCGTTTTACGTGCGGACTGCCGTAAGGGCGCAGAAAAGGCGCAGAAAGAGGGCTAGTCGAAAGACCGTTTGCGCGGCAGGAACGTGCTGCGCAGAAAATGCGGATGGAAGAAGTGGAGGGGGTTGGCCACAATCTTGTCCGGCAGGATGTGATACCAGCGGTAGCCCAGCGCGGCGAAATAGCGGTGCGCCTGTGCCCTGAAGCCTGTCTCTGCCGCCGCGAGGAGAGCTGCGTCCCGCTGGCAGCGGGAAGAGGACACGGGGCGCAGGATGCGCGGACTGAACCCGTAGCGCTTGAGGGTGGCCCGCACCCGCTTGAATTCCCGGAAGCGGGAGACTGCGTCTGCCTGACAGAGCAGTACGCCCCATGCGAAAAGGGCGGAGAGCACCCAGAACATGCCGCCGAGCAGGGGATTGCCCGCCCCGGTGAGCAGGCGCGCCTCCAGCCCGAAGAACAACGCCAGTAACGCCATACTGATGGTGGTCATATGGGGGAAAGGGGCTACCCGCACGTAGCGTGAGATCATTTGCATGAACGTGGTGCGCATGTGTGTCTTCCGTGAGTATACATGTACGGCAGGCAAAGGGGCGAGTCAACCGATACCGGTGTGGCTGGCGGCCTTGTTTGCCGTTCATGCGCGGAGGCGAAACGGGGAATGGCGCGGGCTACCGGAAGATGATTCTGTCGCCGCCGGAGTTGCGCGCCTCTTGCAGCCGTTTTTGCGCCTTGGCGATGAGGGGGCTTGGCAGCATTTCGGAAGGAGCAAGTTCCGTGGAGTCTGCAATGCCGGCGGACAGGGTGAGGGTGATGAGGTGTCCGTCCACCTCGAAGCGGGCGGCATCCACGTTGGCGCGCACGGTGTCGAACAGGCCCTTGGCGGTGGTGCGGTCTGTGCCGGGCATGAGCACCGCGAACTCTTCTCCGCCGAACCGGGCAAGAACATCGTGCGTGCGCACGGACGCCTGAAGCACGTCTGCAAACTGCTGGAGCACCTGCGTGCCGGCAAGGTAGCCGTGGTCTTCGTTTATGGAGGAGAACTGGTCTATTTCCAGCACGGCGATGGCAATGGCGGGGCCGTCTTCGCGCATCTGCTCGAAGAGTTCATCCGCCCGGTGGAAGAAATGGCGGCGGTTGGGGATGCCGCTTAAGGCGTCTGTGAGCGAGAGTTCGCGCAGTTCCCGCTGGTAGGCCCGCAACTGGGTGATGTCGGTCAGCGTTCCCGCCACGCGCAGGGCGCTGCCCGAATCGTCTGACTGCACCTGCCCGGCACAGGCTATCCAACGGTTGTCGTGGGCTTGTGACGGCAGCTCCATGGCTATGGATTCCGTTCCGTCGTGCAGTTTTTCCTTCAGCGCGGAGAACAGGGCCGCCGCGGTTTTGTTGGGGGTGGTTTCCAGCGCTTCCGGCGTCATCTGCGCCGGTGACGAGGAAATGCCCAGCAGCAGGGAGGCGCGGGCATCGAAATAGAGTTCGCCCTGTTCGATGTTCCATTCCCAGTATCCGGCCTGTGCGGCGGAAAGCGCCATGGAGAACCTGTTTTCCGCTGCCGCGAGCCGTTCGCGCATGGAGTCGCGGTGCCTGCGTTCCTGCCGCAGACGGCGTGAAAAGAGCAGGCCCATGGCGCAGACCAGCAGCGCGGCAGGAACGCCCCATACGGCGGTCTGCACCGGCCAGCTGTGCCATGCGATGCCCGTGTTTTCCGGCGAATGGATGAAACCGCTCAGGGAATAGCCGGGCTTGGCGAGTCCCAGTTGCACGAAGGTGTCTGCCATGTGCCGGAATCTGCCGGGATTCATGTGCCCCACCTCTATCACCGTGGGCATGATGAGTTTTTTCATTTCCTGATACTCAAACCACAGGTGTTCGCGGGTGCGCGGGATGATTGAGGGGGGGTATTTGGCGATGATGGTGCGGACCATTTCGTCCGGGTGGCCCAGAGCGTATACCCAGCCCTTGAGAGAGGCGCGGACGAAGCGTTCCACAAGGTCGGGGTGTTTTTTGACCACGGCCTCGGAGGTGAACAGGCCATCGCCGTAAAAATCTATGCCGTACCAGACTGGGCGGATGAGCCGGTAGGGAACGCCCGCTTTTTTCAGAAAATAAGGCTGGTTGGAAAGATAGCTGGAAAGGGCGTGCACCTTTTTTTGCAGGATGCCGTCCATGGTGAAGGTGGAGGGCACGATTTCCACCTTGTCCAGCGTGAGCCCTTCGTACATGAGCAGGGCGTACATTTCGGCATCGCTCTCCAGATCGCCCATTTCCAGCTTGCGTCCCGCCAGATCCTGCGGGGTGAAGATGCCGGAATCCGCCCGCACGAGGAAGGTGGATGCGGAGTGCTGGAAGATGTTGGCAAGGGCCACCACGGGCTGTCCGCGCAGGCGGGCAAGCAGCATCTCTGAACCGCCCACGCAGAATTCGGCGTTGCCCTGCAGTATCTGGTTCAGGGGCACGATGCCGGGGCCGCCCTCCAGAATGGCGACATCCAGCCCTTCTTCCGCGTAGTAGCCGTTTTCTTTGGCGGCGTAGTATCCGGCGAATTCGAACTGGTTCTGCCAGTGCAGTTGCAGGGTGACCTTGCGGGGGGCCGCATGGGCGGCGGTGGCGGCAAGCAGGAAAATGCAGAGCAGCATGGCAAGGCTGAATGTACACCACACGGCGGGACGATGGGGAAGAGCGGGACAGAGGAGGAGTGCCGGGGGCTGCCTGTGTGAACGCATGGCTGGGCCTGCCTTGTTGCTGGTCGCATATAGGACGGGCAACCGGATTGCTCGGGCTGCCCGGAACATCTGTACTGGTGAGAAAGACCGAAAGGGTCTGCAATTCAAAGCTGCCCTCATACTGCAGCACCTGCGGCGGCTTTGCCGCCGGAAAGGCACCTGCACGGGCACCGGTATTGGCACCGGCAGAATAGTACCGAATGTATGATGCTGCCGAAAAAGTGTCAACGCGATTAGGAATATATGCGGCCTGTCTGACATCCTTTTCCGAACAGGCTTGAACAGGCTTGAACAGTCCCGAACCGGCCCGAACAGGCCGGAACAGGCACGGCCAGGCTTGAACCGGTCCGAACCGGCTCGGCCAGACTTGAGCCGGCCCGGCCGCCGGGCTTGACGCGCGGCGAAGGCATGGTATTGCCCAAGAGAAAAGGGGTGACTCATGCAGGTTTCCATGCGGCAGGAATATCTTAGAATGCGCTTGCAGGCGGGGATGCCCGACCAGAGGCTGGTGTGCGTGGACCCGGAAGCGATTACCCTGCACGAAAACGCGCTTTCCCTGCTCAGGCAGGCGGCGGAGCAGGTGGCTGCGGAAGCCCATGTGACACCGGGGGTTATTCACGACCGGCTGTTCCAGTATGTATTCCGGCTGGAGCCTTCCGGCAGCCTGCTGCTGGTGCTGGCTGTTCCTGAACGGGATGTGGAGATGAATGTGGAGCTGCCTTCCGGGCTGTGGAAGGAAATATCGCCGCCCGGGGGCAGGGACCGGGAAGAGGCGTGATGCTGCGGCACTGGACGCGGGGCGGCTTGTGGAGTACATGCCGGGCACGGGAGGAATGATGACCAGAGACACAGACAGGCGCGAGACGGAGTTTTCCACAGGGGTGGGGGCTGACGACGAACTGGGAGTGAGCCGTTCTGAAATGAAACGGCGCAGCACCGCGCGCCAGAAGATAGGCGAAGAGCTTGCGTGTATGCCCATGACCGCCGTGCGCTCGTTCGGGCTTTCTGACGAGATTGTGCGCGCGTTTGAGGACTACCATAAGGCCAACCGGAATGAGGCGCGCCGGAGGCAGATGCAGTTCATAGGCAAGCTGCTGCGCGAAGCGGACACGACGGAGATTGAGGCCCGGCTGAATGAACACCGGGATGCGCGGGCGCTGGCAGCGGCGGATTTTCATCATCTGGAACGGATGCGCGATGCCCTGATGGAAGAAGAACCCGGCGCGCTGGACGAGGTGCTGGCGGCCTACCCCGCCGCCGATATGCAGCACCTGCGGCAGCTTGTACGCAACGGACGCAAGGAAATTGCCGCCGGAAAGCCACCCCGTTCCGTACGCACCCTGTTCCGCTATTTACGGGAACTGGAGGAGGCGTAAGGGCTGCTTGCGCCCTTGGCCGACACAATGATTGAAAAGCCCCCGGCGACCCGTATGTTCGGGTTGCCGGGGGCTTGTTGTTTTTAGGGCACGGCTTCCGGGTGCAGACAAGGAAGCGGGGCACTTTGTTGCGGTCATGCAGGCAGACCGCAGAGCGACATCGTATCCTACCGCATGGTCAGGATGCGGCGTGCGCTTTCGTCATACATGTCGGTGATGAAGGGGACCTTGGTTTCCGCTTCCGTCTCGCGGTTGGCGGAGGCGATGTCGTCGCGGGAAATCTGGTCCAGCGAGAACTTGCGTACGCCTGCCATCAACTGCTGCAGTGCGGCGGAGAGCTTGTCCACCATGCACCACATGGCAACGGCACCGAGCGGCAGGTTTGCCATTTCGGCTGCGCCCACCTTTTTCTTCACGTCCTGATAGCCCACGAAGATTTCTTCCGGGGTGGAGCCGAACTTGGCAACGGCGGCGGGCAGGGAATCCCAGTTGCCGTTGACCTTGGCGCGGCGGTCGGGGAAGAGGGCACCTTCAATGTTGGAGCCGAGGAAGCCGGGAATCATCATTGCTCTGCCCATGCACACCAGCTTGGTGAAGGGAGCGCCGATGGCGAGTGCCTTGAAGATGTCCGGACCCTTGGCGAAGCCGCCCGCGAAGGAGAGGTCCACCACCTTTTTGCCCTGCGAGGCGAGCAGGGCGGCATATTCGTAAGCCTTTGCGTGCAGCAGGATGGAGGGAACGCCCCATGTTTCCATCATGTTCCACGGGCTCATGCCCGTGCCGCCGCCGGAGCCGTCTATGGTGAGCAGGTCCAGTTCCGCATCGGTGGCGAAGCGCAGCGCCATGGCAAGGGCTTCCATGCCGTAGGAACCGGTCTTCAGCGAAATGCGCTTGAAGCCCAGCGAACGCAGGTAGGCGACGGAGTTCATGAACTCGGCGCGTACCTTTTCCACGGAATCGAGGTTGGTGTAGCCGAGGCGGCTGTGGCGGGCAAAGCTCTTGATGGCGCCCTTGGCAAAGCTTTCCTGCACTTCGGCCAGTTCCGGGTCGGGGTCCACAAGGTAGCCGCGCTTTTTGAGGAACAGGGCGTAGTCAAGGCTGGTCACCTCGATTTCGCCGCCGATGTTCTTGGCACCCTGACCCCACTTGAGTTCGATGATGACCTTGTCGCCGTATTTCTGGGCAACGTATTCGGCAACGCCGTTGCGGGTGTCTTCCACGTTCAGCTGCACGATGATGGCACCGTAGCCGTCGTAGTAGCGCAGGTAGGTGTCTATGCGGCGTTCCAGTTCGGGGGCCTTGGTGATCTTGCCGTTGGCAAGTTCCGCCTCGCGGTCCACGCCCACCACGTTTTCGCCGATGACGATGGGAGCACCCACGAGGGCACAGCCTGCGGCAAAGGAATCCCAGTACTTGGCGGCGATGAAGGTGGAACCCAGCGCGCCGGTCATGAAGGGAACCTTGACCTTGGTCTTTTCCTTGGCACCGAAAGAGGTTTCAAGGCTCACATCGGTGAAGAGCACATCGCCGTTGCTGGCTTTGCCGTTGTCCACCTTGCCGGTGGCACCGAAGCTGTTGCCCTGAATGCGCAGGGAGTTGTAGCTCACGCCCACATGGGTGGTGTTGCCGCTGCCTGCGGTAACCACGCCGAAATCGCGGGGGTAGAGCACTTCGCGGCCGCGCATGCTGGAAAGCCACGTTTCACACTTTCCCTGACAGTCTGCCCGGCACAGGGTGCACAGGCCGGATTCGATAGCGTTGCCACGGTTGGCCGTGCCCAGAACGTCGTTGGATTTGGACCACTGAAACATTATGCCTCCGAAAATGAATGTATGGTAGGTGTATGTCGTGTCTGCGTATGTACGAGCGCGGTTCACAATTATGTGATTCTGCAGGTATGTCAACTACAATTTTGTCGTTTGAGAGGCGGGGCGCAGGAGGGGTAATCCGTGCACAAATACAAAATTGTGCATTGCCCGCAAAATCGACAGAATGACTCCGGCTTTTGGTGCGCAAAGCTGCCATACACGGAAAAAGCGGCGTGCCGGAGGGGGTAAGCCTCCCATTTTTAGAAGGCTCGAAAAGTTGGTGCTAGGCGGGACGTTCTTCCGGGGTTCTGGCGATCACGGCCACATGGACGCTGCCCGCTCCTGCCTGAAGCAGTACCTTCGCGGCGGCAGCGATGGTGGACCCTGTGGTCATGATGTCGTCTGCCAGCAGGATGTGCACGCCTGCCAGACGCTCCGGGTGCGGAGCGGCAAAGGCATTGCGGAGGTTACGCTGCCGTTCCTGCCGGGAAAGCCCGATCTGGTGGGGGGTGGCGACGGGGCGCAGCAGCAGGTCCGGCCGCAGGGGGATGTTCAGGGCTCTGGCCATGGGGCGTGCAAGCTCGAGCGTCTGGTTATAGCCGCGCTCCGCGAGGCGGGCGGGATGCAGGGGAACGGGAATGATGACCTGCGGGGGACAGGGGGCGCTGCCAAGGCGGGCAGCCACGCGCCCGGCGAGCAGGGAGCCGAACACCGGCCCAAGTTCCAGCGCGCCGTGGAATTTGAAGCGCAGGATGCTGTGCCGCAGTGTGCCTTCGTAGGCACCGCAAAAGGTGAGGGTGTGCCACGGCGGCGGATCGGCAAGGCAGGCGGAGCACGGGGTGACGGGCATGGATTCCTGCGCGAAGAGAAGGCCGCAGCGGGGGCAGTGCCCGCCGGAACGGGGGCGGAGCGCATGGGCGCAGTCGGGGCAGAGCGGGGGCAGCGTGGCATGAGCCGGAAGGCTGCCTTTTCCGCATGGCGTTGCGCTTTCCGGATCGCCAGCCATGCCGCCAGATGTGCCGACAGCTGTGTCGCCTTCCATGGCGTCAGTCATGCTGCCCGTCATGCTGCCTGTCATGCCGTCGGTCGTGCTGTCATATGGCCCGTATGCGGGGCACGCCTTGCCGCAGACCGTGCAGCGTGTGCCGCACAGGAGGGCCATGCGGCGCAGCAGGTGGCGCAGCGGGTGGCGCGACAGGGAGCGTAGCAGGGCGGGTAACGGTCGGCGCAGACGCGCAGGCATGGAGCTATCCCTGCGCTGCCGCAGCGGTGTCTGCCGCCGTTGCGGAAAGCAGGGAGAGGCACGCTTCCCTGCCCATGGCGTGCAGGCTGTCTCTGGCTTCCTCGTTCTCCCGCAGTTCCTGCGGGCCGTCCATGCCGTAGAAGAGCAGCGGCTCCTGCAGGACGAAGTTGAACGGCCTGAGGAAGCACTTCAGCGTGAGGATGCTGCCCTCGAACAGTTTTTCGCCGCGCGGCCGTGCTCCGGCCATGGCGAGGTAGGCCTTGCGTTCCGGCAGGTCCAGCATGGCCCGGTCGCCGGACTGGTGGCGCATCCAGAAGCACTGGCAGCGGTCGATGAAGGTCTTGAAGTGCGAAGGCACATGGTAGAAGTAGACGGGCGAGGCGAAGAACAGCACGGGAGTTTGCAGCAACATACGGAACAGTTCGCCGCTCTGGTCTTCTTTTTCCAGAAAACAGGCCTTGGAAGGGTCGTGCTCGCACCGCTGGCAGGAAACGCAGTGGCGCACATCGTAATGGCGCAGGAGCACCAGCCGGGTTCTGCACCCCGCCGCTTCAGCACCTTCGAGAAAGAGGCGGCAGGCGTGGTCGCTGTTGCCGCCCGCGCGGGGGCTGCACGACACGGCCACAACCTGCGGAACGCCGTTCTGCTCAGAGAGGTTCTTTGTCTTTTCCATTATCCCTGTCCTTGCCGGGCGGCGGAGAAGTTGCGGGAAGGCGTCTTGTGCACTGCGCCCGCAATCCGCCCTCCGGTCCGTCGTGCGTCGAGAAGGTGATATCCCACCGCGGTTCAATGTGCAGCGCATGTTCCACCTGCGGAGCCGCGTTCTGCGCCACGAGAAAGGCTATGCTTGTCCCTTTGTGAAAGCGGAGATACCAACTTATCTCCAGACTCACGCCTCAGCACTTGTTCCGCAGGTCTATGACGGTCTGGTCAGCCTGTACGGCCTCTGCCGGTGTCATGCTTGCGCCTCCTGCCGTCAGCGGACGAATTCCGTGAAGAACGGATTGTTCAGCCGCTCATCGCCCACGGAGGTTTCCAATCCGTGCCCCGAGAAGACCACGGTTTCACCGGGCAGGGTGAAAATCTTGCGGGTAACGGATTTGGTGAGGTCCGCCATGCTGCCGCCGGGGAAGTCGGTGCGGCCTATGGAGCGGTAGAAAAGCAGGTCGCCCACGAACACGGCAGGGACGCCCAGTCCGTCCGGGAAGAAAAAGGACAGGCTGCCCGGTGTGTGACCGGGGGTGTGCAGCACCGAACAGGGAAGGCCCATGAAGGTGTATTCGCCTTCATCAATGGTTTCGTAGGCGAAGGGCGTGACCTTGGGGAAGCCCCACATGCCGCCGGAACCGAGTTCGGAGTCGAGCATGTAGGCATCCTTGGCGCAGGCAAGGATGGGCGCTCCCGTGGCGGCGTGCAGCGCCTGATTGCCGTATATGTGGTCGAAGTGCAGGTGCGTGTTCAGGATATGGGTGAGGGTGAGGTTGTTCGCCTTCAGAAAGTCCACCACCTCAGCGGGGTCGCCGCCGGGGTCCACGGCAACGGCAAGGGTGCCGTTCCACGCCACGTGGCAGTTGGTGTCCAGCGGACCGAGGGGAAAGCTGCGTATCTGCATGATCATTTCTCCAGCATGTAGGCTTCTAGCGGGTTGCGGTCGGCAACGCCCGATTGGGCGGGGTGCCCTGCGGCAAGAAAGGTGATGAATTCGTAGTCGTTTTCAGAGAGGTTCAGGGCGGCGAGCACCTGCGGGGCGTTGTTCATCATCTGTCCCAGCCACACGGTGCCCAGCCCCAGTGCGTGGGCCGCCAGCATCATGTTTTGCAGGCATGCGCCCGCGGCCTGATGGTCCTTGAGCTGGTGATAGGTGGCTGTGCGGTCCAGAAACAGGCCGATGAGCACCGGGGCGGCAAGGACGATGTGGCTGTATTTGGTGAGCGTGGACAGCGTGTGCACGCGCGCGTCTCCCCTGCGTATGACCAGAAAGCGGAAGGGCTGGTTGTTCAGCCCGCTGGGTGCCCAGCGGCCCGCCTCCAGAATGGCCGTTACGGCTTCTTCGGAAACGGGGTCTTCCGTGAATTTGCGGATGCTGCGGCGTTCCTGAATGGCGCGCAGGACGGCCGCTGCATCGGGATATCCGGGGGAAGGGTCAGGTGAATTGCCGGGTGCATGAACGGACATGGGTGCTCCTGTGTGCGGTCGTCGCGTTGCGCCACGCGTGGCACGGGCTGGCCGTAACGCGGTATAGGTTGTGCTACCGCATAGAGACGGAGGATGCAAGGCGCGCGGGGCGGATTGCCGGGGCGCAGGGTGTGTGCCTGCGCGGCGGGGTTGCGTGTTCCCTCTCCGGGGCTTCCCATTCGCCGTGCGAGAATGTATACCTGCCGCATGAAGGCGCAACAGCACATCTCATGCGGCATTCGGACCATACTCACCCGGCACGATCTCATTACCTATGAGCATCTTCTTGCCGATGCCGTGAGCCGGTTTCTTACCTACAAATCGTACAGCCTCTATTTTCCCAAGGGGAAGCACAGTCTGCAGCCCGTATGGGATTCGCAGGACAGAAAGCTCCTGCTGCCGCTGACCCTGCAGGGGCGGCTGCTGGGGGTTTTTGTGGCGCGCGGCGTTTCCATGCGTGCCCGCAAGAGCATGATGGACGTGCTGCCCGGTCTGGGCGAACTGGCGCTGGAAAAGGTGCAGCTTTACAAGCTGAGCATCACGGACCCGGCCACCGGGCTGTTCACGCGGCAGCATATGGAGCAGGCCCTGTGCCGCGAGACCGAGCGCATACGCGACTGCTTCAAGCCTTCAGGGGAGGGCGGCTGCGAATTTAATGGTCATGCCGGGCAGGGGAGCTACAGTGCGTGCATGGGGGTTATCTCCTTTACGCTTGCCTCGTTGCGCAGTGTCATGCGCGACTACGGGTACCTGTTCGCCGACGAGCTTGCCGCAAGGCTGGCGGACGCCCTGCGCGAGAGCGCGCCGCAGCAGGCGCTGGCGGCGCGTACGGGCGACTTTGAATATACCCTGTTCATCCCCGGCGGCACATCTGCCTCCTGCCGCAGGATTGCCAAGGACGCGGTGCGCGCCATGCGGGCGGTGCGCATGGTGCATGAGCTGACCGACGACCACGTGGGCGTGGGGGTGTGCGCCGGATACGCCACGTATCCGCAGGATTTTGAAGGCCCGCTGTTCGGCCTTGCGGTGGAAGAACAGGCCCGGCAGCTGCTGCGCAAGGCCCGCATTGCGGCGGGCATAGCAGGCGAACGCAATCTGGGCGAAGCCACGGGCCATGTCATGGGCTACAACCGCATTCTGGTGGAAGGCGGCAAGGTGGTGGAGACCATGCCCATGAGCCGGGTCATGGTGAGCCTCGGGCGGTCCATGGGCGCGCGGGAGGGCGCACGCTATTCCGTATGGTCCACCGACTACCGTTCCTACCGCATGGCGGCAGGTGCCCAGGGAGAGGCGGGCGGCGAAGGCCTTGCGGAACCCGTATCTGCGGAGGGCGCAGAGCCCAAGTCACCCCTGTACAAGGGGGAGGTAGTGCTCATGGAGGTGCGCGAAAGCCAGTCGCTGGCTGAGGTGATGCACCTTGGCGACCCCGCATGGGCCATTGAGCCGGGGGACCGCATTACGCTGATGCCCGAAGAGGACGGCATTGCCGCTGCCGCGCAGGGCGAGACGGCGCATCTGGACCCCCTGACCGGGCTGCTGCGGCACAGGGATTTTCTGGCCCGGTTTGCCCGCGAACGTGAGCGGTGCGATCGTTTTGCACTGGCGCTGGTGCGGCTGACGGGCGCGGAGCGGGTACAGGGCGAGCGGACTCCGCATGCCGAGCAGCTTGTGGCCGAATCTGCCGAGGCGTGCCGTTCCATTCTTGGTGATGACGTTGTAGGCGGGCGTTACGGGCTGAATTCGCTTATCTATTTTCACGCCGGGGGCGTGCCGGACCAGATGCGCGAACGGTACACCCGGCTGTGCGAGACACTGGATTCCCGGCTGGGCATTGAGGCGGCAGTGGGGGTGGCGTGTCATCCCTTCCTCAACTACCGCAGGGCGGACAGTATGGAAAACTGCCTGAAGGCGCTGGAATATGCCATGCTCTGCCCCAAGCCCCGTGTGGGGGTCATGGATTCGCTGGCGCTGAATATAAGCGCGGACAAGCTGTATTCGCGCGGCGACACCTTTGACGCCATTGAGGAATACAAGCGCGCCCTGCTGGCGGATGCGGACAACACCATGGCGTGGAACTCGCTGGGGGTGTGCTATGCCGGACTGGGCAGGCCGCAGGAAGCCAGAAAGCAGTTTGACGAGGCCCTTGCCCGCAACCGCAAGGACGTGATGGCACTCTATAACCTCGGCAACGTCTGCCACACCTTGGGCGAACTGAAAGAGGCGCAGGCGTATTACCGCAAGTGCCTCAAGCAGCATCCCGGCCATTTTTTTGCCCTGATCCGTCTGGGACAGCTTTCTGAGGCGGAACGCAAGTACGGCATGGCCCGCCAGTATTACAACCGTGCGGCCAGACTGGAAGAGAATCAGGGACTTGTGCAGCGGTATCTGGCCCGCCTGTGCATGCGGCAGGGCCGCACGGACGAGGCGCGCGAATGCCTGCATCAGGCGCTTATTCACAACCCGCAGGATGCTGTGGCCCTGCAGCTTATGGCCAAGCTGTATCTGGACGGCGGAGAAGACCCGGAAATAGCGGAAGTGCTTGCCCGTCAGGCTGCGGCGTTGCGGCCGGACATGAAATCGGCGTGGCTGGAACTGGCCCGCGCCTTTGAGGCGCGGGGGCGGCATCAGGACGCGCGCGAAGCCCTGTATAAAGCCGGTGCACTGTAGCAGGCCAGATTCATGAAACACACACATCCTTCCCTTGCCTCCGGGCTGCCCACCGGACCGCTGCTGCGCGTACTGGCGGGCGGCACCATGATCAGTTTCGCCGCCGTGTTCGTCAAGCTGGTGGACGTGGGGCCGAGCGCCTCTGCCTTTTACCGTGTGTTTTTCGGCGGCATGGCATTGCTGCTCATCGCCCTTGCGCGGGGCGAGAAGATGCGCGTGCGGCACGGCATATGGGGCATGGTGCTGGGCGCGGGGTTCTTCTTCGCGCTGGACCTTGAGGCGTGGCACCGTTCCATCCTGTATATCGGGCCGGGGCTTGCCACCATTCTGGGCAATTTTCAGGTCTTCATCCTCGCTTTCATAGGCGCGGCGGTGTTCCGCGAACGCATTTCCCTGCGGCTCATGGCCGCGCTGCCCCTTGCGCTGGGCGGCATGTGGCTGCTGCTGGACATTGACCCGAGCGGGCTTGCGGAAGGAACGGTGCCGGGCGTGGTGTTCGGCCTGCTCACGGCCGTGTTCTATGCCTGCTACATCCTTACGCTGCGCCGGTCGCAGGGGGTGGAGGGCAAGCTGCCCCTCATTATGAACATGGCGGTTATCTCATTGACCACAGCCGTGTTCTGCGGTTCTTTTAACCTGATGAGCGGCGGGTCCTTTGCCATTCCCACCCTGGGCGACGGCGGCTACCTTGTGGCGTACGGTCTGCTCTGTCAGGGGCTGGGGTGGGTGCTGCTTTCTTCCGCCCTGCCCAAGCTGCCCGCCTCTGTGGCGGGACTGCTCATGCTTATTCAGCCCACGCTCTCCTTTGTATGGGATATTCTCATTTTCGACCGTCCCACAGGCCCCATGGGGGTGCTGGGCGCATGCATGGCCATTGCGGCAATCGGCATGGGCATTGCCGGGCAGCAGGCCGTGCAGCGGAAGATGGTGAAGTGACCCGCCCTGCGGAAGCGGCGGTTACCCGTAGCGGAACCGGAACATGACTCCTTATTCCGATACCAGCCGGCAGCACGAAGCCGCCATGCAGGCAGGGCTTCGCGAGGGCTTTACCACGGGCACGGCTGCCGCTGCCGCTGCCACTGCGGCCCTGCGCCTGCTGCTGACCGGGAAGGAGGCCGCGTGTGTGAACGTGCCCCTGCCGCCCTTTCCTGCCCATGAGGGTGAAGTCGTGCGCAGGCTGGATGTTGCCGTGGCCTTTTGCAGGCTGGAGAATGCGGGAGGCGCACGCAGTGCCGTGGCGGGGGTTGTGAAGGACGGCGGGGATGACCCGGACGCCACCCATGGAGCCATGATTGAGGCGCATGTGTGCCTGCCGCAGGGGGGAGGCTACGGAAATTCGCCTGATTTTCCAGATTCGGAAGCCGCCCCGGCGCGGGCGGGAGTGCCCGGCCTGATTACGCTGGAAGGCGGGACGGGCGTGGGCCGTGTGACCCTGCCGGGGCTGCCTGTGCCCGTGGGCGAGGCCGCCATTAACCCGCAGCCGAGATTGCAGATTGCCGCCGCCGTGGAAGAGGAGTGCCGTGCCGCAGGCTACGCGGGCCGGGTGCGCGTGCGCATTGTGGTTCCGGACGGGGCGGAGCGTGCCCGGCATACGCTGAACGGCAGGCTGGGCATTGTGGGCGGCATATCCGTTCTGGGAACACGGGGCACGGTGAAGCCGTTCAGCCACAGTTCGTGGCGGGCCACCATAACGCAGGGCATGGACGTCGCGCGGGCTGCCGGGTGCAGCGGCATAGGGCTTTCCACGGGCAGGCGCAGTGAGCGGCTGCTCATGGGGGTGTATCCCCTGTGGCCGGAGAGGGCCTTTATTCAGGCGGCGGATTTTGTGGCTTTTTCACTCGGGCAGGCTGCTGCCAGAGGGTTTGAGCACATTGCGTGGGGATGTTTTTTTGGTAAGCTGGTCAAGCTGGCGCAGGGCCACGCCTATACCCACGCCCAGACCGCGCCGCTGGATTTTGGGCTGCTGGCCGGATGGTGTGCGGACGCGGGGCTGCGGGCAGGTGCCGTGCGGGAGGTGGCAGGTGCCAACACCGCCCGGCAGGTGCTGGAGATAGTGGAGCGTGAAGGGGCGCTGCGGCAGGTGCTGCCGCCCGTGACGGAGCGGGCGCGGCAGTGCGCGCGGCACTGGACCGGCGGCAGGGATGTGGCGGTGCATGTGTTTGATTTTGA
>CAYRLL010000037.1:0-6785 GCA_964425115.1 uncultured Desulfovibrio sp. | reverse complement strand
GCGCGCGGCACTGGACCGGCGGCAGGGATGTGGCGGTGCATGTGTTTGATTTTGATGGCAGGCTGCTGACGCAGGTTGTGGCCTGACGCGGCCCGATGCGGCCCGGTGCGGGATGAGGCCCGATGCGGCCCGACGCGATCTGATGTGGCCCGATGCGATCTGACGCGGCCCGGTGCGGTCTGGCGGAGCCTGTTGCGATCTGATGCGGCCCGATGCGGATAGTTGCCCGCCCGGACATCTGTCTGGCCCGGAATGGTATCCGGCGCAGAAGTTTATCGGGCCCGGAATGCGCTCTGGCGACGGTGCCGTGTGCGTAACGTGTGTACCGGGGGCGTGCCGTGCGTGTCCGGATACATGCCGGGAACAGGTGTTTCCAAACAAGGAAGGTGATGCCATGTCCATTCATGTGGTGGGGCTGGGGATGGACCCCGACCTGCTTCCGGAGCAGCACGCTGCCGTTATTGACGGCGCGCAGGTGCTGGTGGGCGGCAGGCGTCAGCTTGCGCAGTATGACGATCATCCCGCCGAGAAGATTGTGGTGACCGCCCCGTTGCGGGACGTGCTGGATGCCATTGTCAGGGGCGAGAATATGGGGCGCGAGGTGGTGGTGCTGGCGGACGGCGATCCGCTTTTTTTCGGCATCGGTGCCCGTCTGGTGGAAGAATTCGGGCCGGAAGGGGTGCTAGTGTATCCCAACGTGACCTCGTTGCAGGCGGCGGCGGCCCGCGCCAAGGTGCCGTGGCAGGCGGTACGGGCGGTATCGCTGCACGGGCGCGACGACTGGCGGCCCCTGTTCGGCGCGTTGCGGCATGGCGACTGGGTGGGGGTGCTGACGGACGAGAGAAATATTCCCGCCGCCATTGCTCATCGGCTGCTGGAGCGGGGAGCGGACTGGTTTGCCATGTGGGTGTTTGAGAATCTGGGGGCGGAGGACGAACGCTTTGACCGCTACACCCTGACTGAGGCCGGAGAGAAGAATTTTTCGCCGCTCAATCTTGTGCTGCTTGAGCGGACGGGGGGCGCGGAGAGGATGCTGCGCCTTGGCGTGCCGGACGACGGGTATGTTTCTGACCGGGGCCTCATCACCAAGTGGCCCGTGCGCGCGGCAGGCATTGCCGCCCTTGGACCGGAGCCGGACAACGTGGTCTGGGACCTTGGAGCCGGATGCGGTTCCGTGGGGCTGGAGACCTGCGCGTTGCTGCATAACGGCGAGGTGTATGCCGTGGAGCGCAACGCCGGACGCGTGTCCATGATACGCGAAAACCGCAGGCGGTTCGGCGCGCTTTCGCTTGAGGTGGTGCACGGCACCATGCCCGGCTGCCTTGGCGAGTTGCCGGACCCGCACCGGGTGTTTATAGGCGGCGGGCTGGGCAGCGATGCCGCCCTGCTGGACACCGTGTGTTCGCGCCTGCTCCCCGGCGGCAGGCTGGTGGTGCACTGCGTGCTGCTGGCAACGCTGGAGCGGGTGCGCGCCCATGTGGGCGCTCTGGGCTGGAGTGCCGAAATAACCATGCTGCACGCCGCCGTTTCTTCGCCGCTGGCGGGTGATGTGCGGCTGGAAGGCATGAATCCGGTGTTTATCATCACGGTGGAGAAGCCGTAGCGGCAGAAAGCGACAGGGAGCGGCAGAAATGACAGAAAACCGGCGTGGCATTTATGGCGGTCTTTTGAACAGGTAACCCTTTGCGCGGTCGGCGCGGGATTCGGAAAACAGCATGACGCAGCAGGATGCAGGCAGGGCACAGCAGGATGCGGGCAATCCAGCCATGACGGTTCAGACCCGGACGGCCCGGACCCGGAAGGATGACGGCGCAGACAGGGGGGCATCTCCTGCCGCCGCTGCCGATGATTCCATGGGCCGCGCGGAGGTGGCGCATGGGGGCGGAGCCGGACAGGACACGGGCGGTGCGGCATTGCCCGGAGGGAAGGCGGACCGCGTGGGAGAGACGCAGGAGCCGGAACGGGTGGCGGTGTGGTTTGTGGGAGCCGGTCCCGGCGACCCTGAACTGATAACGGTGAAGGGCCAGCGGCTTATTGCCGGGGCCGATCTGGTGCTTTACGCCGGTTCGCTGGTGCCGCCCGCCATAGTGGCGCAGGCGCGGGCGGATGCCGTGGTGGTGGATTCCGCTCCCATGAATCTGCAGGAAACCCATTCCCTTATGATGGAAACCGTGAGGCGCGGCGGCATGGTGGCGCGGGTGCACACGGGCGACCCTTCCCTGTACGGGGCCATACGCGAGCAGATGCGGCTTCTGGAGGCGGAAGGGGTTCGCTGCGCCGTGGTGCCGGGCGTGAGCGCGGGGTTTGCAGCCGCAGCCGCAGCCGCTGCATCGCTGACGGTGCCGGAGAGGTCGCAATCATTGATCATTACCCGGCTGGAGGGGCGCACCCCCGTGCCGGATACGGAAAAATTACGTGATATGGCCCGCCACCGTTGCGCCATGGCCATCTATCTTTCCGCAGCAAACGCGCAGGGGATTGCGGATGAACTGCGGGCGGGCGGGCTGGAAGAGGCCACTCCCGTTATTGCGGCCTACCGGGTGGGCTGGCCGGACCAGCGTATTGTGCGCGCAACGCTGGGTACGCTGTGCGAGGCTGTGCGCGTGCATGGGCTGACGCGGCAGACGGTTTTTCTCGTGCTGCCGGGAGAGGACGGTTCCGAGCGGTTTTCCAAGCTGTACGACCCGGAGTTTTTGCACGGGTTCAGAGGAGACACCGGCCCGGACGGCTGCGGGACGGCTGGCGGGACGCCCGGCGGGAAGGTCGGCGGGGGAGAAGAATAATCCGCGCCTTGCCACGGGCTCTGCGTTTCTGTTATCATACGTGCACTTACCTTTCGTCCGCGCCGAGGGACCACACACAACGAAAGGAAGGTGCCACATGCCGCTGTTTGAGCGCGTGCTGGAGCGCATTGCCGATCCTGCAACGGTGCAGTTCTACCGTGAGTTCCGCAAACGGGAACACTATTCCTTTGCCGAATTTCTGCACGGCTATTTCTACCTGCGTTTCCCTTACTTCTATATCGGCGTGGGCAAGGGGTACCACCCCCTTGCGCGGTACCTGAGTGATCCTTTGTGCTGGGTGGCGGAAGGGCTGGGCCTGTGGAAGCCCGGTGCCTTTGCCCGCCCCAAGGGGACCGGGGGATTTGCCGATACCTACCACGGCAAGACGCTGCGCACCGAATCTGCCCGTAAGCTCATCCGCGTGAACCGCGAAATAGCCCTGCCCGATCTGGAAAAGGTGCTGCCCTACAGCACGGCCAAGGATATTATTCTGCGCAATCCGGACCATATTGCCGTGTTTGACTGCCCCTGCCGGGTGAACAGCGAAAATCCCTGCCTGCCGCTGGACGTGTGCCTTATCGTGGGCGAGCCGTTTGTGGCCTTTCTGGAACTGCACCACGCCAACAATGCCCGCCGTGTTTCGCCTGAGGAGGCGGTGGGCATAGTGGAGGCCAGCAACAGGCGCGGGCATGTCTCTCATGCGTTTTTCAAGGAAGCCATGCTGGGCCGGTATTACGCCATATGCAATTGCTGCGCGTGCTGCTGCGGAGCCATGAAGGCGCACTTTAGCGGGGTGCCCATGCTGGAGGCTTCCGGCTATCTGGCGGTGGTTGACGCCGATGCCTGCGTAGGGTGCGGCAAGTGCGCGAAGAAATGCCAGTTTTCCGCTATTTCCCTGCAGGACGGGCTGGCCGTGGTGGACGCGGAAGCCTGCATGGGCTGCGGCGTGTGTCGTTTCCAGTGCGCCAAGGATGCCATAGGGCTTGTGCGCAACGATGCCGCAAGCGAGCCGCTGGAGATAGACGAGTTGGTTGCCCGCAGGGCGGCCTGAGTTTCCGGCAGGGGCGGAGCGATGTAATTCATCCGGGATGACGCAACCGGCGCACAGCCATGTGCTGCGCGCCGGTTCTGGTTTTCGGCAGGGGGATCAGTCTTTGAAGGTGATGGTGACTTCGCCGGGGGAGTAGCCTTTCAGCTCTTTGAGCATGCCCTGAATGCTGGAGCGGACGATGCGGGCCACAAAGGGGTTCAGCCCTATGGGGGAGCCGTTGACCGTGATGTGGAATCCGTGGTCGTCCACGCTTCTGCAGTCGGCGGGGGAGCCTTTGCCCTTGACGATGCGGCGGGCGATGGCGGCACAGTCTTCGGCATCGCATGCGCCGCAGTCCAGCCCCGGCAGCATGAAGGCGCGTTCTTCCACCAGCGCGGCCAGTTTTTCCAGCGTTTCTTCACGGTAGGATTTGAGATAGGGGGCGGCCACATCCCCATAGGTTGCCAGCGCGAGGCCCCGGTCCAAATCTTCCGCCTCTGATGCGGAATTAAGGCAGAGGATGCGCGGCAGCCACGTGAGGTCTTTGCCGCCCTCTACCAGCAGAATATCTGCCTGCACCAGCGGCAGGAGGTCTATGAGGTACTTCTTTTCGCCCCAGAACACGGCGGCCTCTTCCGGGCCAAGGCCGATGACTGTGCGGTTCTGGCCCGCGAAGGTGGCTGTGTCCGTTCCTTCCTTGTCCAGCCCGTGGTGTGTGAACTTGGCAATGGCAACCCTTTTGCCGCGTGCTTCAAGCGCATCCGCGAGCTTGGCGGTGAGTGTGGTTTTGCCTGACTTTTTGTAGCCGACTATGCTGACAGCTTGCATGGGGATTCTCCTGTGGTTGTTCACTTATTATCGTATCATTGATTGTTGCCGGAAGGAAAGGGGGGGCGGCGGTTTCCCGCAGGGATTGGCGCGGAACGTTCCGGCGCACAGAAAAAGGGCCGCCTGCGTCGGGTGTGAACGCAGGCGGCAGGGATGGGGTCTCCGGGATTTCTCGGCGGAGGTTCCTGCATCGTGGGTGAGGGATGCAGTAAAGACGGGCAGGGATGAAATTTTGGGGTGCGGCGCGCGGATGCCCTTTCCGCGCGCCGCAGGAAACGTATCGTACGCTGTGAGACCGCTGCCGATACGTTGCATAAAACACCTGTTCCGGCGGACCTGCGGGAGTAAGCCCGCCGGAGAGGTGTTTTTATCCGCGTTTCATGTCGTTTCTGCCCATGATGCGCGCAAACATCTGCTTGCGGTTCATGAGCTGCGGGCTTGCGTCCGCCACAGCCTTTTCGAAGTAGTCCACCGGGTTTTGCTGGAAGAGGTAGACCACGCGGGTATCGTGGGGGTTGCCCAGCACGGCATCGGGATACTGCTTCTTAACTGCGGCAAGGCGTTCTTCCGCAAGGGCCATCATTTCATCTTCATCGCCGAAGCTCATGGTGCCCGTGGGGCAGGATAGGACGCAGGCAGGCTTTTTGCCGTTCTGCACCCTGTCCAGACACATGTCGCATTTGGAGATGAGCTTTGTTTCGGGGTCCACGCGCGGGATGTCGTAAGGACATGCCGTGCGCACGCCATCGCCGTCCACCAGCTTGGTGTATTCGGTGAAGATGACGGCACCGGTAAGCTCGTCCTGAATGACGGCGCGTTCGTCATCTATCTGCGCCTGATACATGCAGGGCGGTTCGGTGCAGTGGCGGCACTGTTCCGGGAAGAACAGCCAGTCCACCTTGCCTTTTACCACCACCTCGGTGAAACGGACCAGTTTAAGGGTAGTGAAGGAGAGGTCGCGCGGGTTCTGGTGCGAACCCCAGTTGACCGTTTCCTCCGCGGGCAGCTTTTTCCATTGTTTGCAGGCAACCTGACAGCCACGGCAAGCCGTGCAACGGGTAAGGTCTACAAAGAACTTCTTGGCCATGGCTTACGCTCCCTGCTTCTTTCTCACGTTGACCATGAACGCCTTGCTCTCCGGTATGCCGGTGTTGGGGTCGCCCACGGAGGGGGTGAGGAGGTTGGCGGAATCGCCGCCGTTCTTGGGGGTGGACCAGCCGTAATGCCAGGGCAGGCCGACCATATGGACTTCGCTTCCCTGCACCTTGAACGGCTTGATGCGCTTGGTGACGATGGCTACGCAGTCCAGTTCGCCGCGCAGGCTGGCAACCTTGACCATTTCGCCGTTTTCTATGCCGCGCAGTTTTGCCAGTTCTTCGCTTATTTCGCAGAAGAGCTGCGGTTCCGTTTCCAGCAGCCACGGCGTGTTGCGGGTCATGTGGCCTGTCTGCCAGTGTTCGGTCACGCGGTAGGTGGTGCCGATGAACGGGAAGCGCGGGTCGCACACGGCGTGCTCGTCGCCTGCGATCTTGAAGGCTGTGGGGTTGTGCAGCTGGCCGGAGAAGGGGTTGTCCCTGACCGGGCATTCCAGCGGTTCGTAGTGTTCCGGGAACGGGCCTTCTTCACGGCCGGGGCCGTAAAGCTGGCCGTAGCCGTGGGCCACCATGATGAAGGGGTTCTTCTCGCCGGGCTTCCAGCCGCCGTCCGGCACGTCGCCCACCCACTTTTCGCCGTCCCATTCGATGACGGCCTTGGCCGGTGCGTAGGGCTTGCCTTCCGGCGTTACCGAGGCACGGTTGTACAGGATGCGGCGGTTTACCGGCCATGTCCACGACCAGTTGGGGTACAGGCCTATCTTGGCCTGTGCCTCGGTCTGGTTTTTGTCACGGCGGGCAGCCATGTTGCCGCTGTCTGT
Source organism: uncultured Desulfovibrio sp. (assembly GCA_964425115.1). Taxonomy (GTDB): domain Bacteria; phylum Desulfobacterota; class Desulfovibrionia; order Desulfovibrionales; family Desulfovibrionaceae; genus Halodesulfovibrio. The sequence goes on along the minus strand of CAYRLL010000037.1, from coordinate 229 downwards.
GTAAGACCCGCTGTATACCCAGTTGCCGCTGCAGGTGGAGCCGTCATCCGTGAGGAAGGCGAAGCTGGGAACCTGCTGGCCCTTGGTGAAGGTTTTTCCGTTTACCTCGGCATCCTTGAGGAAGTAGCCGTTGATGAGCTTGGCCACACGGTGCGGATCGAAATGGCCGTGGTGGTCCTGCCAGTCTGCCGTGTTGAGGGCCATGACCGGATGCGGGAACGCGCCGCCT
>CAYRLL010000036.1:7491-26944 GCA_964425115.1 uncultured Desulfovibrio sp. | reverse complement strand
GACATTCTGCGGGGAGGTGAGCATCTGCTGGAGAATCTTGTCGAGTTTTGCCACATCAGTCTCCTTGATGATAGTAATAGTGATATCATCAAAGAGGGTCAAGAGGGAAGGCGAGAGAAGGTTGGCGAATGGGCTGGCTCAAAGAAAGGAAGATGAAAAGAACAAGAAACGTCTCGGAAAGGCGGGATGTTGGGTGCATAGTGGGTGCGTTGATATTCGCTGTAAGATATGATATTTGCAATACGTTCTGTTCGGGGGGGGATATATTGGGGGAAATTATTATCGGGAGAGATGAGATGATTAAAAAGTTACTGTTTGTTGCTGTTCTTATTAGCTTGTGTACAGGGTGCGGGCTTCGTAACATGGGCAATCCACAGGCTCTTATTTCGCGTGATACCATAGTTCTTGAAGACAATTCGTTTGTAAGAATAGAGAATGATACCCGCGTGGTTCTCGTTGATATAGCGAAAGAATTTGAACTTGATGCCAAGAGGGTAGACGATAACGGTTGGGTCTTTAAAAATAAAGATAGGATCGTCGCTGTAATGGATTATTTTGGCGTAAGTGAGAAGCGAGCAACAGTTGTAGCTAGAGATAAGTATACCTCTTGGAGATCTTTGGAGATGTTTGTACCTGAGACCAATGTGATAGACGATAGTCGGGAGTATTCAATCTGGTTGTTCAGGGTAGGAGGGCCGGGGCTTATAACCTACGAATATGTTGAACGTAAGCCTGTGGCAGGGGGATGGATTAACTATCAAATACGATACAGGGAGAAGATCCCTTCAGAGTTTGATAAAAAAGTGTGGAATAACAGTTGGGACTTCGGTGGAACGTACATGGATGATTCCATCAAAAGAGCACAGTCTTCGTTTACGATCCACTCGTTTTAACTCTCTTGCAAGTTATATGATAAGGCCCCGCCGGAATGGCGGGGCTTCTTTTTGTGCAAAGACAATGGGACATGAATGCAATATTGCTCTGAAAACTCACTTCTAAAATCACTTCACGCTTTTCGGTCGTGCTTTAGCCAAAAGAAAAGGGGTTTAGATTTTCATCCAAACCCCAAAAAATGGCGATGAGGGAGGGATTCGAACCCTCGATACGCTTTTAAGGCGTATACCCGCTTAGCAGGCGAGCTCCTTCGGCCGACTCGGACACCTCACCGTAATCCTCAGCCTTGCGGCTGGCGCATGCGGCCACACATGCGAGACAGTGTGTTTACCGGACGCGGTGCTGGCTGTCAACCTCAAAAGGCAGCGCGGGGGCGGATGTTTCCGGTGGCCGGCTTCCCGCTCTTCTTCCGCAGCCGCCGCTGTGCGGCATCAGCTCCGGTAATCGGCGTTGATGTTGATATACTCGTGCGTTAGGTCAGAAGCCAGCAGGGTGTAGCTTCCCGTGCCGTGGCCAAGCTCAATATCCAGCACAATATCCCGTTCCTTGAGCAGCGGTTCCAGCAGGGTGTCAAAATCCGTATCCGTGGGCTGCCCGTTGCGGAAAAGTTCTACTCCGCACATGGTCACCACCACGTCTTCCGGCTGAAAGGCGGCACCGGAGCGGCCCAGAGCGGCCACTATGCGGCCCCAGTTGGCATCGCGTCCGTACATGGCCGTCTTAACAAGCGGCGAATGCCCCACGGTGCGGGCGGCGCGTTCTGCGTCTGCCGCATGGGCCGCCCCTGTCACGTTAATGTGGATAACCTTGGTGGCTCCTTCGCCATCCTGCACCAGCATATAGGCAATCTCGCGCATAACGGCGGTAACTGCCTGCTGCATCCGTTCCCGGTTGGCCCCGGTAACGGTAACGCCGGATGCTCCGTTGGCAAGGCCGAATACGGTGTCGTTGGTAGAGGTGTCGCCGTCCACGGTAACGCGGTTGAACGATTCTTCCACCCCCGCGCGGAACATCTCCTGCCACAGGGCCGGGTCCACTGCCGCATCGGTGATGAACACAGAAAGCATGGTCGCCATGTTGGGGCATATCATCCCCGCGCCCTTGGCTACTGCGAGCAGCGAAACGGGCTTGCCGTCCAGTTCCACCGTGCGGGAAACCAGCTTGGGAAAGGCGTCAGTGGTCATGATGGTGCGGGCAAAGTCTTCCGCCGTGTTGCTCCCCAGCGCGGCGGCAAGCGGGGCGGCTGCGCTGGTCCACTTCTCCATGTTGAACTGCATGCCTATAACGCCTGTGGAGGCGGGAAGAATCTCTTCCGGCATAAGCCCTGCGGCATCGCCCACCAGCTCCAGCGTGTGGCGGCAGTTGGCAATGCCCTGCTCACCCGTGCAGGCGTTTGCATTGCCCGCGTTGATGAGCACGGCGCGGGCAAAGGGACGCGCCTCCAGCATGGATTTGGCCACCACCACGGGGGCGGCCTGAAACACGTTTGTGGTGAACACGCCTGCTGCGGCTGCGGGCAGGTCGCTTACCAGCAGGGCAAGATCCCTGCGGCCCGAATATTTAAGGTTCGCCTCAATGGTGGCGAAACGGTAACCTTTTGGGGTGTGCATTAACGCTCCGGGATGGGGTGCTTCTGTCAGTTCGGTCAGGGGGCTGCCAGGTACTTGCCTAACTTTGCCTAATAGATGCCTGAAACTTGTCGAAAACTTGCTGATACTGCCTGTTGGTGCCAGTCGCTGCCAGTCGCTGCCTGATACTGCCTGCTGCAGCCAGTCGCAGCCAGTCGTTGCCGATAGTTCCCGTATGTCAGGCCGCTATCTGCCCTCTTCCACCCTGATTCCACCCATACATCAGGCTGATATCAGGATGGGGGCGGGCGAAAACAGGCGAAGACAGGCGAAAATTAGGCGGAAATCAGACGAACATCGGGCGGAAACTAGGCCGCGCCACAGCACTTTTTGTATTTCTTGCCGCTTCCGCAGGGGCAGGGATCGTTCCTTCCCACCTTGGGTTCTTCACGCCGGGTGGGCAGAGCCTTTTCCGGCTGCTTGGAGGCGGAGCCGGAATAGGAAACATTCTTGCGCGCTTCCTTGTGGCGGAATTCTTCGCGCAGCCGCTCCTCTTCCTCACGTTCCTCTGCCCGCTGGATACGCAGACGGGTAAGCGCCTTGAAGATGTTCTCGCGCATACGGGTGAGCATGCTCTGGAACAGGGCGAATCCGTCGCGTTTGTATTCCTGCTTGGGGTCGCGCTGACCGTAACCACGCAGCCCGATGCCGTCGCGCAGGTGGTCCATGTTCAGCAGGTGTTCCTTCCAGCAGCGGTCCAGCTCTTCCAGCAGGAAGTAGCGCAGGATGTGGGCATACATTTCCGGTGCGTCGGTCTTAAGCTTTTCCAGCTTGGCAACCACTGCGCCGCGCACGGTTTCGCGGTCCGGCACGGGGGGCATTTCCATAACCCCGGCAAGGTTGAACAGCTCGTTAAGCTGGGCGGCCATGGCGTTTTTCGACTCGGAATCCGGGTGCTTGTTGGCTTCCCACTCGGTGTAAAGCTCGTCGATAATGTCGTCCAGAAATTCCTGTACGAGGGGTTCCAGATCCTGCTCCATCATGGAATCGCGGCGCAGGGAATAGATAACCTCGCGCTGCTGGTTCATAACGTTGTCATAATCCAGCAGGGTCTTGCGGATTTCGAAGTTGTGTCCTTCCACCCGCTTCTGCGCGTTTTCTATGGCCTTGGAAACCATGCTGTTGACGATGGGTTCGCCTTCCTGCATGCCCAGCTTTTCCATAATGCCGGAAATACGGTCAGACCCGAACAGGCGCATCAGGTCGTCTTCCAGCGAGAGGAAGAAGCGGGAACTGCCGGGGTCGCCCTGGCGTCCGGCCCGGCCGCGCAGCTGGTTGTCTATGCGCCGCGATTCGTGGCGTTCCGTGCCCAGAATGTGCAGACCGCCCAGTTCGCGCACGCCCTCGCCCAGCACAATGTCCGTACCGCGTCCGGCCATGTTGGTGGCAATGGTCACGTGGCCCTTCTGGCCTGCTTCCGCCACTATCTGCGCTTCCTGCTCATGGTGCTTGGCGTTGAGCACGTTGTGGGGAACACGGGCCTTCTTGAGCATGCCGGAGATGAGTTCCGAGGTCTCAATGGAGATGGTGCCCACCAGCACGGGCTGGCCCTTCTTGTGCAGTTCTATTATCTCCTGCACAATGGCGTTGAACTTTTCCGGGCGGGTGCGGTAGATGCTGTCCGGAAAGTCCTTGCGCACCATGGGCTGGTTGGTGGGGATGGAGACAACCTCCAGCCCGTATATCTGCCCGAATTCCACAGCTTCCGTATCTGCGGTGCCGGTCATGCCCGAGAGCTTGTCATACATGCGGAAGTAGTTCTGGAAGGTGATGGAAGCCAGCGTCTGGTTTTCCGATTCCACCTTCACGCCTTCCTTGGCTTCCAGCGCCTGATGCAGGCCGTCCGAGAAGCGGCGTCCCGGCATGAGGCGGCCCGTGAACTCGTCCACGATAACCACCTGACCGTCCTTGACGATGTAGTCCACATCGTTACGGAAGATATGGTGCGCCTTAAGCGCCTGCAAAATGTGGTGCTGGTAGGAAATATTCTGCGGATCGTACAGGTTGTCCAGTTTGAGCAGGGCTTCGCAGCGGGCTACGCCTTCGTCCGTGAGCGAGGCGGCGCGGGCCTTTTCGTCCAGCGTGAAGTGCTGTTCGGCCTTGAGCGAGGGGATGATGTTGTTCACCTGCGCGTAGAGGGCGGTGGAGTCTTCCGACGCGCCGGAGATGATAAGCGGGGTACGCGCCTCGTCGATGAGGATGGAGTCCACTTCGTCCACAATGGCAAAGTTGGGAGCGCGCTGTACCAGCTGTTCCTTGTAGAACTTCATGTTGTCGCGCAGGTAGTCGAAGCCGAACTCGTTGTTGGTGCCGTAGGTAATGTCGGCACCGTAGGCAGCCTTGCGCTCCTCATCCGTAAGCCCGTGCACGATAACGCCCGTGGTAAGGCCCATAAAACCGTAAAGCCTGCCCATCCACTCCGCGTCGCGCCGTGCGAGGTAGTCGTTCACCGTGACCACATGCACGCCCTTGCCGGTAAGCGCGTTAAGCACCACGGGCAGGGTTGCCACAAGGGTTTTACCTTCACCGGTCTTCATTTCCGCGATCATGCCCTTGTGCAGCACGCAGCCGCCCACAAGCTGCACGTCGTAGTGGCGCATGTTAAAGACACGGCGGCCAGCCTCACGCACAAGGGCGAACGTTTCCGGCAGCACGGAGTCCAGAGAGGCTCCGTTTGCCACTTCCTGTCGCAGTTCCGCGATGCGGGCGGGGAAATAGGTATCCGGCTGCGCAAGCAGGTCGGATTCAAGGCTGTTTATGGCGGCGATGGTGGGGCGGAGCTGCTTGAGGAAGCGTTCGTTTTTGGAGCCGAAGACTTTTTTTACGATGAGGCCGAGCATTCTATCTCCCGAAAAGGCGTATGCTGGCTCCGGGTGTGCCGGAGGGATGGACGGATGGGTTGAGCAGTCGTCTGCGGCGGGGCGAAACCGTCTTCGCGGTGCCTGACGAATCCGATTGTTCGTACCGGAAAACAACTAACTACGCAACGGCGATTGGCAAGGGGCGTGCCCCACGGCAGTTTTTGCAGGCTTGTTGTCAACGGCCCGCGCCCAATTTCCCTGCCTCCATCAGACGGCTAGGGTTCAAGGCAGTCCAGCCAGTGCCCCACGGGAACGGGCGCTGCGCCCGGTGCGGGCCGGGAACTGCGCAGTTGCAGGGTGCAGCCGCTGCATCCGGTAACCACCTGTGTCTGCTCATCCGGAGCCAGAGCCTGCCAGCAGCGTTCTGCCACGGTGCGCGAAAGGGGCTGATCACCCAGTTGCAGAATACCGCCCATGCCGCAGCACTGCACGCCGCCGGGAGCGGAAAAGCGTGTTTGCAGCACGCGGGCAAGCCAGTGCCTGTCCGGGTCTGTGGCGCCCCAGTGGCAGGGCTGGTGGTAGCGCACCCGCGCCGGGGCGTTTTCGCCTGTGCGGAAGACGGAATTGCCCCACAGGGTGGAAAGGGGAACAAGCGAGTCGGCAAAGGCTTGTGCCTCGCCTTCCTGCCAGTTGATGTCCGCACACTGCGCGTAGGCGCTCAGCCCGTGGTGGCAGGTGGCGCAGAAGGTGGTCATGCGGGGGCTTCCCGCATTGCGCCACGCATCCACGTTACGCTGGCGGGCTGTGTGCGCGGCATGGGGAATGCCCGCATGGTCCAGCGAGAGGCCGCAGCAGGTCATGGCGTTTTCCGAAAGGACGGAAAAACCCAGTTTCTTGAGTATGGTCAGGGCTTTGGCGTGCCACGCCTTCTGAATGCGGCGCGCCGTGCATCCGGCAAAGAGCAGGATGGTCCTGCCCTCGCCCGCGTCCCTGTCGTAACTGTCCACATGCAGCCACGGGGCTATGTCGCTGGCAGGGGCCATGGCACGGATGGAGTCCATGAAGCGGGAAAAGGTCTGCGGTCCCAGATCCTTGGGCGCAACCTTGCCAAAGGTGGCAAGGGCGGGCCACAGGGCGGCGCCGCGTTCAATCCACTGTTTCCATATCCACTGCTGCCAGCCGGGATGCGCCGCGCGAAGCTGCGCCAGTTTTTCCGGCACGGAAAGTCCCTGCGGGCACGCGGCGGCGCACCGCCCGCAGGAAAGGCACTTGTCCGCGAGCACGCGGCAGTCCACCACATTCAGGCGTTCAGGCGACCGGGCCAGTGTGCCGAGCATGTGCTGTTTCGCCTTGGGCGAAAGTTCCTCGCGTCCGGTGCCGAGCAGCACGGGACAAACCGAAAGGCAACGCCCGCACAGGATGCATTCCCGTGCGGGCGGATTGGCGGTGCATGGGTTCATGGTTTATTGCGTATCCGTTTTCTGCGCGGGATGTTCCGTGTGGCGGGTCAGCCGGGTTCGCAGAACCTGTGCTCCCGGCGTGTCCACCCTGCCCGCGAGTATTTCGGCAGGTGTGGTTCCCATGCCGTAATAGTTGCGATTGCGTTTATGGTTGACGATGATGCCGCCGCTTTCCAGCGCCATGCTGAAAGCCACCCCCTGCGTGTGGGCCACATGAATGATACCGCGCGTATGCGTGGCATAGTCCAGCTGCGCCGAGTGACCCGCCGGACCTGCGGCAGCGGAAATATCCGCGCTGAGGGTCAGGTTGTCCCGCAGGGCCTTGTCCAGATACTCCTCATCCATGAGCAGCAGGGCGGCGGTGGTTACCTGTCCGCCTGCCTGAAAGCCGAAGCTCAGGTCGGTGAGGGTGACAAATGAGGGCGGAGACCATTCGCCGTTGGCGGTGCGGCCCAGCAGAACCCCGTGTCCGCCCTGCAATCCGAAGATGTAGCTGCCCTTGTATAGGGCGGGAAAGATGATGATGCCTCTGGCGGAAGCGAGATGGTGCGTAAACGGGGGCACTCCGGGTTCTGCGGCAAGCCGGTCCAGCGCGTCTCCGGCACCTTCCACAAGCTGCTGCTCCGCAGATGGCACGGAGAATGCCTTGCCGGACTGCTGTCCGCGCCCGCAGCCGTTCAGCAGAACCGCCAAAAGCAGAACCATCGGGAGAAGGGCGGCTATTCGGGTGGTGCGTGTGGTGCGTGCGGCGGGTGCGGCGGACATAGGCATGCTCCGGGAATGTTTCGGGCTGGCTGTAATGATGATGGTGGTCATGATGGCTCAGGACAAAAGTTGTTGCACGATAGCGTGTTTTGTCCGGTACGGCAATGCGTGCGGCAGCCGTTCAGAATGCCTTGCCGGGGTTGAGGATGCCGTGGGGGTCGAAGGCGGACTTGATGTCGCGCATGAGGCGGCGTTCCTCCTCGCCCAGTTGCCGGTGCACGTAGGGGGCCTTGGTCAGGCCTATGCCGTGCTCGCCGGAGAGCGTGCCGCCCAGCGAGAGGATAAGCTCCATGACGGCCAGCTTGGCCTGTCCGGCCCGCTGTTTTTCGTCTCCGCGTGCGGCATCGTGCATGATGTTCACGTGGATGTTGCCGTCTCCCACATGCCCGAAGGTAAGAATGGTCAGGCCGCAGTGCCCGGAAATGGCCCGTATGCCCGTCAGGGCGGGCAGCAGGCTGCCGCGCGGCACGGTAACGTCATCGGAAATTTTGTTGGGGGCCACGCGGAACGAGGCAGGGTTGATGAGCCGGCGTATTTCCCACAGGGGTTCTTCGTCCTGTGCGCCAAGTCCCTGCTCCAGCCATGCGGGGCGGCTTTGCGCGGTATCGTCCAGCGCGGTGCGCAGGCGTTGCAGGTCTGCGGCAAGGGCAGCCCGGCTGCCGTCCAGCCGGAAAAGGAGCACCGCCTGCACGGTCCCGTCCTGCGGCCACGGCACGGCACCCAGCTCTGCAAGGCAGTGCAGCACCGCCTGCCCCATGAATTCCAGCGCCGCAGGCAGTAGACCCGCCCGGAACACCCTGCGCACCGCCTCCATGGCCTGTTCCAGCGAAGAAAACCCCGCCATGAGCGAAGCCGTTGCTTCCGGCAGGGGCATGAGCTTGAGGGTAATGTCCGTCATTATGCCCAGCGTTCCCTCGCTGCCCACCATGAGGCGGGTGAGATCCAGCCCCACCACGTTCTTGTGGTTTCTGCCCCCGCAGACAATAGCTTTGCCGCCCGGCAGCACAACGCGGCAGCCCAGAACCCACTCGCGGGTAACGCCGTATTTCACGGCGCGCATCCCTCCCGCGCAGGTGGCCACGTTGCCGCCTATGGTGGATATGCCAAGGCTGGCCGGGTCCGGCGGGTAGAACAGGCCTTGGGCCTCCACCTGTTTTTGCAGGTCGCCCGTCACAACGCCGGGTTGCACCACGGCCACAAAGTCGTCGGCATGGATTTCCAGAATACGGTCCATGCACAGCGTGGAAACCACCACCCCCGGCCTGTCCGGAACGCACAGGCCCACCACGTTGGTGGCGCGGGCGCGGGGATACAGCGGCATACGTTCCGTGTGGGCCCAGCGCAGCAGTTCCGCAATCTGTTCCTCATTGCGGGGGCGCACCACCGCAAGGGGTACACCCGCAAGGCGGCTGGCGTCTGACTCAAAGACCAGCATCTCTTCCGGCGTTGTCAGGCAGTCGGTGCCGGGAAAAAGCTCCGCGAGGAACTGCCTGTGCTGCGGAAGAAGGGATGTGTGCGTCATGTGCTTGCCGGTTGCCGGAGGTTACATGCTGGCCAACTGGCGGGCAACATCACGCTGGATGTCACGCTCCTTGATGGTTTCGCGCTGGTCATGCAGTTTTTTGCCGCGTCCTAGGGCAATCTCCACCTTTACGCGGGAATCCTTGAAATAGATCGCCACGGGAATAACGGAAAACCCGCGCTGCTCCACCTTGGCGGCCCATGCGGCTATCTGGCGGGCGTGCAGCAGCAGCTTGCGGTCGCGGTCCGGGTCGTGCTGGGCGTATCCGGCGTTTTCGTACGGGGCGATATGCAGGCCCATAAGCCACGCCTCGCCGCTCCTGAACTGCACATAGCTGTCGCGGAAGGATACCAGCCCCGCGCGCAGGGATTTCACTTCCGTGCCGCGCAGTTCTATGCCCGCTTCGAGATTTTCCACAAATTCATAATACCGGCGGGCCTTTTTGTTCTGGGCAATATGGCCGCTGCCCTGTTTTGCTTTCTTGCTCATGGTCTTTGCTAGTCGTCCTGGTCGAGCAGGGATGCGAAGAAGGTAAGCTCCTCGGGGAAGCGCTTGAAAATGGTCTGACGCACCTTGCGGTTGATTTTGGAGACGGTGGCATGGCTGAGGACATCGCGCAGCAGTTGCTTGCATTCCTCCATGTTCACCTGCCGGATGATGCGTTTAATGCCGGGAATGGCCTGCGGCGCAATGGAAACCCCGTCTATCTGCATGCCCATGAGAATGGGTATGCAGTAGGGGTCAGAGGCCACTTCGCCGCACACGCTCACTTCTATGCCGCCCCGGTGGGCTGCGTCCACCACATATTTGATGGACCGCACAATGGCGGGGTGCAGCGGCTGGTAAAGGTAAGAGACGTGCTTGTTGGCGCGGTCAATGCCCAGCGAGTACTGGATGAGGTCGTTGGTGCCTATGGAGAAAAAATCCACTTCCTGCGCCAGCGTCTCCGCTATCATCACGGCGCTGGGCAGCTCTATCATAATGCCCACGGGCATGTCGGGGTTGTAGGGAATGCCCTGCTCGTCCAGTTCCTGCCGCACAAGGTTGAGCTGGTAGCGTGCCTGCCGCACCTCTTTAAGGCCGGAAATCATGGGGAACATGACTGCCACGTTGCCGTGCACGCTGGCGCGCAGAATGGCTCGCAGCTGCATGCGGAACACGTCCTGATGCTTCAGGCAGTAGCGTATGCCCCGCAGCCCGAGGGCCGGGTTGGGCTCATCCAGCTTTTCCTGCGAATTCATCATCTTGTCCGCGCCCACGTCCAGCGTGCGCAGCGTGACCTTGGCCGGGGCAAGGCGCTCGGCAAGGGTGGCGTATTCCCGGTACAGGTCTTCTTCCGTGGGCGGCTGCTTGCGGTTGAGAAAGGCGTATTCCGTGCGGTACAGCCCCACCCCCTCGCCGCCGTTATCCAGCACGCTCTGGAGTTCTTCCGCCAGCTCTATGTTGGCCTGTATCTCCAGCCGGAAGCCGTCCACGGTTTCGCCGGGGAGCTTGCACTGGCGGATGATGGATTTCTGGTAGTTCTCAAACTGGTATTTAAGGTCGGAATAGGTGGCCAGTTCCTCTTCCGAAGGGTCGATGAGAATACGGCCGCGCAAAGCGTCTATGATGACCAGCTCGCCATCGCGCACGCTTTCTTCCAGCCCCTCCACGCCGACAATGGCGGGAATTTGCAGGGAGCGGGCAAGAATGCCGGTGTGCGAGGTCTTGCCGCCTTCCGAGGTGGCAAAGGACATGATCTTGTCCAGTTCCAGTTCTATGGCGTCCGCCGGGGTCAGGTCGTGCGCCATAAGCACCATGCGCTCGGCAAGAGCGCGGGTGGAAGAGTAGCCGCCGAGCAGCCGCTGCATGATGCGGTCTGCCACCACGCGCACGTCCTGAATGCGTTCGCGGATGTAGGGGTCGTCAATGGCGCTGAAGGCGGCGGCAATGGTCTCCACAGACTGTTCAAGAGCCCATTCCGCCGTGATAAGGCGCTCGCGGATGCGTGTTGCCGCCGCAAGCATGAGCTTGGGGTCCTGGCAGATCATGAGGTGCGAATCTATAATGGCACCGTGCTCGCGCAGTTCCACGGGAACCTTGGCGCGGGCGGCCTCAAACTCGTCGCGCACCATGTCTGCGGCAGCGGTAAGGCGGTCAATTTCCTGTTCCGCCCTGCCTGCCGGAATGGTCTCGCGCGGGATATGCCTGCGGCTGGTGCGGTTGATGAAAAACGCCTTGCCGATGGATATGCCTGCGGAGACTGCAATCCCGTAAACTACATCGCGTGCCACTTACGCATCCTCTTCCAGTGCGCAGGAAAAGACCTGCATCATGTGCTCAAGGGCGGCGCGGGCATCGCTGCCCCGGCCCTTGAGGGTGATTTCGCTGCCCCGCGCGGCGGCAAGGGACAGGATGTCCAGAATGGACTTGGCATCCACCTCCTGTCCTTTAACCTCCAGCCGCAACTCGCAGCGGAATTTCTGCGCCTCCTGCGCAATGCGTGCCGCCGGGCGCGCGTGAAGCCCCAGCTCGTTGTTCACGCATATGCGGGCAAAAAGGCAGTCTTCGTGTTCCTGTATGCTCTGCTGCACCGTGTGCATTCCTTTCTGTATTCCGGCTACCATGCCGGAACGGATGCTCCCTTCAGCATGGGCAAGGCTATTGCCACAAGTGAGAGGAGAAAGAGTAGTATAATTCTGGACAGGTGAAACCGTCCTATAAGCCAACCCATGAAACACAACCCGAATCCGGCCGCCCCCCATGCCGCCTCACCTGTGAATCCCCACAGACGTTGCGGATGCTGGCCGGGCCAGGCAAGATACAGTACCAGAACAAGCACCGCCGCGTTGGCGAGCTTGAGGCGTTCCCCCCAGTTTATAAGATTCCAGCTCCTGAGCATGTTCAGCACCTTCAGCCCCCCGCGCACCCCTGCAATGAAGGTGAACAGCTTGAAGGCGTGCAGCAGCACAAACAGCGACAGGGTCCAGAAAAAGGCCGCCGTGTCCATGCCCGCCATGAGCAGGCTTATGGTGGAAAGCGACCAGAAGACCAGAAAACTGCCGCCGAACACCGAATCGCCTATGGCGGAGAGGGTGTAGGTGGTGGTGTCCTTGAGCGTCCCCAGCATGGTGGCGGGGGCCTTGCCCCGTGCGATCATGGTTTCCAGCGACAGGAAGGTGCCCACCAGCAGCGGGGTCCAGAACGGGTGGGTGTTATAGTGCCGGATGTAGCGCCTGCGTGCTTCGCGGCGTGCCTTCATGTCCGGGTAGATGGCAGCCAGCCCCGGTTCCATGGCATAGGCAATGCCCACGTTCTGCAATCCCCGTGTGTTGAAGGCCGAGCCTACAAGATAGGTGCGCAAGAAGCAGCGAAGCAGTGTGCGTCCGTTCGGCATGCCGTTTCCGTTCCGTAGGGTGAGTGCCGTTATGCTCTGTTCAGGCTCTGTTCAGGCTCTGTTCAGGTACTGTTCAGGCGTTGTCCAGGCGCATTCGGGCAGGCGCGGCGGCGTGTTATCCGCGCCGCATAAGTCCGTAAATATCGTCCACGCTCCAGCCGGGGGCCCGCTCACGCACCCTGCGGGCTATGTCGCGCGGCTTGCCGCCCAAGGCGGATTCCTCTTCCACAAGGGTAAGCACGTCTTCTTCCGTGGGGCGTTCCGTCTGTTCCGGCGGGCCGATGACCACGGTGATTTCTCCCAGCAGATCCTGCGGCACATCCGCATGGTTCTCCAAACGCGATAGGATAAACTCCTCGTGGGTCTTGGTCAATTCCCGCGCCACGCACAATTCGCGCGGCCCCAGAACGGCATGGGCGGCGGCAAGCGTTTCTGCCAGGCGGTTCTTGCGTTCAAAAAAGACCAGAGTGGTGCGCACCGCGCGAAATTCCCCGAAAAACCGCTCCTGTTCGCTGCGCTTGCGGGGCGGGAACCCCAGAAAAGTGAAGGGCTGCGGTGCAATGCCGCTGGCGGCCAGTGCGGTGAGCGGGGCACTTGGTCCGGGCACCACAGAAACGTCCAGCCCTTCCTGCCGGGCAAGGCGCACCAGCCGGTAGCCGGGGTCGGAAAACAGCGGCATTCCCGCATCGGAAACCAGCGCCAGCACCGCACCTTCCTTCATGGCGTCCACAAAGGGGCGGGCCTTGGCTTCCTCGTTATGATCATGAAAGCTGGCCAGCTTGCGCACGGAAACGCCTGTCTGCTTGAACAGGGTGCCTGCGCGGCGCGTATCTTCCGCCAGCACGATATCCGCCGCCTGCAATACTTCGCGGGCGCGGGGAGAAAGATCACCAGGGTTGCCAAGCGGCGTTGCCACCACCCACAGGTTCGGAGAGGTCAAAGGCATTTTCTGTATGCTCCACAAGGTATGCATCGCCATCGCGGACAACGGCGACAAGGTCAAAGCGGCTCGGGCTGTTCCACAGGCCGGATGCGGAAAGAAAGTGCTGCGCGGCATGCACAAGGGTGCGCCGCTTGGCCGGTGTAAGGGCCTCTGCGGGGCTTTGCAGCGCGCCGCGCGACCGGGTTTTCACTTCCACGAACACGGTGGTGGCCCCTTTGCGGCAGATGATATCAAGCTCCAGCCTGCCATGCCGCCAGTTGCGGTGCAGAATCCGGTACCCGCGCGAGTTCAGGTGGCGGGCGGCGGCGTCCTCTCCGTCCGTGCCGGTGACAAGGTGGCGCGCCGTCATAAACGCCCTGCCATGGAAAGCCGCTGCGACCACAGCGCCTTCCTGCGCTGCCGTGAAAAAAAGAACGTCCCTCCGCAAGGCTCCGTGAAAAACTTCCGGCAGGGCAGGCAGGCCATTATCGCACCTTGCCTGCGGCCATTGGCGCGGCCTGTAACAGAGATGCCTGACTGCAACCGGCTGCCATGCCCTGCGTCATCAGCCCGGTGGCAGGCTCCGGGCGCACCTTGGCAAAGGTGAGCCGGTGCATGCGGCACGGGCCGTGCTGTTCGATGGCGGCAATGTGCTCCTGTGTGCCGTAGCCTTTGTGCCCCGCAAACCCGTAGGCGGGATAGCGGCGGTCCAGACGCAGCATGAGCCTGTCGCGGAAGGTTTTGGCCAGAATGGAGGCGGCGGAAATGGCCGGTACGCGCAGGTCGCCCTTGATGATTGCCGATTGCGGCAAAGCTGGCGGCAAAGCTGGCGGCAAGTCCTGTTGCGGACCGGAAAGTCCACGAAAGCGGAAACTGCGGGCAAGGTGGTCGGGAATACCATGGTTGCCGTCCACGGCAAGAAAGGCCGGAGGCACGCGCAGGGCGCAGATGGCGCGGTGCATGGCAAGAAACGTGGCCTGCAGAATATTCACGCGGTCAATTTCTTCGGGCCATGCCACCCCCAGCCCCCACGCCACAGCCTGCTGCCGGATGAGGGGATAAAGGGCTTCGCGCCGCGCTTCCGTGAGCTTTTTGGAATCGGTCAGCCCGTCAAGGGTGTGGTCGGGGGGCAGAATGCACGCACCGGCCACAACAGGTCCGGCAAGGCAGCCGCGTCCTGCTTCATCCACGCCAGCAAAGGGAACAGGCCAGCCCTGCCAGGGAATATCTTCATGCCCTTCCAGCAGAGAGAGGGACAGAGCGGTGGGGCGTTTTCTCGGAGCCATGCGGGCCTGCTTGTGTGCGTTCCGGTTGTCTGCGGGGCGTAAGGATCGTTCGATTGTAGCCAGTGTTCCGCGATAAAAGCAAGGCCGTAAGCGGCATGGCGGCGGTCCGGTGGTGCCGGGCAAGGCAACGCCGCCGCAGGCAGTGCGCCTGTGCGGGCACGCAAAAAAGGGGCTGGCAGCGCGCCAGCCCCTTTTGCAAGCTCGGTAAAGCTCGGGACAACAGCCGGAACGCCGCTTACCAGCGGTTCTTGGGCTTAATGCGTGCAGCCTTGCCCTTGAGGTCGCGCAGGTAGTAAAGACGGCTGCGGCGCACGCGGCCTTCCTGCACTACCTCGATACGCTCGATGGAAGGGGAGTGCATGGGGAACACGCGCTCAACGCCCACACCGTCGGAGGTCTTGCGCACGGTGAAGGTGGCATCGGTGGTGCCGTTGCTGATGCGGATGACAGCACCCTGGAAAATCTGGATGCGTTCCTTCTCGCCTTCGATGATGCGCAGGTGAACCTTTATGGTGTCGCCGGAGTTGAACTTCGGCAGGTCAATGCGCATCTGTTCACGTTCAATCTTCTGAATAGCATTCATGGTATTATCCCCTTTGGCCTGATTTTTCGCAACACGGGTTCCGTGGGGTTTGCGTTCGATTGTTCTGTTCCGGAGCGGTTCCCTACAAGGCATCGCCCAATATCCGATCAATGATGATGGCTGCCGCTGTCCGTACGGAAAGGTGGTTGTAGCCATCAAGGTATCGCACGGGTCGCAGTATTCCGTCGCATTGCTCCAGAACCTGCGGGGCGAGACCGTGGGCCGTACCGAACAGGAGCAGCACCGGGCGGTCGGCCAGCAGGGTGCGCACATCGCCCACATGCATGTTGCCCGCCCCTCTGGCGCTCGTCGCCACCAGCAACGGGTTTTGCCCGGTACGTTCCGAAATATCCTTCACGGCGTCCTCAATGAGACGAACCCCGCGTATAATCTGCAATGCCTCGCCCCTGTCGGGGTTTGCTGCGGTTCCCGGGCCGGATACCCAGTGGTGCAGCAACTCGGCGAGCATGCGCTGCTGGTCTTCAATGGGAGTGGTTATGTAGTACCCGCCCAGACCATAGGTGCATGAACAGCGGCCTATATCGTGGATATCAAGGTTTGTCAAAGAAACCGCTACAGATTTTTTCTCTTTGTTTACAACAGGATAGTGAACAAGAGCGCAAAAGAGATTTTTCCCCACCCGTCTGCGGCGTTCTTTCTTTAATATTTCCAGGTCGTTGGAGCAGAGCGGCGCTTCGTGCAAAATATCAGGCCTGTTGTGCAGGGTGGTGATGAGCGACTGCTCGCGCCGCCATGCCGCCACACGCCCATGGTCACCGGATTTAAGCACATCCGGCACCCCCAGTCCTTCAAAAACATCGGGCCGGGTGTAGTGGGGGTATTCCAGCAGGCCTGCGGAAAAACTTTCTTCCTCGCCGGAATCATCGTGCCCCATGAACCCCGGAACAAGGCGTGCCGCAGCCTCCATGACGCACAGGGCCGCAGTCTCCCCGCCGTTCAGCACGTAGTCGCCCACAGAAACAGGCTCTATGGGGAAGAGGCTCTCCAGCCGTGCGTCAAACCCCTCGTACCGCCCGCAGATGATGGTAACATTCTTTTCCTGCGCCAGCTCCCGTGCAAAGGACTGGGTGAGGGGGCGTCCTTTGGGGGCCATCATCAGGATGCGGCCGGGAGTCTCCACACTGCGCAGGGCGCGGGTGAGAGGTTCCGGCATCATGACCATGCCGGGACCGCCGCCGTAGGGACGGTCGTCCACCGTGTTGTGCCGGTCAGTGGCAAAGTGTCTGGGATTGCGAAAATCCACGGAAACAAGTCCGGCAGCGCAGCCTTTTCCCATGAGCCCGCAGGAGAGGGCGGAGTCGAAGAACTCCGGAAAGAGCGTGACAATGGTGAATTGCATGCGTGACCGGCTACTCGCCGCCGAGGTAAAGTTCCAACAGCCCTTCCGGAGGGGCAATGGTGACGAAGCCGCCTTCCACATCTATTTCCGCCACGAATTCTTCCGTGGCGGGAAAGAGCACTTCCTTGCCTTCGGGCGTGCGTATGACCCACACCTCAGAATCGGCAACAAACTGGAAATCCTCTATGTGTCCCAGCAAGCTTCCGTCCGCAAGGCGCACTGCCAGCCCTTCCAGCTGGTAGAGGTATACCTCGTGGTCGTCCGGTTCCGGCAGGGCGTCTTCAGGTATGAGAACCTGCACGTTGCGCGGGGCTTCCGCGCAGTTCCGGTCGCGGCCGCCTTCCAGCAGCAACAGTTCGCGCCCCTGATGGGTGCGCGAAGAGACCACCCCGTACCGGGCGGGTTGTGCCTTTCCTTTCTGCAACCACACGGCGTCTTTGAGAAGTAAAGGGGAGTCTGCGTAGTATTCAACGCAGACTTCCCCCCGTATGCCATGTGGTTTGACGATCAGGCCAATCTGTATGAGTCGACTTTCAGTCATCCGCCCTGCAAAGCGTTACTCCAGAATTTCCAGAACAGAGCGCTTTTTGGCTTTGGTGGAGGCGGCACCGAGGATGGTGCGCATCGCGCGGGCTGTACGCCCCTGCTTGCCGATAACCTTGCCAAGGTCTTCCTTGGCTACCTTGAGTTCAAGAACAGAGGTCTGCTCTCCCTCAACCTCAGCCACGGAGACTGCGTCGGGGTTGTCAACAAGCGATTTCGCGATGTACTCAACCAGATCCTTCAACATGGCTCACCTCCAGTCGTTGTTCAGCAGGATGTCAGCAACAGGTGAGCTGCCTAGGCAGGTCGCCATGAACAGAAAGCTTACTTGGCTTGCTTGAGCAGGGCACGAACGGTGTCGGTGGGTTCCGCGCCTTCGTCCAGCCACTTCTGGATCTTGTCCATGTCAATCTTGATCTCGGCAGGCTCGACCATGGGGTTGTAGAAGCCCAGGTATTCAAGGGGACGTCCATCGCGGCGGGACTGATTGTTCATAGCCACGACACGGTAGAATGCACGCTTCTTGTTGCCCATACGGGTCAGTCTGAGTTTTACGGCCATCTCGGTTACTCCCATTATATGATGTAATAATATGGTTTTCTCCGCAAAGCGCAAGCGGAAAGAAAGACCGCGCTTTCCGGGTGTTGTCCATGCCGGGGCTATTTCTTTTTGCGCCCCTGCTTCTTTTTCATTTTCTCTTTCTTGCGTGCATCGCGTTTTTTCTTCAGCTCGTCCTTGGACATTGCCGGGGCGGCAGACTCCGCACCCATGCCGGGGTAGCCCATACCGGGCATTCCCTGCATGGCTTGCAGGGCATCAAGGTTGGACATGCCTCCCATGCCTCCCATTCCACCCATGCCTGAGGCACCGGGCAGACCGGGTTTGCCGCTCATGCCCGGAATATTGGGCATGTTGGGCATAGCAGGCATTTTGCCTTTTTTGCCTTTCTTTCCGCCCCCCATCATCTGCTTCATCATCATGCGCATCTGCGCAAAGCTTTTGATGAGGTTGTCAACGTCCTGAACCTGCATACCGCAGCCGCCCGCGATGCGTTTCTTTCGGCTGGGGTTGATGAGGTCCGGATTGCGCCGTTCCTGATCCGTCATCGAGTTGATTATGGCCTCGATACGGTTCATTTCCTTATCCGGCACGTGCAGGTCGCCGAGCTTGTCGCGCAGCTTGCCCATGCCGGGGATAAGTTTGAGGATGCCTTCCAGAGAGCCGAGCTTGCGCATGCGGCGCATCTGTGTGCGGAAGTCGTCGAAGTCGAATTCGGCCTTCTGCATCTTCTTGGCCATGGCTTCGGCTTCTTCCTGCGTGACCTCGGCCTGCGCCTTTTCCACAAGGGTAAGCACGTCGCCCATGCCGAGAATGCGCCCGGCTATACGGTCCGGGTGGAAGACTTCAAGATCCGAAATTTTTTCGCCCATACCGACAAACTTCACCGAAGTGCCGGTAACGGTCTTTATGGAAAGGGCTGCGCCGCCGCGGGCATCGCCGTCCATCTTGGTCAGCACGGCACCCGTGAGGCCGAGCTTGGCGTTAAAGGCTTCCGCCACTGTCACCGCGTCCTGACCGGTCATGGCGTCTGCCACGAACAGTATCTCCTGCGGGTTAAGGGCAGATTTCATGGCCACCAGCTCGTTCATGAGCTGTTCGTCCACGTGCAGGCGGCCCGCCGTGTCCAGAATAACCACGTTGCACTGCTGCTCGCGGGCATCGGCATAGGCGGCTGTGGCTATGTCCACCGGATTCATCTGCGCGGTGGAGGCATAGGCCGGAATACCCAACTGCTTGGCCAGCGTGTGCAGCTGGTCAATGGCGGCGGGGCGGTAGACGTCTGCGGGCACAAGGTAGGGCTTCATCTTCTGCTTGCGCAGGTAGTTGGCAAGCTTGGCGGAAGATGTGGTCTTACCGGAACCCTGCAGGCCCACCATCATGATCACATAGGGCTGCTTGCCGCGCAGGTCCAGCCCGGTGGTGCCGCCGCCCAGAAGGTCCACAAGCTCGTCATGGACAATCTTGATGACCTGCTGCGCGGGGTTAACACCCTTGAGCACTTCCTGACCGAGACAACGTTCGCGGACACGGTCGGTGAATTGCTTCACCACCTTGAAGTTTACGTCCGCTTCGAGCAGGGCAAGGCGAACCTCGCGCAGGCCCTCCTGCACGTTTTCCTCGTTCAGGGTCTTCTGACCGCTGAACTTCTTGAAGACAGAGTTCAGTCTGTCGGAGAGAGTTTCAAACATCAGTGCTCCGCGTAAAAGACATAAGAGCAGGTTCGGTAATAGAGTCCGGCGTGAAAGTCAAGGG
>CAYRLL010000036.1:0-7391 GCA_964425115.1 uncultured Desulfovibrio sp. | reverse complement strand
GCTATCCGCAGGCGCGGTGCTCGTCAAGCTGGCGGGCTATCCACACCTTGATGATAGCCTGCCGGGTAATGCCCAGTCGCTGCGCCTCACGGTCCAGTTCTTCCACCATCCACGCGGGGAAATCCACGTTCACCCTGCGTATTTCACGATTGGGGCGGCTTGCCCTGTCCAGATCAAGGTGTGCGGAGATATCCGCCCCCTCTTCAAAGGCTTTGTCAAACTCATGCGCTTTCATACCACACTACCTCCTGCAACCGGGCTCGGCGAACAGAAATGATGCGGGTTGCCCTGCCCCGTCTGGTGATAACGGCAGACCAGTGCTTCCCGTCCATGCGGCCGATGACAAGGCATCGCGGCTCGTCATCGGTGCGGGCGGGAATCTCCAGCAGGTCGGGGTCGTCCCACAGCGCCTGCGCGGCTTCAAAATCAATGCCGTGCTTGTGCGCGTTTGTCCGGCTTTTCTGTTCGTCGTATTCAAAAAGCATATAGTTATGGTATATAAACGGCGTGAAGAGTCAAGGGGCATATACATCCGAAAGATATGCGGCTGCATACCATGCTTTGCTCATGATGGTATGCAGCCGCAGAAAAGGCGTTTGGAGCGGGCGGGTTATCCCCGGGCCCTGCGGAACCCTTCCGCCGCGCGTTCTATCACGTCCTCACCCACGCAGAAGGTAAGACGGAAGTGGCCGGGGCCGCCGAATCCGCTGCCGGGAACGGCCAGAACCTTCTCTTCCATGAGCCGCTGGCAGAAGGCCACGTCGTCGCCGCCGGGGGCCTTGGGGAAGAAGTAGAAGGCCCCCTTGGGCATGAGAAAATCGTACCCCGCCTCGCGCAGCACACGGGCCATGACATTGCGCCGCTTTTCGTAAATGCCCGCGTCCACCTGCGCGTGCAGTGCCGCCTTGAGCAGGTGCTGGCCTATGACCGGCGGGTTCACGAAGCCGAGAATGCGGTTGGTGAGCATAAGGCCCGCCATGAGCCTGCCCCTGTCCGGCATACGGGGAGAGAGGCACACGTAGCCCACCCGTTCGCCCGCCAGCGAAAGGTTCTTGGAGAAGGAAGAGAGCACCACGGCGTAGTCGTACATCGGCAGAACACTCGGCACCTCCACGCCGTCAAAGGCGAGGAAGCGGTACGGCTCGTCTGAAACGAGAAAAACAGGGCGGCCGTATTCGCGGCTCTTGGCATCCAGAAGGTCGGCAAGGGCTTCTATTTCCTTCCTGCTGTACACTACTCCCGTGGGATTGTTGGGCGAGTTGATGATAACCGCGCGGGTCTTGGGCGTCATGGCTGCCGCAATGGCGTCTACGTCCAGCTCAAAGGTGTCCGGCCTGGACATGACGGCCTTGAACGAAACCTGATGGTTGGAGGTGTAGAACCCGTACTCCACAAAATAGGGAGCCACGCCCACCACCTCGTCACCCGGCTCGGTCACGGCGCGGAAAAAGGCGTTCATGGCACCGGCGGCACCGCAGGAGATGAGGCAGTCATCGGCGGTGACCTGCACGCCCTGTTCCTTCGCCACCAGATCGGCGATTATCTGGCGCGCCCACGGAAACCCGCCGTTGGGCATGTAGCCGAAGGCAAAGGGTTCCTGTGCGGAATCCGCAAGTTCATGCAATATGTCGCCCACCTGTGCAGGCGCGGGCACGTCCGGGTTGCCAAGGCTGAAGTCGCACACCGCGTCTGCGCCGTACTGCTTTTTCATGGCGATACCGGCTTCAAACATTTTGCGGATCCACGAGGAATTTTCGATGAACCCGGAAATCTGCTGGGAAAGGAGCGTCATGGAATACCTCTGAAACGGTCTTCTGGGTTGCAGGGAAGGCGGTGCAGGCCGTTGCGCGCCGCATGGATGCGTTATGTACATGATTGGATAGGGCAAGCCGTGCGCAATGTCCAGATGCTCCGCAGCAGGATGTGCGGTGCATCTCAGCCGGGTCCTGCCCGATGACGGCAACACCCGTGCTTGACGTGAACGGACGAATGCATTATCAAGAATGAAAATCATTAAGAAGGCGCGAGAGACCTGGCTCGTTGACCGCCTAGCAACCTGACAGCCCGCCCGCATGTGCGGTGCCGGCCCAAGGTGCTACTGCCAGCCCGGTTCCGGGACCGATGAGGAATACGCCATGACCCCTCTCACAGCCTCAATTCTCCCCCTTGCAGACCTTTCCCTGCCGCATGTGCTGGCTTCTTCACTGGTGGCTGCCGTGCTCGGCCTTGCTGCCGCCGTGCTGGGAATAGCCGCTGCCGCCTCCCGTCCGCAGCCACAGCCTGTTCCCGTGCGCGTGCCGCGCCGCAGTGCGCCTTCCCGCCATGAAGGTGGCGGACGTGGCGAAGAAGCTCCCTTCGGGCGGCGAATGCCCTAAGGGCCCCGTGCCCGTATAACGCGCCCTTCCTGCCGGAAGCCCCGGCGCGTTGCATCCCCCTGCGCAAAAAAATACGTTTCTACGGAATGACGCCCATATCTCCCCATGCCGGGAGAAATGGTGTAGGCTGTCCGTATTCCTGTCCGGTCTTGATTGGTCCGGACCGGGCTGGCACGGCGTATCGGGTTTTATCCGGCGGCCTCCGGTCTTCTCCGGTTCCCGGTACCGATACTCTTGGGCCAGATGCTGGCAGCCATAACGCCGTATATATGGCCGTATGACCAACCTCGGCCTGCCACGGCCAGCCACGGATACACAAGGCGGACAAGAACAACCGCATAACGAGAACATCATGATACAACAAACAGATACAGATATTCCCGCACAGCCGGAACCCGCCAACGGCGCAAGGCTGTTTGTGCTGCCGGAACCGCTGGTCTTCCGCAGCGGCGCGGTGCTGGACCATGCGCAACTGGCGTATGAAACCTTCGGCACCCTTTCGCCCGCACGGGACAACGCCGTGCTCATCTGCCATGCCCTCACAGGCGATTCCCACGCGGCGAACCACACAGCGGACAGCGTGGGAACAGGTGCAGGCCGCCCCGGCTGGTGGGAAGAATACGTGGGGCCGGGCAAGCCCGTGGATACGAACCGGTTCTTTGTCATCTGCTCCAACATTCTGGGCAGTTGTTACGGTTCCACGGGACCCGCAAGCGTGAACCCCGTCACGGGCAGGCCCTACGGGCTGGATTTTCCCGTGGTGACCATATCAGACATGGTGGCGGCGCAGCATGCGCTGGTCAGCCATCTCGGCATTCCCCGGCTGCGTGCCGTGCTGGGCGGTTCGCTGGGCGGCATGCAGGTGCTGGAATGGGCTGCACGGTATCCGCATATGGTGGAGGCCGCCGTACCCATTGCCACCACCACGCGGCATTCGGCGCAGGCCATAGCCTTCAACGAGGTGGCGCGGCAGTCCGTTATCTCCGACCCCAACTGGAAGCACGGCGAATACTACGGCGGCGCGGCCCCCGATCTGGGACTGGCCGTGGCGCGCATGATAGGGCACATCACCTATCTTTCGGACGAGTCCATGCATGTGAAGTTCGGGCGCAACCTTCAGGACAGGGAACGGCTTTCGTTCAACTTCGAGACGGATTTTCAGGTAGAGAGCTACCTGCACCATCAGGGACGCAAGTTCGTGCAGCGGTTTGATGCCAACTGCTTCCTGTACGTGACCAAGGCGGCGGACTATTTCGACATGGAGCTGGACAACCCGCAGGGCTATGCCGCGCAGGCCTTTGCCCGCACCCATACGCGGTTTCTGGTGGTCTCGTTCACGTCTGACTGGCTGTATCCCACCTATCAGTCGCGGGAGCTGGTGGCCCATCTGCAACGGGCGGGTGCGGACGTAAGTTTCTGCGAGATAACGGAAAAATGGGGGCATGATGCGTTTCTGCTTCCCAACGGGCGGTTCAGCGACATACTGGGAGGGTTTTTGCGCCATGTCTGAGAACACTGCCAATACGGTACTCCGCTTTGACCAGCAGGTCATTGCCTCATGGATAGAACCGGGCAGCCGCGTGCTGGACGTGGGCTGCGGCGATGGAGCCCTGCTAGGCCACCTTGTGCGCGAAAAAGGGGTGCGCGGCAGCGGCATTGAGCTGGACGAAGCCGCCGCGGTGCGGTGCATAGCGCAGGGGCTTAGCGTGGTGCAGGGCAACGTGAACGAGGAGTTGCCCCACTATCCGGATAACGCCTTTGATTATGTAATCGTAAGCCAGACCCTGCAACAGGTGCACCGTCCCTCGCGTATGCTGGAACACCTGCTGCGCGTGGGCAGGCACGGCATCGTCAGTTTTCCCAACTTCGGCTACTGGCGGGTGCGGTTGCAGGCCATGTTCGGCGGCAGGGCTCCCAAGACCAGAGAGCTGCCTTTTGAATGGCACGATACCCCCAATATCCGCGTGCTTACGCTGGAAGATTTCCGGCATTATGCGCGGGAGATTCCCTTCCGCATCATGCGCGAGGCGGCGGTGACCATGCCCAGCGGAACGCTGTTTCCCCGGCATGTGAAGCTGCTGCCGAATATCCGGGCATCGTACGGGGTGTTCATGATAGAACGCCCGCAGAACCACACCGCAAATGACAGGAGCACACAGTCATGACAACCGGCCACCGTTTTGAAACCAAGGCCCTGCACGCAGGGTTCACGCCAGACAGCACCAGCGCGCGGGCCATTCCCGTGCACCGCACCGCAGCCTACCTGTTCCGCAATACGGAACATGCCGCCAATCTCTTTGCCCTTAAGGAGCTTGGCAACATCTACACCCGCCTGATGAACCCCACGCAGGACGCGCTGGAACAGCGGCTCGCCGCGCTGGAAGGCGGGGCGGCTGCGGTGGCGCTGGCATCGGGCACCACCGCCATACACTACACCGTGCTGAATATCTGCCGTGCCGGAGACGAGATTGTTTCCGCCTCCAACCTGTATGGCGGCACCTACACCATGTTTGATGCCATCCTGCCGCATCAGGGAATCGTCACCCGGTTTGCGGATTTCAGCGATCCCGATTCCATCCGCAGGCAGATAACGCCCAACACGCGTATGCTGTTCACGGAAGTTATCGGCAACCCTGCGCTGGATGTGGTGCGCATACGCGATGTGGCAAAGGTGGCGCAGGAGTTTCATCTGCCGCTGGTGGTAGATTCCACCTTCACCCCGCCGTGCCTGTTCCGCCCGCTGGAACACGGGGCGCATGTGGTGGTGCATTCTCTTACCAAGTGGATAGGCGGGCATGGCACGGGGCTGGGCGGCGTGGTTGTGGACGGCGGCACCTTTGACTGGACCGACCCCAAGTTCAGCCTGTTCAATGAGCCGGACACCTCGTACCACGGGTTGCGCTATGCGCACGACCTCGGCCCGCTCAATCCGGTGGCGTTTGCCCTGCGGCTGCGGCTTGTGCCGCTGCGCAATCTGGGCGGGTGCATAAGCCCGGACAACTGCTGGCTGTTCCTGCAGGGGCTGGAGACGCTGAGCCTGCGCATGGAGCGGCACGGAGCCAATGCCCTGCGGGTGGCAGAGTTTTTACAGGCGCATCCGCAGGTGGCGTGGGTGCGGTATCCGGGACTGGAGGATGACCCCGGCCATGCGGCGGCGCGTGAGCAGTTTGCCGGAAACGGCTGCGGCTACGGGGGCATGGTGGTGTTCGGCATCCGCGGCGGCGTGCAGGAAGGGGCGCGGTTCATAGACAGCCTGAAGCTGGTCTCGCACCTTGCCAATGTGGGCGATGCCAAGAGCCTTGCCATCCATCCCGCCTCCACCACCCATTCGCAGCTTACGGAGGCGCAGCAGCGCGCGGGCGGCATAACCCCCGACCTCATCCGCCTGTCAGTGGGGATTGAGCATATAGACGATATTCTGGCCGACATGGCGCAGGCGCTGGAGTCATAACCGTTTCAGGAGCAGGATATTCAGAAAAGCGATCGGCCCCCGGTGCGTATGCGCCGGGGGCCGTTGTCATTCTGTGTCACGCGCACAGGCCGTGCGGCAGTGGTATAGGGGGGGCGTGAACCGCGACAGGGCGCGTTTATCAGTCGTCAGCGGGCTTCAGCAGCGTGCGGTTTGCCCGCAGAACAAGGAATGATGCCACGCCCAGTGCCAGCAGTTCTGCCAGCGGAATAGCCATCCATACGCCGGAAACGCCGAAGAATTTCGGAAGAACCGCAACCCCTGCCAGCACGAACACCAGTCCGCGCAACGTTGCGGCAATAATCGAGCTTCTGGCATCCCCCAGCGCTGTGAAATAGGCGGTGATAAGCACATTAAGGCCGTTCATCAGGAACGCGAAGGCGTAGATACAAAGGCCCGCCTCCGCAATGCCGAACGCGCTGGAATCGCGGCTGTCGAAGAACAGAAGAAGCACTGCATCGCCGAAGAGTTGCAGCACAATGAACACGCATACGCCGATGCAGGTGTTCACCTTTGCGGCAAAGCGGAAAATCTGCCTCACTCGCGCGTGGTTCCGTGCGCCGTGGTTGAAGCTCAGCACCGGAATCAGCCCGTCAGAAATCCCCAGAAACAGCAACACGCCGGTAAAGTTGATGTAGTTTATGGCGGTAAAGGCCGCCACGCCATCCGCCCCCAGCATCCGTACCACCGTCAGGTTGATGATGAGAATGCTCACAGAAGCCGCAAAATCCGACATGCCTTCGGAAGAGCCGTTGTAGAGCGCGTTGCGCAGCAGCGGCAGGCGGAAGCGTCCCTTCAGCATGGAAAGGCGCTGTTTCCGGTTAAAGGTGATCCTGCCGGAAACCAGAAACCCGGTGCTGAAGGCAATGCCCGTGGCAATGCTGGCACCCATCGTGCCCCACCCAAGGCCGATCACAAAAATAAGGCTCAGCAGCATGTTAAGCACAACCGCAGAGGACATGATGGACATGGAAACCTTGGGGTACCCCAGCGCCTTCAGCATCACGTCGGAATAGAAGCACAAAATCAGCGGAAGCGTAAAAGGTGCCAGTCCGTAAAGATAGCCCAGTGCGTGGGGCAGCAGCCGCTCGTCCGCGCCCATCAGCCGTGTGAGCGGTTCGGCAAGCAGCATCAGGAGCAGCGTTGTCAGCAGTCCCGCCAGAACCAGCGTCCAGAACCCGGTGGTCATGGCATCCTGAGATCGTGCAATATTCTGCCCACCCAGCCCCAGACTGACAAGGGTTTGGCTGCCAATGCCCACAACAAGTGCAATCACCAGCATGATGTTGAAGAGCGGCAGAATGATGTTTATGCCGCCCATGGCGTCCGGGCCAATATGGTTGCCCACAATCACGCCATCAACGATATTCTGAATGCCGAAGAATACAACAGTGACCACGCTCGGCAGCGCGTATTTACAAAAGAGCCTGCTTACAGGGCCTTGTTCCAGCAGATGTCTGTCGTCCAGTGTGCTTTTCATGGTAAGGTACAGCGCATGTTTTGCGAACATGTGCGCAGAAGGTATGATCAAAGCGGCGGAAGTTTAT
>CAYRLL010000035.1:11597-27974 GCA_964425115.1 uncultured Desulfovibrio sp. | reverse complement strand
TTTTTGTGTGGCCTGTATGGGTAGTCTGGCAGGATATGTCAGACGCGGAAGCCGATGACGGCGGCGAAGGCGCGCATGGTGTCTCCCCTCAGTCCCTTTTCCCAAGCCCTGTTCTGCACGGCCCACAGGTCCGGGTGCGAAAGCAGGGTGTGTGCGCGCGTTACAAAGGACGCAGCCCGTTCCAGCTTGTCTTCCGGTCCTTCCAGAAACCGCAGCAGCCGCTGGGTGAGCCACGCGGTAATGAGCTCTCTGCCGCCTGCCGCGAGCAGGCCTGACTCCGTGAGGTAGCGGGCTATCTGCCTGCGTTGGGCCTCGGAGAGCGAGGGGTGCTTCATGTAGGCGATGGCAAGGGCGGGGGCGATGGCCTTCCAGTGATGCCCCATGGGCTGGTCGTGCTGGGCTTCTGTCCAAGGCTCGAACAGGGCGGCGGCGTTGGCGGCGTCTTCCTCAAAGGCGGCAAGGCGCTGGGTGTTTGCCATCTCCATGGCGCGCATGGCAATGGCCTGCCGCTTGTTGCGCGGCAGTTGTTCGAAGGTGTGGGTGACGTGCGTGCCTTCCGGGCCGGGAAGGGTGATGGAGGTCTGGCGGATGCCGCCCGCTTTGGGGGGTGTCCATTCCCATTGCACGGGTGCGCCTTCCGGTTCCGGGAACCAGCGGATGCGGGCCTCGCCTGAGAGGCTGCCGCCCACGGCATCTGTGGGCAGGATGACCACAGACACATTGCGCCACTGTACCGTGCTGCGGATGCCGGGGCAGGGCAGGCGTTTTTCCGCCCACAGGCGCAGCATGGCCTGCAGGATGATGCTGGCCGCGCCTTCTCTGCGCGGGAGCACATGGTTGCGGAAGATGTCTTCTCCCGTGCCTTCTTCCGGCTTGTTGGAGCGGGCGGGGGAAAGAGCCTGCGCAAAGAGCTGCTCCATGTCCGGCCCGCCCGTGGATTTGAGCAGTTCCATGGCGCGCAGGGCGAAGGTCATGCCGTTTACGGGCTCTATGCGGGAAATCTCGTCAAAAAACCATGCGCAACTGGCGAAGGCGGCCAGTGATTGCTCCTGCATGGCGAGCAGCTGCCATGCGGTGCGCCGGTCATCATCCGTGAGGGTGGGCAAAAGGTGCGCGGCGGCGAACTGCTCGCGGGCATTGCGGTCGCACAGGGTTTCGCCGTAGGCCGTGAGCGCATTGGCAGGATGCGTGAACAGCGCGGGAGCGGCGGATTTAAAGTGCGTATCTACAGCCTGTTTCATCAGGTTCAGGGCATCACGCAGGGGGCCGCGCCAGCGCTGATTCCACTGGGGATGGCCGCCGTCTGTGCAGCCGCAGTTGCTTTTCCAGCGTTCCACGCCGTGAGCGCAACTCCATGAACTGGGCTCGTGGATGCGGACCTTGCGGGTGGGCGGGTGGGCTTTCAGATAGGCAGCGTAGTTGGTGAGGCGCGTTTCGTCTCTGCCGCTTATGGCTTGCCCGAGGACGTGGGCAAGCGCCATTTCGCCGAAAGTGAAGTGGTGGCCGTAGGTTTCTCCGTCTGTGCAGACGGTGAGCAGGCCGTTGCCCGCCGCGCCGCTCAGCCGTTGCCAGAAGGTTTCGCCGTCCTGCAGCAGCCGTTCAAAGGCTACCGCCTGCGAGAGGGGGCCGTTGTAGAAAAATACCGCCATGCTCGCGCCGGAGGGCAGGTCTACGGCATAGGGGACGGAGATGTCCACGTGACCGTCATGCACGGGGTGCCATTCCTGCGAGTTGATGTCCGCCACAAAGGCGGCCTGACGCGGGGCCAGAATGGTGAAACGGATACCCTGCCGCGCCAGCTCTTCAAGCGTGGGGATATCTGCCGCGCATTCTGCCAGCCACATGCCCTCCGGCTCGCGGCCGAACCGTTTTTTGAAGTCGGCCCGGGCCCATGCTATTTCCAAATTCTTGTCTTGCGCGGAAGCCAGAGGCATGATGATATGATGGTACACTTGTGCCATGGCGTTGCCGTGACCCCAGCGGGCAAGGCTTATCTTGTCGCCCTGCAGCATACGGGCGTAGGTGGCTGGGTCGGCCTGCTCCAGCCATGAAAGCAGCGTGGGGCCTACGTTAAAGCTCATCCACTCGTAGCAGTTCATGATGTCGGCAATGCGGCCTTCGCTGTCCAGACGCCGGGCCCATGCGAGCGGGGCGTAACTTTCCCGCGTGATGCGCTGGTTCCAGTTTTCTGCGGGGGCTGCGCTGTCTTCGGGGAGGATGTCTCCCAGCCACGGGTCTTCGCGCGGCGGCTGGTACAGGTGGCCGTGGATACAGAGATGGCGGGGCATGGGGGGTCCTCCTGCGGTGGTCTTGTAACGGATGGTGCCGTATCTTTGTATTGTCACATACGGGAAGCAGTATGGATAGTCATAGCATGCAACAGCACGGATGCCTATGGGCAGGAAGGGCATTTGATAATGGCTGGCTGCCACGTTGCGGCGTATTGTCAGGATGTGGATTTGTGCATGGCTGTGAGCCGGCTCTGCGGCGAGTATGCGGTGAGCGGCCTGCAAACGTGCAGGCTTACAACGGGCAATCGGCAATGGGGGCCGGAGGGGGAGTCTGTGGCATACGGTGAATTTGAGCTCATGTACCCTGTGCGGGGGGTGTTTTCCACGGACAGGGAGATGAAAATTGGCTTCGGGGCAACCCGCCGTACGGTCATGCAGAACGTGCTGGTCTATGTGGAACAGGAGCCGGACGGCGCGCCTGAACCCGTGCCGGCAACGAAAGAGGCGGAGAGCGGACCCGCCGAGACGGGCGTAAGCGTGAATGAGACGGGGCAGTCTGAGTTATCTGAGCTATCTGAGTTGTCTGATTTGCCCGGGCTGCCTGATTTGCCTGATTTGATGGACATGGCCGGTCCGAAGGATGCTTCTGCGGAGCGGGAGCGCAAAAAGAGTGTACGGCTGTGGGGGCAGACCATCAATGATCAGGATGTGCCATCCGGCGAGCGGTTCCGCATAAGCATGGAAGAGTTGCTGAATGCATATCTTCCGGACCCGGCGGCCTATCAGTTGCGGGTGCTGCCCGCCATGCGCAGGTTGAGCGGGACCATAGCCCGTGGCGAGAGGCACAGGCAGAACGGAGAGTTGTACAGCGCGGAGTTTGAGTTCCAGAATGCATTACAGGTGGATGAGACCAACGTGCGGGCCACTTTCGGGCTGGGGCTGGTCTATCTGGACAGGCGCGAAGCGGAAAAGGCCGGACGCGTTTTTGAGCGGCTGGTGGAACTTGAGGCGGCCTTTCAGGCACCGCATAAGCATATGTTCAACGAGTTTGGCATAAAACTGCGCAAGAACGGCATGTATACGCAGGCGTTGCGGTTTTACGCCCGGGCGGTGCAGCTTGCCTCGCACGATGACCACCTCATGTACAATATTGCCCGGTCACTCCACGAATCCGGCGACAGCGAGGCCGCAGTCAAGTATATGCATAAGGCACTGGATTTGAATCCTAAACTGGAAGCTGCGCAAAAGTTGTTGAAATTTTTGAAGAAAAAATTGGAACCGGAAAGCTGAACCCTTTCGTGCGCTTGAGGGCGGCAGGGTGACTGACACGTAATTTTCGGTTGCCATGCGGAGCGAATGTGTTCATCTTTGAAAAACAGGCCGGGCTATTGCGGCCTGCGGTGAGGCACTCTTTTTTCCGGGACATGGGGACTTTTTTATGACTCTTGGGGGAGCCATGAGTTCGGCATGCAAGGCAGACGCTTCTGCAATGGCCTGCGCGTTTACGGAAAAACCCATGCGGGGGGTTTTTTCGCTGGAGCAGGCAGCCGTAATAGGGCACGGCACCACAAAACGCACCACGGTTTCCGTGCAGTATTTTTATGCACTGGAAGAGGATGACGGGCGTTTTTCCGTGCGTCTTGTCAACGACAAGCATCTGCCCACAGGCGATGCGGAGTATCTGACGCTGGAGGAGATTCTGGAGCGGTACAACCCGGAACCGGGCATGTATCACGAGAAGGTTTTTCCCGCCATGCGCGAGCTTGCGAAGATGGTGGCGCGTGGTGAGCGGCACCTGACCAACGGCGAACCGTACAGCGCAGAGATGGAGTTTCTGGCAGCCCTGAAGCTGGATGAAGACCATGTTCGCGCCACCTTCGGGCTCGGATTGGCCTATCTTGCGCGGCAGCAGACGGACAAGGCGGACAAGGTGTTTCAGAAGCTGGTGAAGATGCGTGCCGCCTTTGAAGAAGAGCATAAGCACATGTTCAACACCTTTGGCATACAGTTGCGCAAGAACGGCATGTTTCCGCAGGCATTGAAGTTTTATGCCCGCGCACAGCAGTTGTGCGGTGCGGACGACCATCTTATGTTCAACATGGCACGGTGCCTGTGCGAGGCGGGCGATGCCGAAAATTCATGCAAGTATCTGCATAAGGCACTGGAACTGAACCCCGGCCTTACCGAGGCATCACGCCTGCTCCGTTCCCTTGAGAAGGGAAGCTGCAACCTGATGTAGGTTTCCGGGCTGCGGCTTTTCGGCGCGGTCCGGCGCGGTCCGGCGCAGCCCATGGCACTTGCAGTCCGGGGCACTTGGCGCAAAGGGCTGTTGCTGCCGCTGCGGAGCAGGTTCGGAACAGTTTTTAGATACGAGATGGTTACGCGGTCTGCATTGCGGAATTTATCCGCAGGCAGGCCTTTTTTTGCGCCTGAGGTTGCCTGCAGCGTTTGCTGGCGGGCGTATGGTGCGGAGCGACAGGGGTGTCGCGTGCAGGCAGGGGGTATGGCGTGGCGACATGCTGTGGCGACAGATTTGACGGGTTGTATCCTGCCTGCGGCGGATCGGAAGGCGGCTCAATGGGTGACTGCGGCGCGTTTGAGTTTTTGATGGCGGGGAATGTGCATTATTTTACTGTGTCGGAACCGCCGGGGCCGGTCATTGTAATGGGCCGGGAGGAGCAAGTCGTCCGATTGTGGTTGGGATTTTGCATAAAACCGCAGGAAAGTTTCGCCCGCAACGGTGTGTGTGCGGGAAGGGCGCGGGATTGCTTGCAGGAAGAATTGACGGATTTAAAATTACATTCTTGTATAACTCCCGCAATGGGAGTAAGAGTCTCCCTGTGGTTCCGCGTAGTCGGAATATGGCTGCCGTGTGCTGTACGGTCTTTTTTTTATCATTCAGTGATGCGCTACCCGATGGGAGTTTTTCACCCGGCCGGGGGCCCTTTTGCGAAGGGGTGCGGACGGGGGCGGCTGCCAGCGGTGCGGAGGAATACATGACCTCGTACACTGTTTATATGGATCAGCTTCCGGGGTTGCTGGAGCTATGGGCGAGGGAGTTCCAAGTCCATGTTCCGGTGGAAGTTGAGAACGGCATCTACGATTTTGTCCCATGGCGAAAGAGTGAGGAGATCGCATGGGAATATGATGTGGCGTATAATCCTCTCAAACGGTTCTTTCTGCCTCCGCGTGAGACGCTGCTGCGTTTTGACCCGGCCAACTGTACGGCTGAGGTGGTGTGCGAGGCGCCCCGCCAGCTTATCTTCGGCATGCATCCCTATGACGTGAAGGCTGCGAACCAGCTGGACACGCTCATGCGCAAGGATGTGCCGGACTACAATTTCATCACCCGCAAGAAGAACACGGTGATCTTTGCGCTGGAACCGGCTGCCGTGGCGCGTAACGGGTTCTGGGCATCTGTGGATGCGCACAAGGTGGATTCCGGGTACGACCTGTACTGGACCCGCATAAGCTCCGCCTCGTTCCATGTGGAGGTTTCTACCCGGCGCGGCAAGGAGCTTCTGCTGGCCGCGGGGGGGCTGGAGCTTTCCACCGCTGCGGACCGCGAGGCCGCGCGGCGGGCGCACCAGCGCATAGTGAAGGAATCGCTCAGGGACGGACTGAAGTATCCGTGGCGCGAGACATCGGACATTCTGAACCGGGCGTGGGATTCCACCCTGTGGCAGCACCGGGCGCGGCACTGTTTTTCGTGCGGCACCTGTAATCTGGTCTGTCCCACCTGCTACTGTTTCGACATGAAGGAAGAGCTGGACAACACCCTGACCAAGGGTGAGCGCTACCGTGAATGGGACGGATGCATGATGGACAGCTTCTCCCGTGTGGCGGGCGACCACAACTTCCGCCCGCATACCCGCGAACGGTTCCGCCACCGTTATTACCGCAAGGGCAAGTACATTCTGGACAAGACCGGCCAGCTTGGCTGTGTGGGCTGCGGCAGGTGCGTTTCTTCCTGTACCTCCGGCATTGCCGACCCGAAAACGGTGTTCAACGAACTGTGGGAGGCAGACAGGCATGACTCCTGATACCCTGTTCCAGTATGTTCCTTCGCCCGCCACGCTGGTGAAGAAGGAAGCGCTTTCGGACTTTGTGACCCTGTTCACCTTTCAGCCCGACAACGGCAAGGCGCTTATGCACAAGCCGGGGCAGTTCATCATGGTTTCGGTGTACGGGGTGGGCGAGGCGCCTTTTTCCGTCAGTTCACCGCCCAATGCCACGGGCAGCACCTTTGAGCTTGCGGTGCGCCGCATAGGCAACGTGACCAACGCCATGCACAACATGCGCGAGGGGCAGAAGGTGGGCATACGCGGGCCTTACGGTTCCAGCTTTCCCGTGCAGGATTTTGTGGGCAAGGATACGCTCTTTGTGGCGGGTGGTCTGGGATACATTCCCCTGCGCAGCCTGCTGCACTATCAGTTGCGCCACCGCGACGAGTTCGGGCGCATTATCGTTATGATAGGCTGCCGCAATCCTTCCGAGCGCATTTTCGTGGACCAGATCAAGGAACTGGAGGCCCGCGAGGATGTGGAGGTGTATGAAACCGTGGACTGCGGCGATGAGAACTGGTGCGGCAACGTGGGGCTTATTACCACGCTGCTGCCCAAGATATACATTGAGCCGGACATAACCCACGTGGCCATGGTGGGACCGCCCGTCATGTATAAGTTTGTGATTCAGGAATGCCGCAATCTGGGTATTTCGCGCGAGAGCATCTACGTTTCGCTGGAGCGGCACATGAAGTGCGGCATAGGCAAGTGCGGCCACTGTCAGATAAACGGGCTGAATGCCTGTGTGGAGGGTCCGGTGTTCAAGTATCACGACATCCAGACCACCCCGGAAGCCTTGTAGGAGCACGCCATGAAGAACAAACCGAAGATTGCGTTCTTTGACTTTGCCGGGTGCGAGGGCGACCAGTTGCAGGTGGCGAATCTGGAAGAGAGCCTGCTGGATCTTCTGGGGCACGTGGAGGTGGTGAGCTTTCGCGAGGTGATGACCGGCCACAGCGAGGATTATGACATTGCGTTTGTGGAAGGTTCCATCACCCGGCCGGAGGACGAGGCGCGCCTGAAGGAAATTCGCGCCCACGCCAAGATTCTGGTGGCCTTTGGCGCATGCGCGACCATTGGCGGCGTGAACGCCATGAAGAACTTTATGAGCGAGACCATGTATCGCAGGCAGGTCTATGGCGACAACGCCCGCTGCTACAGCACGTATGCGGCGCGTCCGCTTTCTGCCGTGGTGAAGGTGGATGCGGAGATTCACGGCTGCCCCATAGACCGCAACGAATTCATGCGCATAGTCAAGGACCTGCTGGTGGGCAAACGCCCGTTTGTGCCGGATTATCCCGTGTGTGCCGAGTGCAAGCAGGCGGGGAATATCTGCCGGTATGAGCTTGGGCAGCTTTGTCTGGGCATGGTGACGCGGGCCGGGTGCGGCGCGTGCTGTATTACCGAAGGGGCGCACTGCTGGGGCTGCCGGGGGCTTGCTCCCGTGGCGAATCTGGACGCCGCCCGCTATGTGATGGAGGAGCGTGCCGGATACAGCCGCACAGAGGTGCAGGACCTGCTGCGCATTTTCCTCAGCCATACCACCGCGCCATTGTAGGCGGCGTGAGGGAGAGACCATGAGTGCCAAGAAAGTGACCGGAAACGCGGGCGGCAAGGCCGGGAAGAAATCTTCCGGCGGCAGTGCCGCACCCGCGCAGGATAAGAAGGCTTCCGGCCAGCCTGCTGCCGGTGTTGCAGCGCAAGCTGCGATGCAGCGAAGCGGCAGTGCCGCGCCGGAACCGATGAAGACCGCCGGCAGTGCCGCGCCTGTTTCATCGTGCGCATGCACGGACCCCGGCATTGCGGCAGAAGCCGCCGCCGGTGACGGCTCCAAGCGCATACATGTGCACCACGTGACGCGGGTGGAAGGCCACGGCAACATTGTGGTGGTGATAGGCGCGGATAACGCCGTGGAGACCGTGCGCTGGGAGGTGCCGGAGGCTCCGCGCTTCTTTGAGGCCATATTGCAGGGCCGCAGCTACAAGGACGTGCATCAGATTGTTTCGCGCATTTGCGGCATATGTTCCATTGGGCATCAGCTTTCTTCGTTGCAGGCAACGGAAGATGCCATGAACATCCGCATTTCCGAGCAGACGGTGACGCTGCGCAAGCTGGCCATTCATGCGGAGAATTTGCAGAGCCATCTGCTGCATCTGGCGTATCTGGTGCTGCCGGATCTTATGGGCGTGAACTCGGTGATTCCGCTGGCAGAAACCCACAAGAGCGAACTGGTGGGGCTTATCGGGCTGCGGCGGCTTGCCAACGAGTTTTCGCGCACCATCTGCGGGCGCACCACGCATCCGCAGCGCATGGTGCCCGGCGGGTTTACCAAGCTGCCGGACGAGAGCGAGTTGCAGGTGTTGCTGCAATCGTTCCGCGACAGTCTCCCCGGTTTTCTGAAGGCGGCGGACCTTTTTGCCTCGCTACGCCACAAACTGCCCGATTTTTCGCGCGAGACGGAATACATCGGGCTTGTTTCGCCTTCTGAATACGCCTTGTATCGCGGCGAGGTGGGGTCTACGGACGACAGCCGCAAGCCTGCCAGCTTCTACAAGGATGTGACGCAGGAGTACTGTGTGCCGCAGTCCACGGCCAAGTGGACCAAGAATATGCGTGGTTCGTTTATGGTGGGGGCGCTTTCCCGCTACAAGCTGAACCATACGCACCTGAAGCCCACTGCCAAGAAGGTGGCGGAAACCGTGGGGCTTACGCCCGATACGGTGAACCCGTTCCATAACAACCTTGCGCAGTTGGTGGAGTGTGTGCATTCCGTGGAAGATTCCATGGAACTTATCCACTGGCTGCTGGTGGAAGGCGTGAAGCGGGAGAAGGCCCCGGTTATCCGCCCCCGCGCAGGGCGCGGCGTGGGTGCCGTGGAGGTGCCGCGCGGCATTCTGTTCCATAGCTAC
The DNA here is from genome assembly GCA_964425115.1 of uncultured Desulfovibrio sp. GTDB lineage: Bacteria > Desulfobacterota > Desulfovibrionia > Desulfovibrionales > Desulfovibrionaceae > Halodesulfovibrio. The sequence continues at coordinate 18,770 of CAYRLL010000035.1, read as the reverse complement.
GAGTATGATTCCAAGGGCCGCATTGTGGAGGCGGACTGCGTTATTCCCACCAATATGAACCACGCCAATATCCAGAAGGATTTGGAAGGGTTGGTGCCTGTTATCGCGCATACGTCCGAAGCGGAGATAGAGTTGCTTACCTCCATGCTCGTGCGGGCTTACGACCCCTGCATATCGTGCTCCACGCACTGTATAGACATTACCCCCGGTCAGATGAGCAAACCGGACAGGGGAGTGAGGTTTGTGTATAAGGGGCGGTAGGATTGCGATTTGCTGGAATAATTGAAGAAATGATGAAGCCCGCACCGGAAGGTGCGGGCTTTTGTGCTTGCAATTATATGGGAAATGATATTACTAATCGAATTAAAACTTGGAGGAAGATATGGCGTTGGTCAGAAAATTTGAGAAAATTGAACTTGAAAAGGACTCATGGCACAAAGCAGTTGATGCAACTTATTCTGTCGTAAGAGTAGACGGTGAAATTTATCTTCAGATTGATACGTATGGTTCTTCAGAGAGGCAAATGGTCGGCAAAAAAAGTCAATCAATTAGGTTGACTAAAGGTGCAGCGTTAGATCTTGCAAGTATAATAAATACAGTTTTTTAGGCTGATGGTTTCAGACGAAGGTTCATGCTATCCCGTTGTCGGGTCAATGTTCATCCTCGTCTGTTCCAGAAGCAGACGGCAAAGAGCTGTCGAGGGTACTTCCATTTAGCACCCTTCCCACTCAATGTATCCACCCCATGCTCCTTACGAATGGACTTCCATACTGCCGGATCATTTAAGACCGGGGCAAACCATTCGCTCTTGTTCAACCATTCCGCTAGATCAAAAGACGCTGTAACGCCGCTATCCCACGTTACCCGAACAACATAAGGCCGCACGGCTTTAATGGTCGTAATGGCCGGAATAGTCTGCATTTCTCTTGTCCTTCTGGTGCATTCAGCAAAGCCCTGACATGCTGACTTGGCTTGCCTTACGCAGAAATCCCGAGAAGCTACACAAAACTCTCAATAAACATCCTTACCCCATCCTCCAGCATCTGAACCGCCAGAAACACGAGAATAAGCCCCATAAGCCTTTCTGCTGCCCTCATGCCGCGCTTGCCGAGATATTTGATAAGCGCGGGCGCACTGAGCATGATGACAAATGCCGCGCTCCACGCCGCAAGTATGCCCAGCAACACGTTGGGCGACCCAACCCAGCCGGGATGGGTGCTCTGCGCCTTATGCGCATACAGCATAACCGCCGCCAGCAGGGAAGGTCCGGCTATGAGGGGCACGGCAATGGGAACGATGAAGGGGTCGCGGTCCAGCTCCGTTACGCCCTCCGACTGGGGGAAGACCATCTTGATGGCTATCATGAACAGGATGAACCCGCCGGAAAGCCGCAGGGTGGACTGATGGATATTCAGGATGCCCAGCAGCCATTCGCCCAGATAGTGGAACATGAAAATGATGACCAGCGCGAAGAACAGTTCGCGCATGAGAATGCGCTGCTGCTTGCGCGGCGAATGCTCGCTGAGCATGGGCAGGCACATGGCGGCGTTGCCTATGGGGTCCATGATGAGGAAGAGGGGCAGCGCGATTTCGAAGATAGCCCTGAGGCTTGTGCCTTCCATGCCTTACATCTCCATATAGGTGGCGGACTGGGCTGCCTTTTCCGATACGGTGACGGCATGCACGCGCACACCGTTTGCTGCCTCATGGTCCGCAAGACGCTGCGCGAGATGGCGGTAGATGAACCGGGCAAGGTTTTCTGAAGACGGGTTCTGCGTATCAAAGGGCGGAACCTCGTTGAGCATCTTGTGGTCCAGCAGTTCCAGCACGGCCTTGAGTTCCTGCTTGAGCACCTTGAAGTCGAGGACTATTTCCGTGTCCGGGGTGAGGGTCTGGCCCTCTACCACGGCTTCCACGGCAAAGTTGTGCCCGTGCATGTTCTCGCACTTACCGCAATAGTTGCGCAGGGCATGGGCGGCGGCAAAGTCTGACCGCACGGTGAGACGCCATATTCCTTTAGCCATGAATGGCTCCTTTCCAGTTGGTGAAGTCTTTTTCAAACGCGGGGCCGGGCAGAATGGCGTATTGCTCATCCACGCTGAAGAAGGCGTGGGTGCCGTTTATATGCACGCACACCTGCACGGGCACGGGCCCTTGATGCCTGCGCAGAATATCTCGCAGGGCGGCCAGCGACTGGCGGGTAAGGCCCTCTGCGGGCAGGTCCAGCGTGGTGGGGTCGCCGTTGCTGAAACAGGCCTCTGCCAGCGGCTGCACCTTTTCCGCCAGCAGTTTTATTTCCTTTATGACGTCCTCGTCTTCTTCCGCCTGTTCGCCTTCATCCTTGGATTTCTGCTCCGCCACCTTGGCAGTGAGCAGCAGCGGCTGGTCGGAATGGTAGAGTTCGCGCCCCTCGGTATACGCTTCGGGGAAGATGATCAACTCGCCGGAGGCGGTGAGGTCTTCTATCTCCGCAAAGGCCATCTTGCTGCCTTTTTTGGTGATGTGCTCCTTCAGCGCGGTGATGAGCACGGCGCATTTGACCTCCATGCCGGGAGAGAGGTCGGCGCATTCTTCCAGCGGGGTAAGCTGCAGGCGCAGCATTTCGCGGCGGTAGGGCTGTAACGGGTGGCTGGTGAGGTAGAAGCCCAGGGCTTCTTTCTCGAACTTCAGCTTCAGCTCGTCCGACCATTCCTCCATGGTCTGCTCCTCGCAATCGAAACCGATGCCGGGGCAGACCTGCGGCTCTTCCTTGATCATGGTGAACAGGGAAACCTGATTGGAATCTTTCTCCCGCGCTTTTTTTTGGGCGCGGGCGACAACGCTGTCCAGCGAGGCGAACATGCCCTGCCGCGAGCAGCCGAGGCAGTCTGCGGCACCGCCCTTGATGAGGCTTTCCAGCACGCGCTTGGTGACCTTGCGGGTGTTTACGCGGCAGCACAGGTCGAGCAGCGAGGCAAAGGGACCGTCTGCCTCGCGCGATTCCACTATTTCGCGGATGGCCTCGTCGCCCACGTTCTTTATGCCGCCGAGCCCGTAAACCACCTTGCCGTCGTGCACGGTGAAGCGGCGCAGCGAGGTCTGCACGTTGGCCTGCAATACCTCTATGCCCATATCGCGGCAGGCGGCGACATACTTGAGGATTTTTGCCTGATTGCCCATTTCTGAGGTCATGAGCGCGGCCATGAACTCCGCCGGGTGGTGCACCTTGAGGTAGGCTGTCCAGTAGGAGATGAGCGCGTAGGCGGCGGAGTGGGATTTGTTGAAGCCGTAGGCCGCGAACTGCTCCATCAAGTCGAAGATTTCGTTGGCCTTTGCCTCGTCTATGCCGTTCTGGGCCGCGCCCTGCACAAACTTGCCGCGTTCCTGCGCCATGGCCTCCGGGTTCTTTTTGCCCATGGCACGGCGGAGCAGGTCTGCGCCGCCAAGGGTGTAGCTGCCCACTATCTGGGCAATCTGCATGACCTGTTCCTGATAGACGATAACCCCGTAGGTGGGCTTGAGGCAGTCTTCCAGCGTGGGCAGCGGGTAGATGACAGGAACCTGCCCGTGCTTGCGCTTGATGAATTCGTCCACCATGCCGGAGTTGAGCGGGCCGGGACGGTAAAGGGCCAGCATGGCGATGATGTCGTCGAAGCAGGTGGGCTTGAGCATACGCAGATAGGTGCGCATGCCTGAGCTTTCTACCTGAAAGATGCCGTCGGTATCGCCGCGCTGGTAGAGTTCGTAGGTGGGCCAGTCGTCGAAGGGCAGGGTATCCAGATTGGGAGGGGTCTTGCCTGTGAGGGCGATGTTGTCCAGCGCGTCCTGTATGACGGTCATGGTACGCAGGCCCAGGAAGTCGAACTTGACCAGTCCCACCGCTTCGACCTTCTTCATGTCGTACTGGGTGACCATGCCGCCTTTTTTATCCTTGTAGAGGGGCAGGTAGTCGGTCATGGGGCGGTCTGACATGACCACGCCCGCGGCATGGGTGGAGGCGTGGCGGCACAGCCCTTCAAGCCGCATGGAGATATCCAGCAGCTTTTTCACCGTGGGGTCTGTGCGGTACAGGTCCGCCAGTTCCGGCTCCGCATCCAGCGCCTTGCGGATGGTCATCTTCAGGTCTTCGGGGATGAGCTTGGAGATGCGGTCGCCTTCCTGAAACGACAGCCCCTGCGCCCGCGCCACGTCGCGCACCACGGCCTTGGCCTTCATCTTTCCGAAGGTGGTTATCTGGGCTACCTTGTCCTCGCCGTAGCGAATCTGGGTGTAGCGGATGACCTCGCCGCGCCTGCGTTCGCAGAAGTCCACGTCTATATCGGGCATGGACACGCGCTCGATGTTCAGAAAACGTTCGAACAGCAGGTCGTAGGGTATGGGGTCCAGGTTGGTGATGCGCAGCGCCCACGCCACCAGCGAACCGGCGGCGGAGCCGCGCCCCGGCCCCACGGGAATGCCGTTGTCCTTGGCCCAGTTTATGAAGTCCTGCACGATGAGGAAGTAGGCGGGAAAGCCCATCTGGTTGATGACATCCAGCTCGTAGCGCAGCCGTTGCCAGTAGGCTTCTTCGTCCACGGGGTAGGGAATGGTATCCAGACGCCTGCGCAGGCCTTCTTCCGAAAGGCGGGTGAATTCGTCCGCCATGGAAACGCCTTCCGGCAGTTCGTACACCGGGAAATAGTAGTTGCCGAGATCCAGCGTAAGATTGATCTGCTCCGCAATGCGCACGGTGTTTTCAATGGCCTGCGGCACGTGGGCAAAGGCCTTTTCCATCTCTTCCGGCGATTTGTAATACAGCTCCGTGGTGTCGAAGCGCATACGCTTTTCGTCTGTGACCTTGGCCCCCGTCTGGATGCAGAGCAGGGTGTCGTGGGCCTCTACGTCGCTGGCGTTCAGGTAGTGGCAGTCGTTGGTTGCCACCAGCGGCAGGCCGGTGCGCCGGGAAAGCTCTATGAGCTTTTCATTCAGTTCGTCCTGCTCTTTTATGCCGTTGTCCTGCAATTCCAGATAGAAGCGGCCGGGATAGATGTCGGCATAGATGCCTGCCAGTTCCTCGGCGCGTTCCATGCCCTCGTTCAGAAGGGCGCGGGGTATCTCGCCGGCTAGGCAGGCAGACAGGGCGATGAGCCCTTCGCTGTATTCGCGCAGCATGTCGCGGCTGACACGCGGCTTGTAGTGAAAGCCCTCTGTGAACCCGCGCGTGACCAGACGGCACAGGTTGTGGTAGCCCGTGTCGTTCTGCGCCAGCAGGATGAGGTGGTAACGCCTGCGGGCGTTTTCGCTGGTGCGGTCGGTGTGGTCGCCGTGGGCAACATACACCTCGCAGCCGACGATGGGCTTGAGCCCCATCTTCTGCGCCATGGTGTAGAAGTAGACCGCGCCGAACATGTTGCCGTGGTCGGTGATGGCAACGGCGGGCATGCCGAAATCCTTGGCCTTGGCGCAGAGATCCTCCAGACGGATGGCTCCGTCCAGCAGGCTGTATTCCGTATGGCAGTGAAGATGTACGAAGTCTGGCATGGTGTGTTTTGCGGGCAGAGGTTGATAATCGACCCTGTGTACCAGAAGTGGCCCATGCCCACAACCTTGCGGGTGCAGCAAAGTGGTAACATGCTGAAAAACAGGCGTTTCTTTGCCTGTTTGCCGTGGGAGGGGCGTGCTTGCGCCGGAGCGGTCCTTCACGTACAACGTGAGCCGGAACAACCAGACAGCGCAAGGAGGATGGCGTGTCCCGAATGGTATCCGTTTTTATCGCCGTGATCGGTGTGTTTGTGGCGGCGGGCACTGCCCTTGCCACGGAACAGGCTCCCGTGGACCCGGGGCTGGAGAGGCTGGCCACATTTTTCCACACCAAGTGGGGCCAGTATTTCCTTATTTTCATCTTTTTTTCGTTTATTATCCTGTATCTGCGCACGCTTTTCGGCCCGCGCGGCTTGTTCCGCGACAAGCGCTGGGATGAGCTGAACGAGGAGATGCGCCAGAAGGAAGCCCTGCTGCGTGAGGAACACCTTGCGCGGGAGATACAGCTGGGGCAGCAGGGGGTGGGCGCATATGATTTTCCCCGCTCGGGCGCGACAAATGATGTGAGTGATGCGGGCGAAGCGGGTGAAGCGGAGAGCAAAAGCGCACCTGATGCAAAGAGCGCCACAGGCGGACCGGACAGATCGGGCACGCCGGGCAAATCAGCCGGTGCAGCCGGTAACGGTGCGTAAAGGCCATGTGCCTGAAGGCAACAGCAAATGCTTCGGCCAACGCTGCGGCCAACGCGGCTGACGCGCAGACCATGCAGCCCATACAGGCCGAGCAACCGGAGAAGCCGGATCAGGAAGCTTGCCGGTGCGACTCCCCGCTGCCGGACATAGCCGCGCACGAGGCGTGGTTTTCCGCATGGAGCGGAACCTTTCTTACCGACTGCGAAGCGGACAACCGCTACATAGAACTCAAACGCAGACATACCCTGCGGGTGCTGGACAACGCCCGCGCCATCCTTTCCACGCTGCACCCGGAGCCGGAAACAGCCCGTGCGGCCCTGCTGGCGGCCCTGTATCACGATGTGGGGCGTTTTCCGCAGTACGCGCAGTACCGCACCTTCAGCGACCAGCGTTCCGTGAACCACGGGCTGCTGGGTTGCCGCACGCTGCTGCGCGAGGGAGCCTTGAACCCGGAACCCCCGCAGGTACGCGGGCGGGTGGCCGCCGCCGTGGCCATGCACAACAGGTTTCGCGTTCCGGGTGGCATATCGCCCGCCCTGCGGTTCATCACTGACGTGGTGCGCGACAGCGACAAGCTGGACATCTTTCCCGTCATGGTTTCCACCTTCACCCGCGACGGCTCCGAAAACGATGTGGTGACGCTGCATCTTGAGGACAGGGAGGGCGCATGGTCGCAGCCTATAGTGGATGCCGTGCGGCATCGGCGTTTGGCAAGCTACCGCGACATGCGCTATGTGAACGATTTCAAGCTGCTGCTGGGAACGTGGGTGTTTGAGCTGAACTTTGATGCCAGCCGCAACCTGCTGCGCGAAAGAGGGCTTGTGGAGGCCCTGCTGGCCACGTGGCCGGAATTGCCGGATGGTGAGGAGTTGAAGGGGGCTGTGAGAGCAGCCCTTGCAGGCCGTTGAAAAACGGTAATCTGCGGCGTTGCTGCGAAGTAATCAGACCTTCGCGTATGTCCATATACGCTTCAGTCCTGATT
>CAYRLL010000035.1:4840-11497 GCA_964425115.1 uncultured Desulfovibrio sp. | reverse complement strand
TTGCTGCGAAGTAATCAGACCTTCGCGTATGTCCATATACGCTTCAGTCCTGATTACTTCTAGCGCCTTGCATCTCACCATTTTTGAACGGCCTGCGGGTTTCCGGTGTTTTGGCGGGCAGGGCCGGGCCGGGGCTAGGGGCGGAGCCGTTGAAAAACGGTAATCTGCGGCGTTGCTGCGAAGTAATCAGACCTTCGCGTATGTCCATATACGCTTCAGTCCTGATTGCTTCTTGCGCCTTGCATCTCACCATTTTTGAACGGCCTGCGGGTATCCGGTGTTTGGGCAGGCAGGACCGGGGCTAGGGGCGGAGCCGTTGAAAAACGGTAATCTGCGGCGTTGCTGCTATACTGTGGATATGCGTGGGGTGCGCGATTTGTAGGGGATGAGAAAGCCCAGCTTCATATCCATGGTCACGGCGTGGGGCAGGTTTTTGGCGAGGAAGGTGCGGGGCGATTTGGCCATGAGCACGGGGTCTTCCACCTCTATGTGCGTGCAGAAAAGCTCTCCCCAGTTGGTCACGTAGGTAACGGCCACTTCCTTGTGCACGGCGGTATCTCTGCGCAGGGTGAAGTTGAAGGCGCAGTGCGCCTTGAGCACCTTTTCGCTGCGCAGCGTCTCTTCGGCATCCGTTTCCAGCAGCTTGTGCGGGAAAAATTCGTACAGCCCCTGCAACAGGGCGGAAACATCCTGTGCCGCAATGGGGGACATGGTCATGTCCACCTCCACATGCATATCCGGGTGGTAGATGCCGTTTATCACCAGCCAGACCATGAGTCTTACCGGCTCCGCATCCGCCTTGAGCTCCACGAACGATTCCCGCCGCGAGGCGACCCCTTGCGGCAGGCCCATGGCGATCCATTTCCTGCGTTTGCCGGGGGTGGTGTCTTTTCTGAACATCAGCTCGCGGATGGTTCTGCCCATGCTGTTCACGAAGGGCAGGCGCTCCACCTTGTCCTTGCGGGGAGCGAAGGCGGCAAAGATTTTCCGGCCCAGCCGGGTGATGTCTTCCGGGGATATGCGCGCGGCGATGCGCTTGGCCTCCAGTTGCTGCTGCAGGGCCGTGTATGAGCGCAGGAAAAACGAGTTCAGGCTGTCGCCCAGCGCCTTGGCCTGCTGGTAGCCCTGCGGCTTGAGCTGGGCACCGGAGCCGTAGAGTTCCTGCAGTGCACGGTTGCGCAGCGTCATGAGCAGGGCATTGTCCTGCGCCTTCAGGGTGGGGTCGTGCAGCTTGGCGGTGAAGGCTGTCTGGAGCAGGGCGGCAGATTCCTTGTTGCCGCAGGCGTGGTAGTGCTCCTGCAGGGTGCGCATGAGGGTGACGTAGGGGTCTGTTTTCAGCAGGGAACGGTTGCCGCTCACGATGTGCTGCTTGATGGTCTCGCAGAGCAGTATGTCGTCCTTGGAGGTGATGTATGCCTCCAGAATGCCCAGCTTCATCACCGATTTGAAGGGGTTTTTGAACGCCTTTACAATCTGCCAGAGGGCTGCGCCGAAGTATTCCTCCGGCGGAATGGTCTCCAGAATGCCGAAATCCACAAGGCATTCGCCCACCCGGAAGGGCAGCGAGGCAAACTGTTCCAGCAGGGCGGCGTGGGCGGCGCGGTCCACCCGTGGGGGCATGGCCCACCACGCCAGATCGCGCCCGCATACCTTGAGTGCGGTGCGGTAGAATTCTTCCTTCAGCAGCAGAGCCTGCGCGGAACCTGAACTTTCTTTATCAGAAATACCGAAGTCGTTGCCGATGATGGCGTTGCGGTTCATGACAAAGAAGGTTGTTTCCAGCCCGAACGTTTCCTGCGCCCAGCGGGAGATGGACTCCAGCTTGTCGGAAAGGGCGGCGGCTGCCTTGGGCGTGAAGGTCTGCGGGTCCAGACTGATCCAGTAGTCTATGTCCGAATCGCCCGTCATGGCGATGGAGCCCACGCTGCCTATGGTGTAGATGGCATCCACGGTGAGCGGCGCATCTGCTCCTGTTTCTGGCTGCGTTTCTTCCTGCGGGTTCAGGCCGAACAGGTTACGGGCAATCTGCAGGGTCTCGTGCGTGGGGGCATAGCCTGAGATGACACACAGCGGCCATCGGGATTTGGGCGCGTGGCGTGTTTCGAAAAGCCGGGTCTGCAGCAGCAGGGGCAGCAGAATGAAAAAATCCGTGCGGCGCTGTTCCAGTGTGGCGCGTACAAGGTTGGTGCGCTGGCTGTTCTGGCGCAGGAAGCGGTAGCGGGAGCGGATGACGCCCCTGAACCGCAGAACCTGCTGAAGCACATGCTCCGTCAAAGCATCTGCCGTGCGGCACCACTTGGGCACGGCGGCGGGGGGAATGGCCGTTGCCAGTTCCATGAGGGCATTAAACCGCTCGTGCTCGGCGGACATGAGCAGGTGCGGTTCGTCGCTCAGGGTCTGGCGGAAGGCGCAGCGGGAATAGTTGCCCGCCAGCGAGAGGGTATGCTCCGTTTTGCTGCGCTCCAGATGGGTGTGGCTGAAGGTGCATTCCGCAAAGGTACAGCCCCGCAGCGTACAGCCGAAGAATAAAGCCCGCGTGAAATCCGCTGTCTGGAAATGGCTGCTGGTAAGTTGCACACGGGAGAAGCTGGTTTCCCAGAAGACACACTCGTCCGTCCATGTTTCGTGCAGGGTGCAGGAGTGCAGGTGTGCGTCTGTGAACAGCATCTGCCGTGCGGAACATGCGGAGAATGTGCAGCGCACAAAGTCTGCGCCCGTGGCATCGGTATCTTTGAAGGCGCAGTTTTCGAATTCGCAGGATTCAAGCGTGGTTCCTGAAAAGTCGCACTGCTCAAACCGGCAGTCTGTGAACAGGATGCTGACAAGCGCGCCTTCCGTGAAGGAGACGTTTCGGAACAGGCATCCGGCGAAGGAAAGGTTGACAAGAGAGGCGGACGCGAAGTTGGAGTCTGTTATTTCTCGGCCGGAAAGTTCCTGCTCGGTAAGCCATGCATCCTGTGCGTTCAGGTCGGTTATGCGTCCGGTGCGGGCGACCGCCTGCGCGAAGGCTTCTTCCGGGTTGTGCCTGCGGCGGCCGAAGAAGGCGGCGCTCTCCTGCCGGGCGTGCTTCCGTGGTGCGCGCGGAGTGCGCAGCGAGCCGGGGCGGGGGTCTATGTAGCGGTTTTTGCGGCAGGTTTGCACAAACTGCCGCAGGGCGGCGGAGGCTTCTTCCGGCAGCGCCCTGACCAGATGCGTCGCACCGGAAAGGGAGTGGGAAACGAGATCCTGCGCTCCGGACATGAACAGGTGCAGCAGGTAGCCAAGGGCATCCTGCCGCAGCTTGGGAGGCATGCTGTCCAGAAATTCGCTGAACTGCTCCGGAGAAAGGTAGAGCAGGGCCGGGTAGAAGAGATTGCGCTCCCGCGTGAACTTGCGCAGCACCGCCAGAAATATGGTGGTAAGGTTGGGCACGTTAAGCACCACCATGGTGAACAGGGCATCCTTGCGGATAGCGGGCAGAGGGTGCTGGGCAAGCTGCACCAGCGTTCTGAGCAGGTCAGGTGCCACCGGATACGGCGGATTGGTGCGGATGGCCTGCAACAGCAGGCTGATACGCTGATCGTCATCCGAGAGCAGCGCCTTGATCAGCGTGCCAGCACCGGGAGCCACCTCCAGCACGCACAGGGCCGTTGCCGCCTGAATGGCCAGTTCGGGCCGGGGCGGCGCATCCACAAGAGCCAGACATTGCTGCGCTGTGCGTATGTTCCTGAGACATTCCGCAATCTGCAGATTCAGCACCCTTCTGGCCTTGTGCAGGCGTTCCAGAAAGGCCAGCAACTCGGCGAAGGACCACATGGGAGATTGTTCGAGCAGGCTCAGGCACCACGCTTCCTGCGGGGTGCCCGCCAGTCTGCCCGTGGCGGTTCCGGTTCTGAGCAGTTCGTGCGCCAGCAGCAGCCGGTGGCGCAGGGGCAGGCTGTTCAGTGTGGGTTCGCAGGCGGCGAAGGGCGATATGCCGGAAATATGGCGTATGGCATGGCTCCAGCAGCAGGCGGGCATTTCCAGCCAGAAGCGCAGAAAAAGGCCGCCCATGGCTGCGGCGGAATCCTGTGCCGCCATCTCGCGCACGGCAAGGGCCATGGGCACAGCCTGCGCGGGAGAGTAGCCGTGTCCGGACTCGAAGTCGGCAACGACCCGCGCGGACTCTTCCAGCAGGGCCTTCAGTTGGGCCGGGGCTTCCGTCACGCGGTCCCGCGCCTGCCGTATGCGGGCGAGCAGGTCGTCCAGTGTGGGCGTGGTATGCTGCATGGTTGCGGTATGTGTCCGGGGGCTTCCTGCTGTCGGTTCCGGGAAAAGAGCTTTGCTCCGGCCTATGTGCTGCGCGTTTATGCTTCCGGATGGCACAGGTTTTATCCTGTGTTCCGCAGATACCTTTGATTCCATGGGTGCCATTGATTCAACGGATACCATGGTGATCAGGACAGGTGTTTGGTCTGCCCTATGCTTCCGTGGGGACCGGGAACAGGGAAGAGCCTGAGCCAGCGTAGCGTTGCAGGCTTCTCTCATACATGATTAATGAGTGGTACAAGCCCCCTTGTCATCTATACGACCCTGCGGCATGAATGGTCAAGGGTGCGAACCTGTTACCGGAGGCAGGGTGTGCCGGGGGTTTGCATCGGCCGGGTTTTCGTATACTGCTCATGGGCGGTTTGAAGGCGTGAACGGCTTGTGTGCCGTTTGTGGCGGGGATATGCGGGGTAAAGGTCCGCAGGAAGACGGATGCAGGAGGCGCGATGAAGCTGGCGTGTGTGGAGACAAGCAGGACGAAGGACATTAAGCCCTTTTACGTTATGGATGTGCTGGAGCGGGCGCACGCCATGGCCCGTGAAGGTGTGGACGTGGTGCATCTGCAGGTGGGCGAGCCGGATTTTGACGTGCCGCTGCCTGTGCGGGACGCCGTGTGCCGGGCCATGTATGACGGGCGCACCCACTACACGCATTCCATGGGCACGCCGGACCTGCGCGAAGCCATTGCGGAAGATTATCACACGCGCTACGGGGTGGAGGTTTCTCCCGAACGTATTGTGGTGACCAACGGCACGTCTCCTGCCATGTCGCTGCTGTTCGGCGCGCTGCTGGAACAGGGGGATGAGATCATCATCTCCGACCCGCATTACGCCTGTTATCCCAGCTTTATCACCTTTAACGGCGGTGTGCCGGTGAAGGTGCCCGTGCTGGAGGAAGACGGCTTTCAGTACCGTTCGGAAGCCATCCGGGAGCGCATGACGGAGCGCACCAAGGCCATTTTCATCAATTCGCCTTCCAATCCCACGGGCAACCTGCTCTCGCCCCAGCGCATGCGCAGAATCTGCGAGATGGGCGTGCCCGTCATCTCCGACGAGATTTATCACGGGCTGGTGTATGAGGGAGAGGAGCACTCCATTCTGGAATATACAGACAACGCCTTTGTCTTTAACGGCTTTTCCAAGCTGTACGCCATGACCGGGCTGCGGCTGGGCTATCTCATCGCGCCCGCACAGTGTATGCGCACCCTGAACAAGCTGTGCCAGAACTTTTTCATTTCGCCCAATGCCGTTTCCCAGTGCGCGGGCATTGCCGCCCTGCGTGACTGCGGGCGCGAAGTGGCGAAGATGAAGCTGGTGTACAATGAGCGGCGCAAGTTCATGATCCGCCGTCTGCGGGAGATAGGTTTCGGCATCACGGTGGAACCGACCGGCGCCTTCTATGTGCTGGGCAATGCCCGTCACTGGTCTATGGATTCCTACAAATTCGCCTTCGAGATTCTGGAACATGCCCATGTGGGCGTGACACCGGGGATCGATTTCGGGCAGGGAGCAGAGGGCTATATCCGCTTTTCCTACGCCAACTCTCTGGAAAACATAAACGAGGGCATGAACAGACTGGAGGCGTTTATCCGTGAACGGTACGGCGATGCCCGGGCTCCGGGCAGGTAGCGGAGGCGGGCGTGGCGGCGCATACGGATGAATATGCCCGGTTTGCCGCGTATTATGACGCGCTGCTGAATCCTTTTCTGGACCGGGTGCGCGACCGTGTGGCCCGTATCTGCCGCGGGCACGGAGCGGCGCGGGTGGTGGATGTGTGCTGCGGTACGGCGCGGCAGGCCGTTTTTCTGCAGAGGCACGGCATTGCCTGCGTGGGGGCCGACCTTTCCTTTTCCATGCTGAAGGCAGGCGCGGGACCAGATAAGAGCGTGTGCGGACAGACGGACGCGCGGGCGTGTCCGGGACCGGATGCGCGCACGTCGGGACGGGCAGCGGCGGGAGAGTCTGCGCGGGATGGTGCAGGTTCCGGCAACCGTCCGTCCGGGCTTGTTCTTGCAGATGCCGTACGTCTGCCCTTTGCGGACAACGCCTTTGATGCCGCCCTGCTCAGCTTTGCCCTGCACGAAAAGCCTCAGGATACTGCCCGCGCCATTGTTGCCGAGGCCCTGCGCGTTGCCCCGCTGTGCATCATAACCGACTACACCATGGCGGAGCGTAATCTGGAACTGCCCGGCCAATGGCTCATGGCGGTGCCGGAACGGCTTGTGGGCGGGGAGCACTGGCGCAACTACCGGGTGTTTATGCAGTCCGGGGCCGTGCAGGGATTGCTGCACCGGACTTCCGGCGTACGGTTGCTGCACCGTGAGAGCCTGTTTATGGGCGGAGCGGGTATCTTTGTGCTGGAGAGGGCAGC
>CAYRLL010000035.1:0-4740 GCA_964425115.1 uncultured Desulfovibrio sp. | reverse complement strand
CAGTGCAGAGCAGGGCAGCCGATGGGCCTTGCCGGTCTGCCGGTCCGGGGGCCGTTTGTTCCTTCAGCGTATGTCCGGGCAGGTGCCGCCGCGCAGTTGCTCATACAGGTCCATGCAGTCGCGGGCCATGAAGTCCGGCTTCTCCGCCGCCAGCAGCCCGTGCGGGGTGCTGCCGCTGGCAACCCCCGCCGTAAGGGTTCCGCCCGCCTTGCCTGTGGCAATATCCATAGGATGGTCGCCCACCATCAGGCTTCGTTCCGGCGCAGTGCCCGTGTGCGCAAGCGCGCGCAGGAGGTGGTCCGGGTGTGGCTTGACTTGCGGCACATCCTCCCGCGTGAGCAGGCAGACGCAGTAATCCAGCACATCGGGAAAGACCGCGAGCACCGCCTTGCGGCAGTTCCGGGTGATAACCGCCGTGGCGATGCCATCCTCGCGCAGGGCGTCAAGCATGGCGCGTGTCCACGGAAACAGCGCACCTTTACCCGCCGCATCCACCTCCACATCCTCAATGGCCTGACGGGCATTGCGGAGCATATCGTCAGCCGTTACGGGGCAGGTTTGCGCCAGATGCCTGTGGGCGGTTTCCAGCCATTCCAGCATGGGGCGTCCGTCATCGGCGGGCAGTGCGGAGGACGTGCCGCAAGCGAGGGGATGGGTCGTCTGCCCTGTGCGGTCAGCAACGGCACGGGCCGCGTGCATGGCCCGCCTGCGCATGACGCCGAAGTCCAGCGTCAGGTGGGCGAGGGTGCCGTCAAAATCAAAAATCATCGCTTGCACGCAGGTCTTCATTTGTCGTATCCCTTCCGGAACAATCAGAAAAAGTTCGTCGCTCGCCGCAATGTCGTGGAGATGACCGTGTGCCTGCCAGTACCGGAACGGGTTTCTGGCAGACATTTATGGTGCCCTGTCCGCCATGCCCGCAACGCCGGGCCTTAGGCGTATCTTCTCCGCCGCGTTGCCTGCGCAGGGAGGTGCCATGGAGCCGGAACAAGCCGCAGACACACATGCCGGTGAAGCCGCCGTGTACGACGTGGGCATCGTGGGGGGCGGTCCCGCCGGAGCCACAGCCGCCCTGTGCGCGGCCCGCAGGGGGCTTTCTGCCATTGTTCTGGAGGCATGCCCGGTGCCGCGCCGCAAGCTGTGCGGCGGTCTGTTGTCCCGCAAGACCATGGACATAGTCAAGCGTCTGTACCATGCCTCAGCCGCCGACCTGATGGAACGCGGCATCATCAACTACTCCTCGGCGGGATACGAGATTCATTTCGGCGGAAGTCTTCTGTGCTGCGACCGGTATGATTACCCGTTTCATTTTACCGAACGCGCGGTGTTTGACGCATGGCTGCTGGAAGAAGCCCGGAGGGCGGGAGCGGCCGTCCGGACCGGCACACCCGTGCACGCGGCGGATATTGATGCCGGAGTGCTGACGCTGGGCGATGGCGGCACAGTGCGTTGCCGGTATATTGTCGGCGCGGATGGAGCCAACAGCGTGGTGCGCAGAGCCTTTGGCGTGGACAGGCGGCGGTGGTCGCGGGAAGTGGCCTCCACTGTGGAAGTGCGTATTCCCCGCAGCGAGTATCCGAGGTGCGTGGAGCACCCGGAGGTGCACGTGGGGCCTGTGCCGGAAGGGTATGGATGGGTGTTTCCCAACCGCGATGCCGTGGTGGTGGGGCTGGGAGGCAGACCTGCCGAAGGGCAGAACCTGGCGCGTCTGTTCCGGGACTTTTTGCAAACGCTGGGTGTCCGGGATGTTTCCGGCATGGTGTTTCGCGGGCACCCGCTTCCGCTGGGCAATCCGCTCGGAAAACTGACCCGGGGCAGAGGGCTGCTTGCGGGGGACGCGGGGGGGCTGGTGGAACCTGTGTTCGGTGAGGGCATCTATTTTGCCATCCGTTCAGGAGAGGCGGCGGCGCAAAGCGTTGCGCAGGCCCTGCATGACGGGGCGTCCATCCATTCCGGGTATGCCGGGGCGTTGCGGCGGGATGTGTGCGAGGAAATAGCCGGTTCACGGCGGATGCAGCGTTTGATTTTTCTGCTGGACCGCAACGGTCTGAACCCGCTGGTTAAATGGGGCATCCGCAGGGGGCGGCGTGTGCTGCTGGATGTTATCCATGGCAGGCGTTCGTTCCAGTTTTTCCGCAAGCTGGCGTAGGCGGAGTATTCTGCACAGGTACCCGTAGGGGCAATGGAGTTGTCCGAGGGTATCCGGGAGTTTTCCTGAAACGTCCTGAGCAGGCGCGTGGTGTTTGCCGGGGGGCCGGATAGCTCCGGGGCGCTTATGGTGCGGGGACTATCAGCGTGCTGGGATGAAAGGCTGCCCACGCGAACCACATGCTGTCCATGGACGCCACCGGACGCAGCGCGTTGCCCCGCAATACGCCTACGAGAGCCTCGCCATCATAGGACCATTCCGTGCGGGTGCCCGCATCGAGCAGCTTGCCTTCCGGGGCGATGAAGTCCGCTGTTTTTCCGCTCACCTCACGTTCGTACACGCGCACGGTATCCAGATTTCTGTCCCACACAGCCACCATGGGGGTGACGCCCGCCGAAAAATTCACCACGCCGTCCCGGCGTATCAGGGAGTGTGGCAGGGCGATGGGCAGGTCGTCCGCCAGCAGGGCGGCAATGCGTTCTTTGGGATGCAGGCGCGGGTCCGTGTGCAGCACGGGGTAGGTGATGTGCTGGTTATGGTAGTAGGAATCGCGCTGGGCATACGAGCCGTAAGGGTCTGTGCCGTAGCGGCGGTTGTAGCCCGTGGAGCGCGAAAGGACCATGGCGTTTGGGTAGGTGCGGGCGGCACGCTGCCATGTGGTCCACAGCAGGGGGAAGCGGTCGAGCCGGGTGCCCGCCAGCGGTCCCTTTACGGCAATGCCGTACAGCTGCGGCCACAGGCTGCCGGTGGCGCGGTCGAAGAGTACCGAATTGGCGTTGAGCATGGAGCCTGAGACCCCGAAGCTGGTCTCAAAGCGTCCCGCCCTGCCGTGATAGCCGACAAGACTGCCGGAAAGCGGGCTGTAGGTGATGCTGTAGAGGATGCCGTTCACCTCTTCGTTCACCACCTCATGGTAGACCATGATGCGCTGCGGGTAGATGCGCACGCCGCCCGGAAAACGGGCCACAAATACCTGTTCATCGCTGTTCAGGCTCAGGGAGGCGCTGGGCACGTTCACATAGGCAGGTTTGGAGAGCGAGGGAATGTGGTCGAACTTCAGTCCCGTATCCACCACTGCCTCTGCGAGACGGCGCAGGGTGGCTGTATCCGGCCTTTGGGCGTGGGCGGGCGATGCCGAAACGCAGGCAAAAATAAGCAGGCATGCCGCCGTGATCAGGGCACGCCGCCCGGCCTTGTACCATGCCCGGAGCAGCGGCTGGCGGGCGGCGCAGGCGCGGAGCCGTGCCGGAAAAAAAGTGGCGCGCCGGGGGGGCGGGGTGGTTTGCAAGCATGAAATCATTTGGTATCGTGCCTCCTTGGCGAAGAGTACTGCAACCGGCGCAGTGAGGCAACGGGGAGTTGCGACGCGGATTATCCGGCGTCCTTTTCCGTGCCCGGGTGTCCGGTTCGGGGGCGGGCTTTTACTCAGGAAAACGAGGTTTGTGTCATGAGTGCTTCCATGAACGTGCTGGTTTGCGGGGGGGCCGGGTACATCGGTTCCCACATGGTGAAGGTGCTGCAGGAGCACGGGCACAATCCCGTGGTGTTCGACAATCTTTCCACGGGCCATGCCGAATCCATACCGGAAGAGATGCTCGTGCGCGGAGACCTGAGGGATATTTCTTCGCTGCGCCGGGTGTTTGCCGAGCATTCCTTTGACGCGGTAATGCACTTTGCCGCCCGCAGCATTGTTGCCGAATCGGTGGAAAAGCCCGCGGAATACTACGAGAACAATGTGGCAGGCACCCTGAACCTGCTGAACGCCATGATGGAAGAGGGCGTGCGGCGGTTTGTGTTTTCCTCCACGGCGGCGGTATACGGCAATCCGATTGGCGGAAACGGGACGGCAACGTCCCCTGCGCGGTTGATTGACGAAGAGCACTCCGTAGCGCCGCTCAATCCTTACGGACGCACCAAGCTGCACGTGGAACAGGCCCTGCGTGATTTTGCTGTGGCCTACGGGCTGCGGTCTGTGAGCCTGCGATACTTCAACGCCGCAGGGGCGGACCCTTCGGGTGAAATTGGTGAATCGCACGAGCCGGAGACACACCTTATCCCCAATATTCTGCGCGCCGCACTGGGTACCGGCCCTGTGCTGCGCATCTTCGGCGACGATTATGATACGCCGGATGGCACCTGCGTGCGCGACTACATTCATGTGAACGACCTTGCGGACGCACACCTGCGCGCGCTGGGGTTCATGCAGGAAGAACGCGGGGCGCATGTTTTCAATCTGGGTAACGGCAAAGGTTTTTCCGTGCGCGAGGTACTTGCCGCCGCCTGCGAGGTGACGGGAAAGAGCATTCCGCATGAGGTTTCGCCACGGCGTTCCGGTGATGCCGCCGTGCTGGTGGCGGACAGCGCAAAGGCCCGCAGGGCGCTGGGCTGGCAACCGCGCTATGCAGACCTGAGGGAACTTATGGAAACCGCGTGGCGGTGGCACGGCGCGCAACGGTATTAGCCGCCTGCCGTATTGGCTGTTTTTTTAAGGGTGCGTACCGTCATGGTGCGCGCCTTTTTCATTTTTCGCTCCATCTGCTATGTCATTCCTGCATCGTAAGGGACTTAACCCTGCGCCGGGCGCATGGAGC
>CAYRLL010000034.1:28018-29357 GCA_964425115.1 uncultured Desulfovibrio sp. | reverse complement strand
CAGCTTCCGCTGCCTGAGCCGTTCCATGGTAGCCCGGAAAACATCCGCCTCGCCCCCCACTATGCCCTGAAACCCCTCAGGGAAAAACGTCTCCCGCCGGAAGCCTATAAGGTAGTACCCGCCGTCATACGCAGGTCCGATGGCGGCATCCTTCCTGTCCAGATCAAGCAGCGCCTTGTGCACCAGCTCCGGGGGAAAATCGGGAATATCGCTGCCCATGAGCACCACGCGGGCATAGCCGTCCGCAAAGGCAGCTTCCATGGCGTCGCTCATGCGCTCTCCCAGATGCTCCCCCCGCTGGGGATAATAGGCGCGCCCCTCGCCCAGCCACTGCGCAAAGCGCTCCCGCATCCCGCCATCTTCCGTATCCGGCTGCGGCAGGTAGCACACCCGAAGGTCAGAGGGCAGCGCATCCAGCCCGCGCAGCATATCTTCCACAAACAGGGCATACAGCCGCGCTGCGGTCTCCGGTCCTATAACTTCCCCGAGACGGGTCTTGACCTTTCCCGGCTGCGGATACTTGACGAAAAAGAGTATACAGGTGTCGGTCATCATTACCTCTTGCTTGCGAGATACCATCGGGAAAGCGTCCGCGCCGGAACCCCCAGCGCATAGAGCAGCCGCAGGCACACGTTGCGCAGCGAACAGTACACAACCCCCTCCGCCCTCCAGCGCCTTGCGGATGTGCTCACAGACAACGGCAGCAGGGCAATATCGTCCCCTCTGTCGCGGATACGGCGCATCATGTCCACATCTTCCATGAGCGGCAGGGCGGAATAGCCGCCCAGCAACCTGAAATACGCCGTCCGGAAAAACTGGGCCTGATCCCCATAGGGCGTCCGCGTCCACCGGTTGCGCAGGTTCGCACCCACCTGAACGGCATACAGGAAACCGCGTGCTCCTTCAATGCCAAGCATGAAGGCTCCCGCACCGCCTTTGCCGGTGGATTCAAGCTGCAACAGCCCCTGCCGCACGGCGGCAAACGCCCCCGGCGGCAGCCGCGTGTCCGCATGCAAAAAGAGCAGAATCCGGCCCGATGCCGCATGGGCTCCCGCGTTCATCTGCACCGCCCGCCCCTGCGGAGCGCGCACGCGCACCACTGCGCCATCCCGCAGGGCAGCCAGCGTATCCGCCTGCGGGGCACCATCGCAGACAACAATCTCCACGCGTTCGCCGCAGGCTGCTTCGTGCACATGGGCCACCAGCCCGTTTATGCCTTCCGCCTCGTGCCATACGGGAATGATCACGGAAAATTCCGGTTGCTCTCCGCTGCCAAGGCTGCATCCGTGCGCCGCACTCATTCCTTCCCCTTTCCGGTTGCATATCCCTTCAGGCAGCC
>CAYRLL010000034.1:19247-27918 GCA_964425115.1 uncultured Desulfovibrio sp. | reverse complement strand
CATGTCCGCAGCTCCGGTCCTGCCCGTCACGCTCACGCCGCCCCCCATGCGCCCGCGTGACAAGCGGATGCCAAAACGCTATGCTGCGGATTCGCCATCATCATTTCCCATGCAGGAGCATCATGAGTACCGTCCGTCCCCTTCCCGCACAGAAACTGCGCACCACGCTGGATCCTTCCCGCCTTCCCTACGAAGACAGCAACAGCATTCCCCGCAAACCGTTGCGCCGCACGCCCCAGCCCAGAGCCTTGCAGGCGCTGGAACTGGCGCTCTCCATCCACAACAACGGCTACAACGTGTATCTTGCGGGCGGAGCCACCCTTGGCCGCAACTTCATGCTGCAGGAATTTCTGCGCCCCCGCGCCGAAAAGATGCCCACGCCCCCTGACCTCGTCTACGTGAACAACTTCGAAGACCCGGACAGCCCGGACCTCATCTCGCTGCCCGCCGGTCAGGGACGCAAGCTCAAGACCGAACTGGGGCAGGCGGTTGCCAAGGTACGCAAGGAACTGCCTCTGCGGTTTGAAAACGATGCCTACCTGAAAAAGCGCAGCCATATCATGGACCGCTTTCAGGACGAGCGCGACAAGTTGTTCAAGGAAATGGACGACGTGGCCGTGAGCGAAGGATTCAACATGGATCTGGACGACTCCGGTGCCATGACGCTCTACCCGCTCATCGAGGGCAAGCGGCTCTCCGAAGAGGAGTTCGAACGTCTGGATACCGACCTGCGCCAGAACCTGAAGACCAAGGGAGACAAACTCCTGCAGGTCATGTCCGCGCTCATGCGCAAGATGTCCACTGCGGAACAGGCCCTGCGCACGGATGAACGCTCTCTGGATCAGGACCTTGCGCGCGAGGTGCTGCAGGATATCCTTGCCCCCGTGACGGACAAGTTCCTCAAGGCCTGCGAAAGCGAAGACCTTGCCGCCTTCTTCACGGCCATGCAGAACGACATTCTGGAAAATATCGAGCAGTTCGCCCAGCGGGAAAGCGCTCCCGCGGCACCGGCAGGCACGCCGGAAAGCATTTTTGCCTCCCTGCCTGCGGAAGACATAACCGCCCGGTACGAGATCAACCTCTTTGTGGACCACTCGGAAACCTGCGGTGCGCCCATCGTGGTGGACGACCACCCCACCGTGTCCAACCTGCTGGGCTGCATAGAACGCGAATCGGAAATGGGCGCGCTGGTCACGGACTACACGCTGGTCAAATCCGGTTCCATCCATCAGGCCAACGGCGGCTTTCTGGTCATGCACATAGAGGACCTGCTCTCCCAGACCGGCGCGTGGGAAGGGCTTATGCGCGCCCTGCGTTCCGGCATAGCCCGCATAGAAGACGCGGGCGACGGGCAGGATACCACCAAGGCCAAGGGCATAGAGCCGGAACCGCTCATGCTGGACCTCAAGGTCATTCTCATCGGGCCGGAAGACATCCACGAGCACCTGCTGCAAAATGACGACCGCTTCCACAAGCTTTTCAAGATCAAGGCGCACATGAGCGAATCCATGCCGCGCAACGCGGAAGGGGTGCGTATCTACCTGCACCGCCTTGCGGGCATCATCGATGACTGCGACCTTCTGCCCTTCGACCGCTCCGGCCTTGCCAGCATGGTAGACTACGGCTCCCGCCTCATCGAGGACCAGAGAAAACTCTCCCTGCGGTTCCCGCAGGTCAGGGAGCTCATGCTGGAAGCCTCGGCCTTTGCGCGCATGAAAAAACGCCTCGTGGTAGATGCGGAAACCGTGCACGATGCACTGGTGGCCCGCTACTACCGCAACAACCTGTACGAAGAGATGTTCATGGAGGATTACGACCGCCAGCTCATCAAGGTGCAGACTTCCGGCGTTGCCGTGGGCCGGGTGAACGGCCTTGCCGTCAGCTTCTACGGCGATTTCGAATTCGGCCTGCCGCACCAGATATCCTGCACAGTGGGCGTGGGACACGGCGGCATCATCGACCTTGAGCGCGAAGCGGAACTGGGCGGCCCCATCCACACCAAGGCCATGATGATCCTCAAGAGCTACCTTCTGGGCATGTTCGCCCAGAACAAGCCGCTGGTCATGACCGGCTCGCTCTACTTTGAGCAAAGCTATGCGGGCATAGAGGGCGACTCCGCCTCCGGTGCCGAGCTCGCCGCGCTGCTCTCGGCCCTTTCCGCCGTGCCGCTGCGCCAGTCGCTGGCCTTTACCGGCGCTGTTTCGCAGACCGGCCAGATCATGGCCGTGGGCGGAGTGACCCGCAAGATCGAGGGGTTCTACGACATCTGCAACCGTCGCGGACTCACAGGCGATCAGGGCGTGCTCATGCCCGCCGACAACGTGGACCAGCTCATGCTCAAAAAGGAAGTGGTGGCGGCGGTAGAGGCCGGCACCTTTGCCATCTACCCCATCAGCCACATCACGGAAGCCATGGAACTGCTCACCGGTGTTCCCGCCGGAAAACAGCGCAAGGACGGCACCTTCACGCGCGGCTCCATCTTTGACAAGGTGGACAGGCGGCTCACCGAACTGGGCAAGCTGGCCGAGCGGGCGTACAAGTCCAAACGCTGAGCCGACACGGACCTACCCAAACTGCCCGAATTGGCCCGGACTGTCCCGAATCGACACGAACCCACGAACTGGCCCGATTTGGCCTGAACTGGCCCAAACTGCCCGATTTGGCCTGAACCGGCCCGAACTGACCTGAACTGACCTGAACTGGCCTGAACTGGCCCGATTTGACCCCGCTACACAACACATCCCCCCTGCGCCCGTTGGCACAGGGGGGATTTTTTTCAGATTTCCCGCATAAATCGTCTTCGCATCACCGGCTCCGCTGTGCGGGCAACGTGCCTCAGCGCACGTTCAACTCCGCACGATGAGCCGGAACACCGGCCTTTTCCGGAGCCTTCCTGCCTCCCCCTGCCAAAGATACGCGCGGCGCAAGCTCCGGGTTCAGACGCAGAATGGCCTCCTGCACAGCCCGTGCGCGGGCCGATGCCAGTTCTTCCAGATCGGCCGGGCCCACCGTGGTGCGCGAACGCAGAAACGCCTCCATTTCCTCCACCGTGGCATCCTTGAATCCGAACACCCCCTTGGGGCGCGGGTCGTTCTCCGCCTCCGGTGCATCCTTGTACGCCTGCGTCAGGTATTCCACGTATTCTTCCGGCGCAACCTGCACATCCTCTACGGCTATGGCTGTCCGCTCACGGCGGGAAAGGTCGTCATGCCGTGCCGCCTGCACCGCGCGCAGCAATCCAAGCTCCACCATGCCGTGCGCATCTGCCTGCGGGTCTGCATATCCGGTAATCTCCAGCCGTATGGCAGGCTTCTTGATCAGAAAATCCACCACCGTCTGCAAATTGGTCCGTTGCCCTTCGTTCAGGCGGGCAGAACCGGGGTCGAACACGGAATACTGCGCATCGCCCCCGCCGCCGCCTCCCACGCCGCCCACGATGTTGCCCAGCAGGGCAAAGGGCGATGTCACCGCCTTGAATATCAGATTGACAAACGCCTTGAAGACAATGCCTCCGGTCAGAAACTGCGGGTCGTCCAGCCTGCCGGAAATAGGCAGGTCAATCTCCACGTTCCCCGCAGAATCCCCCAGCAGGGCAAGGCCCAGCCGGACAGGAATGTTGGGTGCGCCGGGGCTTCTGTCCCGCTCTCCCAGCCGCACCTGCTGCAGGAATATCTTGTTCCGCGCCTTGAGCACCCAGTCCTGCGTCATAAAGTTCACGTCCGCATACAGCCGCCCCCGCTCTATGGGATACCCCAGACTGCGCAGGGCGTAGGGAGACAGGGACACAAGGTCAATGCCGTTCAACTGCAGCACAAGATCGGAATAGACGGGCACGACCAGCGGATTGGCCACCCCTTTGAGCGACAGGGGCTGATTGTCCAGCTTGGCTGTCAGGTCAAAGGCCGGACGGGCATCGTCCGCCAGCGAAAGGCCGTCCAGACGCACGTTCAGTTCGGTCATGACAGATGTGAACGGCGGCGCGAGCGTGCGGTCGGTAAAGCGCAGGGCACCGTTGTTCACGCGCACCCTGTCTATGCCGATGGAGCGGAACAGCGGCGTCAGCCCTACCTGGCCCGCCTGGCCCGCCTGGCCTTCCTGACCCACCTGGCCTTCCTGGCCTGCCTGGCCTTCCTGGCCCATCTGGCCTTCCTGGCCTGTCTGGCCGGTCTCGGCTGCTGCATCCGGACTCTGCCCCTTCGCATCCTTGCCGGAGCCGCCCGCCTGCTCCGCACCGTCATAAATCCGCAACAGGCGCATAATGTTCAGCACGCCGTCCCTGTCCACCCGGGCATCCACCTGCAACCCGTTCAGGGCCACCTCTTCAATCCGCATACGCGATTCCGCACTGGATGCGGCATACTTCTGCACCTCCAGCGACGTAAAACTCGCCACATGGGAAGAATCGGCAGAATCACGCAGCAACAGCCCGTTCACCCGCGCATTTCCCGTAGAGGCGAACTGCAGCGGAGCCTCAGCCCCCGCCTGCGAGACGCGGTTCTCCAAATCGGCGTTCAGCACGCCCCCGGCCAGCATAAAGTCTGTAAACGCCCCCACGTAGGGGTCCAGAATGGCCAGCGGCAGGTTTTCATGCCGCACCCGCACCTGAATATCCATGGGCTGCGGACGAACGGTTCCATCCACCCGCAGCATGCCCCGGTTCCCCCGCTCCGCGGAGCCGCCGCCCACCGCAGCGGATAAAGAAAGCGGAAGCGGCTGCCCCAAATCGGTGGAAACACCCTCTACATCAATCTTCAAATTATTGAAGAAAATCCGTCCCGGTGAAGGCAGGGTGCGGTCCACAAAGGCCAGACGTCCCTCTTCCACGGCAAACCTGTCCACCCGCGCCTGCCATGCGGCTGCATCCTCACCGGCTCCAGAACCAGTTCCAGAACCGGCCCCGTTTGCAGATTTGCCACCGCCACCCGCCGCAGCGGCATCCTGCCCGGCAAACATCTCCACCAGATCCAGTCCGGCAGGGTACAGAACAACCCGCACCTCAGGCTTGCCCAGCAGCACCTGTTCCACAGAGGCCGTGCGTTCCCGCAGATTCATCTGCCCGCCGGTCACGGCAAGCCGCCCCAGCGAAACGGAAGGCGTCTTGTTCTCCTCCTTGCGCAGGGCAAGGTTCTCCAGAGTTACCGCGGCCTTGGATACTCGCACATCGGGATTGCTCCCCAATGCCCGGCCAGCAGTCCGGCCATCTGGCTGCTTTGCCGTCAGGCCGGTGTCATACACAACATGCAGCGCAACTCCCGCCACGCCGGAATCCACCTTCAGCGGCAGCAATTCTGCCCAGTAGGGGCCATACGCAGCCAGATCCACACCGGAAACCGCCACCTCCACATCCGCCCGCACGGGGTCGAGCGAAACCGCCCCCTTCACCGTCACCCGTTCCTTGTCACCCACGGCAAGGTCCACCCCTGCCGCTCCGCCCTTGCGGGTGGTCAGATTGGTTGCGGTAAGCACAACAGGCTGCACCCGCTTGGAAAATCCTCCCGGCACAGAACGGTCCTGCCATTCCACGCGCCCGGCACGCACAGCCACGCGCTGCACATCCACCTGCAGGGAAGGACCGGACGGTTCCGCCTCACCGCCCGCAGTACCGGACGGCAGATAGCCCGCCCAGTCCAGCGTTCCTGATGCATCCCTGCTCACCCGCACCACAGGCGATTCCAGCCGCACTTCACGGACGGCAAGCACCCCCTCGTACAGGGAGAACGACTCCACATCCACAGAAAACAACGAGAAACCCAGCACGGGCTGCTCCCTGCCCTTGGCCGCCACCTGCACATCCGCAAGCTTGACCATGCCGGAAACATCCATCTGCGTGTGCTCTTCATCAGGACGGCTGAAGCGCATGGTCACCGCCGCCGTACAGGTGCCGGAAACCAGACGCAGCGGCGTTTTTACCGGCACATATTCCCAGTACCGTGCAAGGTCCAGTGCCTCGGTCTCAAAAACAAATTCCGTCACCAGCGTTTTGTCAAAGGGCTTGGTCTTTCCCACCGCCGCCACATGCTGCCCGTTTACCAGCGCCTTCAGCGAAGGCTCCACATACTCCTCCGCGTCACCGCGCAGGCTGGAAGTAAACGGCACGCTGAAATCCAGTTCAGAAACCACATGCGTCACCTTACGCGGCATATCCCGGAAGGTGACCGTACCGTTCTGCACGGCCAGATTATCCACGCGGAAGGGAAAAACGCCGCCGCTCTCCCCTGTCGCGTTCCCTTCGTGCGGCTCCCCCGCCTGCTGCGCCGGCGTGATAAGATCGGAAAAAGAAAACTCGTTCTCCCCCAGAAACGCCACGTCCACCTGCGGGTTCACCAGCCGCAGGTGGCTGAGCACCGGTGCCAGCTTGAAAAGAGAAAGGGCGTGCAAACGCATGTCCAGAAGATCAAACGCCACCATGGCCCCTTCGCCTTCTCTCTGCGCCACGGCAAGGTCTTCCACCCGCACCCGGAAGGTCAGCGGATTCACGCGCACCGCACCTATGGATGTTTCGCGGTGCAGGTGCTCCGTCAGAGCCTGCGTAAGCACAGACCGCAATACCGGCCCGGCCGCAAGAAAGCCCGCTGCGACATAAACAAGGCACAGCGCGGCGCAGACGATGATGACCATGCGCGAACGCCTGCCCAGTCGTGTGCGCACCCACTCCCTGCATTGGTGAAACGTGACCATGCCAATCCCCTTTTCTGCGCCCCCGGCACCCTGCGTGATGCCGCTGCGGCGGTCGGAATTCCGTAAAAAAGCCGCCTGCCCCGTGCGGACAGGACGACATCGTACATAACTCTACATCATTCCGGGGATTATTGCCAGTACGGATGCTCCGCCCGCAGCCTGTCGCTGCCCGACATGACCTGACATGGCCTGACATGACCCGATATGACCCGACATGGCCCGGAACATGCATGCGTTTTCCATACAGGAAGACACACGCACTTTTTTCCCGGAGCCAGCCATGCACACCATCATCACCAAAACAACCGCCCCCATGCACGTGGCAATCCACCACGACGGCCCCCCGGAGCAGCTGAACGCCACTCTGGGCAGCCTGCCCATGGCAGGGTATCCTCACGTGCTGTCCGTTGCGGATTATTCCGGCGATGCCACACACGCCCTCCATCTGCGCGAACTGCATGCGGCGGGCACCATCCACAATATTCAGACCGCA
The DNA here is from genome assembly GCA_964425115.1 of uncultured Desulfovibrio sp. Taxonomy (GTDB): domain Bacteria; phylum Desulfobacterota; class Desulfovibrionia; order Desulfovibrionales; family Desulfovibrionaceae; genus Halodesulfovibrio. The sequence continues at coordinate 20,747 of CAYRLL010000034.1, read as the reverse complement.
GATGTCCCGGTAGCTGCCGCCGCCGCGCTCATGGACCTGCTTGCTGCGGTAGAGTCCTCCTACTCCCTCATTCTCCCTTCCGGCATCGCCTTTGCAGAACCGGGCTGGCTGCGGCAGATGCTGGGCGACCTGCTCGCCTGCAACGCTCCCGCCATGGCAGGCGTGCCCGATCCCGCAGGCCGCCTCACCTCCTCCCCGGTGTCCACCCCCGGTGCGCTGCATGCCATGCTGTGCCATCCGGACCACGCCCTCCTGCTCACGCGCGGCGCGCTGGAAAGGCTCGATGCGTACACCCGGCGGGGGCTGGACGTTCTCCTGCCCCAAGGCTACCCGCACAGCGCGGACATTGCCGCGCGGGAAGTGCGTATGCAGCGCATGCGGAGCATGATGTAAGGGGACGCTCTTCCCCGTGTACGAACTGCGTGCAAGTGCGCAGGCCCTCTTTGCCCAAAAAAAAATCCCCCGCCCTTGTTCAGGACGGGGGACTTCTTTTCAGCCTGCCGAAACGGATCAACGCCTGCCGTTGGCCACCATCTTGTCGCTGCTCTCGGCAACGGAAGAACGGGCCTGCGCCAGTTTGGATCCGGCGGGCACGTCATGGGTCACCCACACGTTGCCGCCTATGATGGTTCCCGCGCCTATGGTAATGCGTCCCAGCACCGTGGCACCCGCATATACGGTCACGTTGTCTTCCAGAACGGGGTGGCGGGGTGTTCCCTTTACCAGCTTGCCGTCGCTGTCCTTGGGGAAGGAAAGCGCACCCAGCGTCACGCCCTGATACAGGCGGCAGCCCCTGCCTATTATGCTGGTCTCGCCCACCACCACGCCGGTGCCGTGGTCGATGAAAAACTCTTCGCCTATCTGCGCGCCGGGATGAATGTCTATGCCGGTCTTGGAATGGGCCATCTCGCTTATGATGCGCGGAATGATGGGCACATCCAGCCGGTACAATTCATGGGCGATGCGGTGATGAATCATGGCCGTGATGGAAGGGTAGCAGAAAATGGTCTCGCCGGGACTTTTGGCAGCCGGGTCCCCTTCAAAGGCGGCACGCACGTCCGTGGCAAGAACACGGCGGATTTCCGGCAACCGTTGCAGAAACCGCATGGCGGTTTCCTGCGAATACCGTTCGCAGGAGGTGCAGTCGTTGGCAAATTCCGCGCAGATAAAGCATCCGCCCCGGCGTATCTGCTCGGAAAGCAGCCGGTAAATGGAGTCCAGATTGGCGGAAAGATGGTAGCGCATGGACTGCAGCACCACCCGCGCAGGCCCGTAATATCCGGGAAACAGAGCCGCCTTCAGGCGCTCCACGGCTTCCGCGAGCGCCTCCGTGGAGGGCATGGGAGCGCCATGCAGAGACTGATGATACACCGCCTCATACGATTCCGGGGCGCACAGTTCATCCACTACCGCTTCCAGTTGGGGCATACCCTGCAATTCTTCCGGTGCGAACTGACTCTTCTTCATATACCTGTCCTTAAAAAAACGTCTCTGCGCGCC
>CAYRLL010000034.1:6637-19147 GCA_964425115.1 uncultured Desulfovibrio sp. | reverse complement strand
CCGATACCCTGTATGGCGTGCGGTCCCGCCTCCCCGCCGGAAAGCACCGGCGAGGCATCCGGCTCCACGGCAACGCAGCGCAGGGCCGGATTCAGCTCCTTGAGCCGCGCTCCGGCTCCCGTAATAGTGCCGCCGGTTCCCACGCCGGAGACAAAGATATCCACCGCCCCGTCCGTGTCCTGCCAAATCTCTTCCGCCGTGGTCAGCCGGTGAATTTCCGGGTTGGCCTTGTTGCAGAACTGCTGGGGCATGAAGGCACCGGGCGTTTCCGCCACAATGCGCTCCGCTTCGGCAATGGCTCCCCGCATTCCCTTGGCTGCCGGGGTAAGCACAAGCTGCGCCCCGAACCCGCGCAGCAACGCCTTGCGCTCGTTGCTCATGGACTCAGGCATGGTCAGCACCAGCCGGTAGCCCCGCACGGCGCAGGCAAATGCCAGCCCAAGTCCCGTATTGCCGCTGGTGGGCTCCACAATGAGCGTATCCTTGTGTATGCGCCCCTCACGCTCACCCGCCAGCACCATGTTGTATCCTATGCGGTCCTTCACGGAACTGCAGGGATTAAAATACTCCAGCTTGCCCACCAACTCCGCGCCGCACCCTTCAGAAACGCGGTTCAGCCGCACCAGCGGGGTCCGTCCGATAAGATCGAGCATGGATTGTGCAATCTTCACTGTTGGCTCCTTTTCCTGAGGCGGACCATGGTCCGCAATGGGGTTGCGTGCGACCGTTCGCGGTGCCTTTCACGCGGGGCACGATACGGGCGTGATATGGGCTGCTGCCGACAAGATATCGGCCAGGTACCGGCCACCGTAAGCTCTTTCCATCAAGAAGAAAAGGGGCCGGACACCTCTGTCCGACCCCTTCAAAAATCCTTGTTCAGGCGGGCCTGTTCAGCAACCGCAGGCAGGCTTTTCGCCCTTGGGTTCCTGTCCTTCGCGGAAGGGCGACATATCACGCAGCCGCTTGATGATGGGGGGCAGTTCCCGCAGCACCAGATCAACATCTTCGTCCGTGTTGAAGCGGCTCAGGCTGAAACGTATGGAGCCGTGCGCGTAGGTAAAGGGCACGCCCATGGCACGCAGCACGTGCGAAGGCTCAAGGCTGCCCGACGTACAGGCGGAACCGGAACTGGCGCATATGCCGTGGCCGTCCATGAGCAGCAGAATGGCCTCCCCTTCCACGTACTTGAAGGCAACGGAAGTCGTGTTGGGCAACCTGTTCTCTGTGTCGCCGTTGACCATGGAATCGGGAATGGCGGCAAGCAGCCCTGCCTCCAGCCTGTCGCGCAGGGCCTTCACACGGGTGCGCTCCTCCGCCATGTTCATGACTGCCAGTTCGCAGGCCCTGCCCAGCGCCACAATGGAGGCGGTGTTTTCCGTCCCGGCGCGGCGGCCGCGTTCCTGATGTCCGCCCCGCAGGAAGGGGCGGAAGGGTGTGCCCTTGCGCACGTACAGCGCGCCCACGCCCTTGGGAGCGTGCAGCTTGTGGCCGGAAAGCGCCAGAAAGTCCACAGGCAGTTCCGCCACATTCACAGGCACCTTGCCCACCGCCTGCACCGCATCGGTATGCAGTTGCACGCCGCGTTCCTTCACAATGCGCGCGATCTCTTCCATGGGAAACAGCACACCTGTCTCGTTGTTGGCATACATCACGGAAACCAGCGCCGTATCCTTGCGGATGGCGTCGCGCAACTCGTCAAGGTCCAGCCGCCCCTTGGCGTCCACGCCCAGATAGGTGGCCTCGTAACCCCGCTTTTCAAGGTGCTGCACCAGATTGAGCACGCCGGGATGCTCCACCCTGGTGGTAATAATATTCTTCTTATCCTTCTGGGAATGCAGGGCGGACCATATGGCGGTGTTGTCGCTTTCAGTACCGCAGGCGGTAAAGATAATTTCCTCGGGCTGTGCGCCTATGGCAGCCGCCACCCGTTCCCTTGCCTGCACGATGTGCCGCCCCACCTGCCCGCCGAAGCGGTGCATGCTGGAAGGGTTGCCGTACAGGTCGGTCAGGAAGGGCATCATGGCTTCCAGAACGTCCGGGTCCACCTGCGTGGTGGCATTGTTGTCCAGATATACGGTTCTCATGCGCCTGCCTCCACCACGGTTATTTCCGGCTCCACATGCTCGCGCAAGGTGCGCTCCACAAACCCCTTCAGTGTCAGCTGGCTGGAAGGACACCGCGTGCACATGCCGCGCAGCGCCACGGTGACGGTGTGCCCGTCAATATCCACAAGTTCAATGTCGCCTCCGTCCTTCTGCAGGCTGGGGCGCACTTCTTCCTCAAGGGTCTTCACTACCAGTTGCATGCGCTGCACGTTGGTAAGCGGCTTGGGCTTGGCTTCGGGCACCTCGCAGGCAGCCACCTTGCCCAGCGCCTGATCCACCAGCCGCTGAATGTCGGGAATGCAGTCTCCGCAGCCACCGCCCGCCTTGGTGAAGTGGGTCACTTCCTCCACCGTGGTCAGGTTGTTCTCGCGTATGGCACGCAGAATCTGTTCGTCCGTCACGCCAAAGCACTTGCAGACCAGTTCGCCCTCGTGCTCGTGCTGCTCCACCACCTCACCGCGCCAGCCTTTGATGGCAGCTTCCAGTGCCTCCTGCCCCATGACGGAACAGTGCATCTTTTCCTTGGGCAGCCCGCCCAGAAACGCGGCAATATCCTTGTTGGTTATCTTCTCCGCCTCGGCAACGGTCTTGCCGATGAGCATCTCCGTCAGTGCGGAGGATGAGGCGATGGCGCTTGCACAGCCGAAGGTCTGAAACTTCGCTTCCACAATGCGTTCGTGCTCGTCTATCTTAAGGAACAGCTTGAGCGCGTCTCCGCACGCAAGGCTACCCACTTCTCCCACGGCATCCGCGTCTGCAATCTCCCCCACGTTTCTGGGGTTCAGAAAATGTTCACGGACCTTGTCGGTGTATTCCCACATATGGTGACCCTCCGGTAGTGCGTATAAGGCCCGGCGATCTTACACCGCCACGCCGCGCGTCCAGCCCGCAGGAAGAAACCTTTTCTCCTGCGTGTTGCGGCGCACCTTTGGCATATAACACCGCATACCGCACGGGGGAAGGGGCACAGCCCGTTTTTTTGGACCAATCCGGTCCGGATTGGCGTAACCGCATGAAAAAGTCTTCTGCAGGACGTAAAAAAAGGGCTCTTTCGGCCCCCATTCGCTGTCCTGTTTCCGGTTTCAGCGCTCAGACCATGCCCGCACCGCTCAAAATACGCACAAACCGGGCAAAAACGTCCAAATCCAGCCCGTGCCCCATTTCATCCCGCATGATGCGCAGCACCTGAAACGCGTTGCGCGCTCTGGCATAGGGCCGTTCGGAGCACAGGGCATCGTAGATATCCGCAATGGTCACGGCGCGCACGGGCAGGGGAATCTCCTCGCCTTTCAGCCCGCAGGGGTAGCCCGTGCCGTCCATCTTTTCGTGATGAAAAAGCACGCAGTTCAGCGCATCCTGCGAAAGGGGCATAAGGGTGCACGCCCCCGCCCCGAGCACGGGATGCTCGTTCACCACGCCGCGCTCCTCCCACGAAAGGGGACCGGGCTTGTTGAGAATGCTCTCATCGATAAAGGTCTTGCCTATGTCGTGCAGCATGGCTCCGAGGCCGAACTGCACCAGATTGCGGTCGTCAAAACCGTATGTCTGCAAAATGACCTGCGAATAGATGAACACGTGCAGGGAGTGCGAAAAGGTGTGGTAGTCGTGGGCGATAAGCGAGGCCATGGTGCGGATGGAGTTTTCCAGTGTCAGAAAGCTCACCCCCTTGGTCACAAACTCGAACACCCGGTTGAACTGCTCGCGCCGAATGGTGGGGGGCAGCTTGTTGGCAAAGATATCCTCCACCACTTCAAGCGAGGCTTCATAAAAAATCTGCGCCCGCGTCGGCAGCGGAATGCTCTCGTCACCAAGCACACGGCCCAAGTTGTCCACCACGTGCTGGCGGTATTCAGGCCTTTCATGCTCCCGCACAAACACGCACTGCACGCCGGAAGCCATAAGCACCCGCTGGTGCCGCTCGTCAAACTCCTCACCCGCGTGGGTGTACAGCACAAACTCCCGCCCCTGCTTCAGATACAGGCTGAAGGCTCCGCGCATTCCCCGCAGCAGCATGGCCGGCGGCACGGCAAAGAATTCGTCGTCGCGCGTTTCCCGCGGCTGTACAAAGGCGGCCTGCGTCATACCCGCCCGCCTTGCAGGCCGGGGCAGGAACCTGTCTGCCGCGCGGCTCTCACAGGCCCACCAGCCTTGCGCCTGAAAGCATCATGATGAATCGCTTGAACACTTCCATGTCCAGATCCTGCGCCATGGTCGCCCGCATGAGTTCCAGTACCTCAAAGGGCCGCCGGGGCACCGCGTATGGCCGGTCCGAGGTCAGGGCATCGTATATGTCGGCAATGGTCACCACGCGCACGGGCAGCGGAATCTCTTCCGCCATGAGTCCGGCGGGATACCCGCTGCCGTTCATCTTTTCATGATGGAAAAGGATGATGTTCATGGCCTCCTGCGCAAGGGGCATACGCGTGCATGAGGCAAGCCCCAGAGTGGGGTGCTTGCTTATGATGCGCCGCTCATCCGGGTCCAGCTTTCCCTGCTTGTTCAGGATCAGCCGGGGAATGCGGGTCTTGCCCACATCGTGCAGCATGGCCCCGATTCCGCAACGCACCAGCATTTCCTCATCCAGCCCGTAGGTCTGCAGCAAGGTGGTGGTGTAGACAAACACGTTCACGCAGTGCGTGTAGGTCTTATAGTCGTGGGCAATGAACTCGCCCACGGCTTTGAGCGAATTTTCAAGGCACAGAAACCGGACGGCCTGATTCACGAAGTTGTGGATGCGGTCGTACTGCTCCTCGCCGATCTTGCCGGGAAGGCGGGATTCGAAAACATCCTCCAGCGCCTCGGCAGAAACCTTGTAAAACAGTCCGGCCCGCTCGCGCAGAGGAATGGAATCATCCAACAGAATGCGCCCCAGATTCTCTTCCACATAGCGGGTGTACGACACCTTGTGCTTCTGGCGGACAAACACCTCGCGCACGCCGTTCTCATACAGCACGCGCTTATGCCGTTCCGTGAACACTTCTTCGGCACCCGTATACAGGACGTAATCGCTGCCTTGACGCAGGTAGACGCTGAAAGACCCCATGACGGAGGGAAAAATCATGAGCGGGGAAACACTAAAAAAGCCACCCTCTCCCGAGGGGGCCGACATTTCTGCCGTACTAGCCATGAAACTCCTTGCAGATGGCGTAGATGCGAAAGCCCCCGGAACGTCTTCACCTTCCGGGCAGGAACAAGACGTTCCACGCGGCATGGTCTCTCTGCCCCGAGCCTCCGCCATGTTGCTCCTTTTCGCCGGAAACACCCCCCGCCCGTGGCAGGCAGTGTCCCATCCGGCTCGCGCCGGGATGCAGCTTCTACGCCAAAGGCACCATCCTGTAAACCGCCACCCCCTGAAGAAAAATATCTCCCGCGCCACGCACCGGAAACACCATGCTTTTTCAAGCAGTAACGCGCTTTCAAGATATTGTCTAGATACCGCGCACACCAACACTAAGACAATATTTTCTCCACCGTAAACGCCTGCGTGCCGCCTTTCCCCGCACAGGCGGCACAAATTCTTCCGCACCGCGCATTCCGGGCCTTTGGCGCAACGGACATGCCACGCACATGACGCGCAAACGTCACGCGGCAACAGCAAATGGCTGTCCATTTTTCAGGAAACATTGTACGGTTTCCTGTAAATCAGACACTCTTGCGTAACAAACCGGTACCCGGTATGCACTGTCACCGGAATCGGAACCATGAGCGGCTCTCTTGCAAGGCTGCCGCCATGTGGTGTCCCTTTTGCTGGGTAGAGTCCGCACCGTCCGGGCTGCCCGGAAGATGAAGGCATCTCCGGAGGCAGGCATTCCGCTGTGCTGCCCCGTTGGAACGGACACCCCCTCCCGGTTTCTGAAGGTTCCTCCGGCCTCCTCCGGGCACAGGGGCTTTTCCGGAAACCGGCAGGCAAGCGCTGCCGGAACGGCAGCACGGGCAAAGAACGGTCCATGGCGCGCAACTTGCTATGCGCGTTGGGGGTCCGGTCCGGCGGGAAAAAGGGTACAGGCCATGAAGAGGCAGTCAGGCACTCCGCTTCCGCAGCCGCGCATCAACGCGGTCATGCAGCGCACGAATACAATCAGGCTCTGCCGTTTTTGCACCTGCCTTCGCAGGGGGACACAGTGCATGGATTTGCAGCAGAAAATCTTTTTTCAACAGCCCGTTAAGCAAACGGGCACCCGGACGATAAAGAGATGAGACGATCATGGTTGATGGGGTGTAACGTGCCAACCGTGTCGTAACGTAAAGGAGTAGCACATGCTGAAAGGGGTTTCCGTAAAGACTCTCATTTTCACGCTGGTGGGTGTTGTGCTGGCAGTGGTCTTCGGGGGGTTCGGCTGGTTGTGGCTTTCCGCCTCGGGTGACTCGGTGGCCGTTTCCACGGTTGCCGTTGTGGCGGGTAGTGCTGTTGCGGCATTTCTCTTCCTCATTCTTCCACTTTCCGTCCTGCTTGTGCGGCGTATTATGGACCCCCTCCGGGAAATCCGACAAGGCGTGGAACGGGTGCTGGACGGCGATTACACCGTCTGTTTCGCCTGCGGCGGCTCGGACGAGCTGGCTGAAATGCGCCTCGCCCTTGAGTCGCTCATCACGCGCCTCAAACACAACCTCGGATTCGCGCAGGGCGTGCTCAAAGGTATAGATACCCCCTTCGTGGTGGTGGATACCAAAGAAAAACTCACCTACACCAACCCTTCGCTCATCAAAATCCTCCAGCATGACGGCAAGCCGGAGGATTACTACGGGCAGAACGTGGCCCACTTTTTTTACGGCGATGCCTCACGCCGCACCGTGCTGCGCGACAGTCTGGAAAACCTTACCGTCACATCACGGGAGGTTGAGTTCACAGGCCGCAAGGGCGGCAAGCGCAACCTGTTCATACACGCCTCTCCGCTGTTCGACCTGAACGGCGAACTCATGGGCGCGCTGTGTATTTACCAGGATCTCACAGAGCTTCGCACCCGCGAGGCGGAGATTCTGGCCAAGAACGAAGCCATTTCACAGGCTGCGCAGGAATCTGAAAGTGTCTCCATGGATGTGGCCCGTCTTGCGCAGGATATCTCCGCGCAGGTGGAGCACACAAGCAACGAGGTGGACCGCCAGACAGAACGCGCCATAGATACCGCCACGGCCATGGAAGAAATGAACGCCGCCGTGTACGAGGTGGCGCGCAACGCCTCCACCGCTGCGGAGCAGGCCACCGAAGCGCGCAACAAGGCTCAGGAAGGCTCCTCCGTTGTGGCAGAGGCCATGAACGCCATTGCGGAAGTGGCCCGCCAGTCCGAGGCACTGCGTACAAGCATGGGTGAACTGGGAGCCCGGGCAGAAGGCATAGGGCAGGTTATGAACGTCATCACCGACATTGCGGACCAGACCAACCTTCTTGCCCTGAACGCGGCCATAGAAGCCGCCCGAGCAGGCGAAGCGGGCCGGGGCTTTGCCGTAGTCGCAGACGAGGTGCGCAAGCTGGCGGAAAAAACCATGACCGCCACCAAGGAAGTGGGCAGCGCCATTCAGGCCATTCAGGAAGGTACGCGCCAGAACACGCAGAGCGTGGATTCCGCCGTCAAAGCCGTGGAACGCTCCCGCTCGCTCTCTGCCGCCTCGGGCGAAGCCCTCAAGGCCATTGTCCATCTGGTGAATGACACCTCCGACCAGGTACAGGCCATTGCCACTGCAGCCGAACAGCAGTCTGCCACCAGCGAACACATCAATCAGGCCGTGGACGAGGTGAAGAACATTTCGCAACAGGCGGCTGCAGAACTCAACGCCGCCACCATGGGCATACGCGAACTGGCCAAACGCTCCGCCCAGCTCAGGGAAATCATCGAACGCATTGACACATAACGTTTTAACATACCTAAAAACCTTATCTTCCCACTTGATCACTTCACAAGGGCGCCCGCATTGGAGCGCCCTTGTTCCGTTAAGGCATTGCGAACGACAGCTCCCGCCACCGCGCCGGTGCTATGACCCGTCTGTGCTCTTGGAAAACACCCCCCGGCAGGCGGCCTGCCCCTGCAAAATGCCCTCTCCCCACCCACCTTTCCATGTATCCTGCGGGCATGACGGAATAACCGCTTGGCGAACACCGGCAAAAGCTGTACATCCTTCAAATGGCCTATTTTTCGCGTACACGGCTGCGCAGGGCGCTCGCCCTTGCCAGCGCGGAGCACCGTTCGCCGGCATGGGATGTCTTTCAGTATCTGCTGGTGATGGCGGGCCTCGTCTGGTGCATGGCCGCCGGGGCCGAAGGGCTGGGCTACGACTGGCAATGGTACCGGGTTCCCCGCTATCTGTTCACCGTGCGCGAAGGCACCCTGTACTGGGGACCGCTCATGGAAGGGCTGCTCGTAACGGTGCAGATAACCGCCTGCGCCATGGGCCTTGCTCTGCTGTTCGGCCTTGCCGCCATGCTGCTGGGCCGATCCCCTTCCATGGTGGGCCGCGCCGTTGCCGCCACATACATTCACGGCATCCGCAACACGCCGCTGCTCATACAACTGTACGTGCTCTATTTCGTCTTTTCCCCGGTGCTGGGCATGGGTGCGTTCACATCGGCCGTGCTCGCCCTGTCGCTGTTCGAAGGAGCCTACATGGCGGAGATATTCCGCGCGGGCATGCAGAGCGTGCCCAAGGGACAATGGGAAGCGGCGTACAGTCTGGGCATGACCACATCTGCCACATACCGGAAGGTCATTCTCCCGCAGGCCGTGCGCAACGTGCTTCCGCCCCTGACCGGACAATCCATCTCGCTGGTGAAGGATTCCGCCCTTGTTGCCACCATTTCGGTCTTCGACATGACCATGCAGGGGCAGGCCATCATTGCGGAAACCTTTCTCACATTTGAAATATGGTTCACCATTGCCGCCATCTATCTGGCAATCAACCTTGGTCTGTCCCTTGCGGCACGGGCCATGGAAAAACGGCTCAAGCCGTCAGAAGCGATCTGATAATCCGCTCTCCGGAACGGCAAACCCCAAAGGAGTACGCCCATGCCTCTCAGAATTGCCCCCACCCTGTTGTTTGCGGCCCTGCTGCTGGGCTGCCTCCTGCTTCCGCAGGCCCACGCCAAAGATGCCACCCACGCCCTGCGCGATGCCAGCGTCATTTCCAAGGTGCTGGAGCGCGGAACCCTGCGCGTGGGTTTTTCCACCTTCGTTCCGTGGGCCATGACGGACAAAACCGGCGAGTACATCGGCTTTGAAGTGGATGTCATGACCCAACTGGCTCAGGACCTTGGCGTACGCATTGAGTTCGTTCCCACAAGCTGGTCGGGCATCATCCCCGCCCTGCTGTCAGACAAGTTCGACGTGATTATCGGCGGCATGAGCGTGACTACAGAACGCAACCTGAAAGTCAACTTCACCATTCCCTACGACACCACGGGCATGGCGCTGGTGGCCAGTAAAACCACGGCAGCCGGATTCGATTCGCTGGATGATTTCAACAGCCAGGATGTGATCATCGTGGCACGCATAGGCTCCACCCCTGCCACCGCCGCCAAGCAGTTTTTCCCCAAGGCCACGCTGCGCCTCTTCGACAAGGAGACCCAGTGCATGCAGGAACTGCTCTCCGGCCGTGTTCACGCCTTTGTGGCCAGTGCCCCGCTCCCCGCGCACAGCGCAGCGGAACACCCGGACAAGCTCTTCATGCCCGTTCAGGGCACATTCACATCGGAACCCGTGGCCTTTGCCGTACGCAAGGGTGACCCGGACACCCTGAACGTGCTGGATAACTGGATACGCCAGAAGGAAGCACAGGGCTGGCTGGCTGAACGCAAGCATTACTGGTTCGAAACCGTGGACTGGGCTGCACGCCTCAAGTAACCTGACAGTAACTCCCGTGCGGCGGCCGGCTCCACCCGGTCGCCGCTTCCCCGCCGGAAACTGATGATGCCGAAAAAACGCTGCCCCTTCTGCGCACTGGACGCCATTCTGCTCTGCGCCCTTGCCGCCGCCCTGGGCCTTTTCCTGTGGCGGGTGCACCTGCGTTTCGATTACGCGTGGAACTGGGCCGCCGTTCCGCAGTTTCTGCTGCGGCACGACCCGGAATCCGGCTGGGTGCCCAATGTGCTCCTGCGCGGGTTGTTCACCACCATCCGCCTGAGCATCTGGAGTACCGCGCTCGCCTTGCTGGCGGGCGTTCTGGCGGGCCTTGCAGGCGCAAGCCGCAGCCTGTTTCTGCGGCTTCTGGCGCGCACGTATGTGGAAACCATGCGCAATCTGCCGCCACTGGTGCTGGTGTTCATCTTCTATTTCTTCATTTACGCGCTGCTCGCTCCGCTCACCGGGCTGGAAGCGGCTCTGCGCAATGCGGGGCAATGGTCCCCGTGGGTTGTGACACTGCTGACCTTCCTGTGCGATGAACCTGCGCGGCTGCCCGGATTCATCTCCGGCGTCATCACGCTGGCTGTGTACGAAGGAGCCTATATTGCGGAGATAGTGCGCGGCGGCATTGCCAGCGTGGACAGGGGGCAATGGGAGGCGGCAAGCTCGCTCGGGCTGGGCCGTTTCAGCCGGTTGCGGCTGGTTATTCTCCCGCAGGCGCTTAAGGTCATCATCCCGCCGCTGGCGGGCCAGTTCATCTCTACCATCAAGGATTCCGCAATTGTTTCGGTTATTTCCATACCGGAACTTACCTTTCAGGGACTGGAGCTGATGGCAGCCACCTACCTTACCTTTGAGGTATGGATAACGGTCACCTGTCTCTACCTTGCCCTCACGCTGGGCTGCGCCATGCTTGCCCGGCGGCTGGAAAGCCGCCTGCGCTGGAGGTTCTGAGCCTGCGGGGTATTCTGCGTGGCGCATGAATCGGGTATGCCCCGCCTGTGCATGCGCATTACAGGATGGTGGAAGAATATGGAAGAAAATGGAAGATACCGGAAGAATGCGGCAAAGGCTTTTCCGGCCAGCTATCGCACGTAGCGTTCCAGCGCGGCGAGCCTGCGCCGCACGACTGACGCATCTGCATGGGCACGCCTGTCGCCCAACAGATCGTGCACACTGTCAAAGGCTTCCAGCAGCGCGGTGATGAGGGGCGCATCCGGCGTTAGCTCGCCGTTGCGCACGCGTTGCAGAATATTCTCGGCCCTGTGGGCGATCATTTCTATATCTTTGAACTTCAGAAGGCCCGCCCCGGCCTTTATGGAATGCGCAGCCCGGAATATGGCGTGCACGCGTTCGCCGTCCACCGCCCCGGGGCTTTTTTCCAGATCCAGCAATCCGGTCTCTATATCCGCAAGGCGCTCGCGGGTTTCCTCCTCAAACGCCTCAAGTACTTCTTTGTCGTCCTCGTACGGCATATGTCGCTCCGGTATCAGGCCGCATCAGGCCGTATCAGGCCGTATCAGGCCTGTCCTTCCAGCAGTTGCAGGGCACGCTGCGCCATGGTGTCGAGGTCGGGTTTGGATATCTGGTCATCTGCCCCCACAGAATCCCCCTTATGGCGCAGCTCGTTGGTAATGAGCGATGAATAGAGAATCACGGGCAGCCTGCCCAGCACGGCGTCTTCCTTGATATTCTTGGTCAGGGTGAAGCCGTCCATCAGGGGCATCTCTATGTCGGAAATGACAATGTCCACATAATCGGAAAGAGGACGGCCCTCCTGCTCCATGCGGTTGCGGAAGGCACGCAGCTGGTTCAGCGCTTCCTGCCCGTTATTCACGAGCATGGGGTCAAAGTTCGCCGCCTCCAGATTCTTGCGCAGCATAAGGCGTATGGTGGCGGAATCGTCCGCCACAAGGGCGCGGTAGGTCCGGTTTGCACGCGGTCCTTCCCGCACCGCCTTTTCGAAGGTGGCGGGGTCCAGATCTGCCAGCACGTTCTCAAGGTCCACCAACTGGACAAAGTGGTCGCCAAGGTCCACCATGCCTACAATGCAGTTGGTACCTATCTTCGAAATATAACCGCTTGGCGGCTGCACCTGCTGCCAGCCCACGCGGTGAATCTCCGTGACGCCGGAAACCAGAAACCCCGTAACCGCGTTGCTGAATTCCGTGACCATGATCACGTCGTACTCCGAGCGGACCATGTCCATGCGCAGCCAGCGGCTGAGATCGAGCACCGGCACCATCATGTTGCGGATGTCTATCATGCCCATGAAACAGGGATTGGAAGCAGATTCCGGCGCACTGAACGTGGGTGCCTCGATGACCTGCATCACCTTGGCGACATTCACTCCGAAATAGCACGGAACGACTGTACCGTCAGGAAGCCGCTCCGCGATATAGAGTTCCAGCACTTCCAGTTCGTTGGTCCCGCTTTCCAGCAGGATATTGTGTTCCAGACTCATGTTCGGCACGCTCCTTGTCTTGCTGCCCGCTTCCTATTTTCCCGATCATGCCGTCATGGTAGCCCCGGTGGAAAAACAGACAATGATAGTTTTCCGCAGGATACGTCAATTG
>CAYRLL010000034.1:0-6537 GCA_964425115.1 uncultured Desulfovibrio sp. | reverse complement strand
AATCCTCTGCCGCCCTGAAGTCCATGCCGTCAGCGACGTACTGCCTTCCGCGATTCACGGCCTTTCACGAATTACTCCCTTCCACGAATCACTGGCTTACGGAATGTACCGGCTTGCTAGAGAGACTTCTTTTCGGCGTGTTCTGCCTTTCGGGATTATCTGGCTTCCGGGATTCACTGGCTTCCGGGATTCTCCGGCTTCCGGGATTATCTGTCCTCCGGAATTATCTGGCTTTCCTGATCAACTGGCTTCCGGGATGCGCCGCTTTCAGGGAGTGGCTGCCTTCCGGCGCAGCGCATCTGCCACGGCAAGAATGCTGTTCGCGTAAATATTGCTGTTGTTGTACCGTTTCAGCACGCTGTGCTGCCCTGCCCTGTCCATGCCCTTTTTCCAGCCGTGCTTCTTCAGAAAGTGGGCCAGACTGTGCACCGCATCGTGCAGGTTGAACAGGTCCACCCTGCCGTCGCCGTCGCCGTCTACCCCGTAATGCGGAATATTGGACGGCATGAACTGGCATATGCCTATGGCTCCGTACACGGAACCCGGCATGGAAACGGGGTCAACCTCATTATCCGCAGCATGGGAGAGCAACGCCTTAAGCTCGGCGTATGCCCACCGGCTCTTCTGCCCCATGCGCACCTCCAGCCATTGGCTGCGGTCCGGGGTCATGGTCAGCCCCTCCATTTCCGGAGCCAGCAGGACAAGGGAATCGGTGGCAGCAAGGCTGGCAAGATTGCGCAGTGCCATTTCCTTGCCCAGATACGTGCCCAGCCGGGTTTCCACCAGCAGCAGCCCCACGGCCACTTCTTTGGGCACGCCGAACCGGGCTTCGGCACCGCGCAGCAGCGCATCGTGCTCCTGCATGAAATCCTGCGCACGCTGCAATGTGGCTTCTTCCAGCACCCATTCGTACACGGCAGGGGCGGGGGCAGGCTCACCCGGCGGCAGGGGCGGGGGCGGATAAAACTTGCGGCGGAACAGCGCACGCATCTTGTGCCCCATGGCATGTGGGGAATAGGCGTGCCCCATGCGGTAGAACAGATCGTTCAGGCTGCCCCTGTCAAAACCATCTGCCACCAGACGATCCACCAGCGGCTGCCACGAAAGCATGGCCGCCAGCCGCCGGGCAACGCCGTCTGTGTCGTCTCCGCTGGCAGGGTCCGTCCCGCTTCCGGGTTCCGTGAACACTATGCCCGCCGTGCTGATTCCCGCCACCAGAAACCGGGGTCCAACCCGAGGCCCGCTGTCGCTGGCGGAGCGGCCTTGCGTGGCGGACATGGACGAGGACGGTACACGCATGGTCGCCGCATCCGCACCTTCTTCTGCAAGCCGTGCCGCCACGGCAGCGACAGCAACATCAACAGTCTTCCCATCCACCGTGGCGGAACCCGCCTCCGGCAAGGCCGCAAGGCACGTAGACGGCAGCAGGACAGCCAGAAACAGTACCGGAAATGTCAGCGAAAATTTCAGCGGAAACATCAGCGGAAATTTCACCGGACGCAGCACAGGACGCAGCACAGGAAACAGTCCCGGCAATACTACCGGACGCGACAACCGAAATAACGCCACCCGTGCTGCCCGAAGCCCCGAGAGCGTCTGCGACAGCATCTGCGACAGTATCTGCGACGGTATCTTCAACAGTATCTTCAACAGTATCTGCGACAGTCTCTGCGACAGCATATCTGCCGACATACGTGCCCGCAGATTTGCCAGCATATTGGCCAGCATACCGGCCAGCATACGGGCCAACATACCGGCCAGCAGCATCACGCAGACAGCAGGTCCGCCTCCCGGACCGCACAGGCCCGGAATACTCCATCGCCCGCAACGGTTTGCATCTTTGTAGTTTTTTGACATAGTGGCATTCTATCCCGTTTTGGCGGCAGGCGGCAAGAGCATCCTCGCCCTCCCGATACCCGCCGCCCGTGCCGTAACGCCCAACGTACAGACGGAGCACGCATGTCCAACACGCAACTCAAGGACCGGGCCGGAGAAATAGTCCGGTTTGTCACGCGCGATATCTGGTTGGAAGACCCCGGAAAATATGACAGAAAACAGCGCAGCCTCGCCGGGCTGCTCAAATGGCTGTATCTGGTGGTGCACGGATTTGTGAAGGACCAGTGCCTGTTGCGGGCATCTGCCCTTACCTACACCACGGTGCTTTCCATTGTGCCTTTTCTTGCCGTGGCGTTTTCCATTTCCAAGGGCATGGGCTTACAGAACACGGAAGGGCTGCGCACCATGCTGCTGAACATAACGGCCGGCAACGAGCAGACCGTGGACCACATTCTCACCTACGTGAACAACACCAACGTGGGCACGCTCGGTTCCATAGGCATGGCCGCGCTGCTGCTCACGGTGGGGTCGGTCATGGCGACCATAGAGCGGGCCTTCAACGCCGTGTGGGGTGTGACCAAAGGGCGCAGCCTGTGGCGCAAGTTCACGGATTTCTTTTCCGTGGCCCTTATCTGCCCGCTCATTCTGGGGGTGGCCTTCAGTGTGAGCGTTTCCATGCAGAACGATGCCGTGCTGCAAAAGCTGCTCACCTACAGCACCTTCAACTTCGCCTACCTATCGCTGCTCAAGCTCATTCCCTTTCTGATGGTGGCGGTTACGCTGCTCTTTCTGTACATCTTCATTCCCAACACGCGCGTGCGCATGTCTGCGGCGCTTGTGGGCGCGCTCATAGCCGCCGCCATGTGGAAGGCAGTGGAAGGGCTGTACGTTACCTATCAGGTGGGCGCGGCCCGCTACTACGCCATATGCGGCGGCTTTGCGCAGGTGCCGCTGTTTCTGGTCTGGGTGTACATCTGCTGGGTTATTGTGCTTTTGGGGGTGGAGATCAGTTTTGCCCTGCAAAACGTGCGCACCTTTGAAAACGAGATACGGGCAGATACGGCCACCCGTGAAGAGCGCGACAAGCTGGCCGCCCTTTCCATGCTGCTGCTCACCCGCAGTTTTGATGCGGGCAAAGGCGGTGTGGCGCTGGCAGCCCTGTCTGAAACGCTGCGCGCCCCTGTACGGCTCATCCAGAACGTGATGGACATAATGCAGCAGGCAGGGCTGGCAGTGCAGACCTGCGAAGACACCCCGGTGTATACGCTGGCACGCCCGCCGGAATCCATACGCTTTACGGACATCATCTTCGCCCTGGCATCGCACCGCACCCAGCGGGGCAGGCAGCCCATGACGGCGCGATTCGGCTTTATCAACCGCACGTTCCGCTCGCTCTACGCCGGAGCGGTGAACAGCGATGCCAACATGACCTTAAGGGAGTATTGCGCCACGGTGGCGCCGCAGAGCTTCGACACAACAGGCTCCACCATGCTGTCGTCGACCGACGGACAGGGGGATGCGGATAGCGCGGCCCCCGGCCTTAGCGCATCGCAGGCGGCGGGCGGTGCGGCGGCGGGTGCGGTGGGCGGAGCGGCGGCAACGGCTGCCGTGGCTGACATGGTGGAGACTGTCACGTCCGGCTGAACAAAAGGGAGAAGAAAGAGGAAGGAGAAGGTGCTGGAGAGAAAATGCGGGACCGCACCGTAAAGCACCCCGGGCACGCAGCACAGACAGACCCGCCGCGCAAGCCACAGGCACCTACGGCCCATAGGCTTGCACCTGCCATGCCGGGCATCGGACCCGGTTCAGGAGTGTATGATCCCGTATGTCTGCCATGCCCGCAGGGTTATTCCTCCGGGCAAATCTCCCGCAGCCGCCGGGCGTAATGCTCCACGTGCAGCATGAGGTGGTCGTAGTAATCCGCGACCAGAAACTCCAGAGTCAACGGGCCGGACTCCCTGTGCCACGCATTGGTCCGGGCATGGTCCGGCGTGGTGGCTGCCAGATGCAGCAGCATGGCGTTATACGAGGCCCACAGCGCCTTCAGCAGACTGAAATCGCATTCATCATATCGCTGGGCGGCAACCCACGGTTCGGCCTCATATCCGGGGAAGCCGTGCAGATCGCCGAAACGAAGCCGTGCAAACCGCTGATGGTTGTTGGATGCGGAGTCGATGAGATGGCCTGTTATCTCGGCCAGAGTCCATGCGTCCGGGGCAATCCGCACATGGGCCGCCGCCTGCGGGGTTGCGTCCAGCAGCGACTGCATGGCCTCCAGAGCCTTGCCTGCCTTTTTCAGATCAATCATTCTCTCCTCCATCGGGTTTGCCGGTGGTGTTCCGCATCCCGGCACCGGGAGCAGAGGGGGAAAAGCCTGTACACAGCCGCCCGCCGCTCCCAAAAAAGCGCGGGGGCCGGGGCAAGCCCGGCTGCAACGGGCTTTTACTCCGTAGCAAATTCTTTTTGGCTAGAGCAGGTCCATCTCATGCAGGATGGCCGCGTTGACCTTGTGCACGTCGAAACGCTCCTCTGCATACCGGCGCGACTCCCGGCCCATGCGTTCCATGAGCTCCGGCTGGCGTATGAAGCGCAGCATAGCCCCGGCAAGCGCGGGCACATTGCGCACGGGAACCATAAATCCGTTATCTCCCGCACGCACCGGAACGGTATCCGGCTGCACGCCCGGCGCGGTGTCTGACACGATATCCGGGTGAACGTGCGGCGCAGTGTCTGCGTGTCCAGCCACGTTGCGCAGCGTTTCGCGGCAGCCCGTCGCATCCGTGGTTATCACGGCGCGGCCCATGCTCATGGCTTCCAGCGTGGTCCGGGGAACCCCCTCATGGTATGAGGGCAGCACATAGACCGCGCAGCCCGCAATGGCGGGGCGCACGTCCGCCGTGGGACCGGGGATATCCATCCACGCCTTCCATGCCTGCACTTCTTCTGCGCTCACGCTGTCCACGCCGTTGTCAAAAGGCCCGACCAGCCGGAACACCGCCTGCGGATGCCGCTCCCTGACCAGCCGTGCCGCCTGCGCGAATTCGGCAACGCCCTTCTCGCGCAGCAGCCGCGCGATACACAGAAATACGGGAGCCTCCGCATGGTCCGGGGGCAGGGGAACAGGGGCGTAATGAACAAGATCAATGCCCGTGCCGTTCAGCAGGCAGGTGCGGCGGGCCGGTGAAATGATGCGCCATGAACGGAAAAAGCGCCGGTTGTCTTCATTAAGAAAAAAGACCGAGCGGCATACGCTGAGCCCCGTTGCGTATAACATGCCCGCCACCACGGCCAGCAGGGTGCGTCGTATTCCGGTACCGTTGAAGGCGTAGCCCAGCCCTTCCACCATGGCGTATATGCGGCGCACTCCGGCAATGCGGGCCGCAAGCGAGCCGTAGATAACCGGCTTGATCGTATAGGAGAGCATGACATCCGGCCCGATGCGGCGCACGGCGCGCACCAGCCCGGCAAGGGCGGCAAGATCGCGCAGCGGATTCAATCCCTTGCGGCTCAGGGGAACGGACACGGTTTCCACCCCCATGGCCCGCAGAGTCTGCACGGTGTGCTCATCCGGATCGGGCGCGGCGGCAATGACGGTATGCCCCTCTGCCACCATGGCCCGCAGCAGGGGACCGCGAAAATTCACCAGCGAGGGGGCATAACTGCCCAGTACGAGTATGCGCATGGCCTTTATTCTTCCGGTTCCACCCATTCTGCCGCAGGTGCGGCGTACATCCGGCATACATTCAGCGTCCGCTTGGCAACCGTCCGACATACATTCGGCGTCCGCTTGGCGACCGCCCGACAAAAATCAGACAAACATCGGGCAAACACCCGGCTACCATCTGACAACCACCCGGCTACCATCAGGCAACCGCCCGCTACCATCAGCCACTGCCGACGGGATTCACAGGGCGAACGACCGGTGCTGAGTGCCAGCCCCTGCCCTTAGCCCTTCAGCCTGCCCAGCACCTTGCCTGCCGCATGGCGCAATGCGGCGTACACCCTGCGGTTGAAAAGCACCCTGTGCGGCTGCGTGAGCAGGGTGCGGCCCAGCCCCTTCAACGCCTCCCGCCTCTCGCCCAGCATATAGTGCATGTAGTGATGGCGGAGCATGGCGAGCACGCGGGTATTGGCATCCACGCCGCGCATGTCGTAAATGCGCAGCGAAAGCGCAAGCCCGTCGCGCAGGCGCCGCTCCCGCCGTTCCGGGTTGCGGGTTTCCTGCCCCGGATGAATGCGCAGCTTCAGGAGCACGTCCGGCAGGTTTGCCAGCCGGTAGCGTTCTGCCAGCGCTATCCACAGGGCAAGGTCCTGCGCGTAGCTGATGGTGCCGTCATACCCGCCCACCTGCCGCACGGCGGCAAGGCGGAACATGACGGATGGATGCACCAGCGGATTGGTGACGGGCATAAAGCCCACAATATCTTCGTGCGCAAGGGGAAAATCCGTTGCATGCAGGGGAGTTCCGGCCTGATCGATGAACCGCGCCTGCGACCCCACAAGGGCTGTTTCCGGATGCGCTTCCAGATACGCCACCTGCCGCGCGAACCGCTCCGGCAGGCACACATCGTCCGCGTCCAGCCGGGCGACATATTCTGACTCCTCCCGGGCGAGCCCCAGATTCAGCGCCCCTGTCTGGCCCATATCCTGCGGCAGAGCCACCAGTTCTATGCGCTCGTCTTTCAGGGAGGCGATGGTCTC
>CAYRLL010000033.1:28213-29799 GCA_964425115.1 uncultured Desulfovibrio sp. | reverse complement strand
AAAGCCCGAACGATTTCTCGTCCGGGCTAAATCTCAATAATTCGAGGAGTAAGGCCAATTACAACTTATACCCCTTCACCCACTCCACTGCCTCCTCAACCGAGTTCACCTGCCCGGCAATCTGGGCCGTGAGCAACGCATCTCGGATAATCCCCACATGGGGGCCGGGCTTCAGGCCGGTGGCCTGCATGATATCGCGCCCGTTGAGGAAGGGTTCCACCATCTGTTCCGGCGTATCCGCACGTTCCAGATACTTCATATTGTGATTGAACGAGGTGAGCGCCTTACCACGCGCCTTAAGGTCTGCACGGGCCATCTCTATGAGGCGCGGGTATTCATCCAGCGCACGGAACCGGCGGATGCCCTTATCCGTGAGCATGGAGTGGAACCGCAGATGATGCCGCACCAGATGGCAGATGAGGTCTATGTCTTCTGTGGGGAAGGACAGGCGCGAAAGCAGCTTGCGCGTTACCTTGGCTCCCACGCGGTGGTGCTGGTAGAAGGTCCAGCGGTCGCCGTCGAATTCTGCCGTGAACAGCTTGCCCACATCGTGGAACAGCAGGGCGAGGGTGCCCAGCCAGTCGAAGGGGAGTTCTTCCGGATACCGGCGCATGGTGGCGATGGTGTGCTCCAGCACGGTTTCCTGATCGCCTTCATCATTCTTTATCTGCACCACGCGGGACAGGGCGGCTATCTCTGGCAGCAGGCCGTGCAGGAGCATGGAATCGAACAGCAGCTGCACGAAATGCCACATGTTTTCCGCTTCCACCTTGCGCCATTCGTCCATGATGTCGCTTACGGCAACATAATCGAGTATGCGCGAGCCGCCCTTTACGATGGCCATCCATGTGTTCTTTTCCAGCGGCAGGTCGAAGTTTGCGGCAAACCGCAGGGCGCGGATGCCCAGCAGGTAGTTGCGGCGCAGGGTTTCATCCGGGATGCCTTCCAGCCGGATTTCGCCCACATGAAAATCGACGAACCCGTCATAGGTTTCGTAGGTGCGGGGAATGTAGGGGCAGGCAAGGTGCGCAGGGAGCGAGCCGTTTTCTTCCAGCCGCTTGAGCAGGCGGGGGGTTATGCGCGCCAGCGTTGCTTCCGGATGCGAGGCATCCTCCACATCGGCGGGGTAGAAATGGAAGGTTATTCCCCCTTCCTTGAGCATGCCCAGTGAGCCGGTTTCCACACCCGGCTGCAGGCCGGGGAACAGCCGTGCGAGTTCTTCTGTTGGCGGCTCGCAGGCGATATCTATTTCCGCCTCGCGGCGGGGGCTGTATAGTTCTTTCTGCAACATGGTGTTGACCACATACGCATCGTACCCGTTGCGCATGATGGTTTTGCATATGCCGATGGCATCCTTGAAAGGCTGGCTCATTCATCCTCCTATGTCACACATCCCGCCTACTGCCAGACGGGATGGATGGTGCGTTCTGTTGCGGAAAGAATCTGCTTCACAGGGGAAGCATCCGTTGTCAAGCGAATCGTGGCTGTTTGAACGGGCAGTTGCGCTGCTGCGGCCTGCCCGGAACGTATGAGCCGCGTAGGATACAGCGCATATAACACCCTGTTCTGAAAAGACAAGCCCTAAC
>CAYRLL010000033.1:0-28113 GCA_964425115.1 uncultured Desulfovibrio sp. | reverse complement strand
GCCCGCCTGAATGCCGGAAGCCTACACGACCCGCACGCCTCCCAGCCAGTGCGCCGTTACCCTGCCTGTGAGGATGCGCCCGAGGAACGGCGTGTTTTTGCCCTTGGAGTGCATGGTCTCCGGCGTGAGCATCCAGCGTTCTTCCGGGTTGAAGAGGAAGAAGTCTGCGGGGTCGCCGGGGGCGAAGCGGTTTACGGGCAGGTTGAAGATTTCTGCCGGGGTGTGGCACCAGCGCCGGATGAAGTCGTGCTCCGAGAGCACGCCTTCGCGCACGAGGGTCCATGTGAGCGGCACGGCGCTGTCCAGCCCGGAGATGCCGTTGGGGGCCTCATCCAGCGTGCACTCTTTTTCGTGCTCGGCGTGGGGGGCGTGGTCTGTGACGAGGATGTCTATGGTGCCGTCTGCCAGTGCCTGCCGCATGGCTGCCACGTCCGCAGGCGTGCGCAGGGGCGGGTTTACCTTGGCCATGGGCGAGTAGTTGACCAGCTCGGTATCGTCGAGCAGCAGGTAGTGGGGGCAGGTTTCTGCCGTGACCGGCACGCCGCGCTCCTTGGCCCAGCGGATGAGGTCCACCGACTGCTTGCAGCTTATGTGGGCCAGATGCACGGGGATTTGCAGGTATTCCGCCAGCAGGATATCGCGCGCGGCCTGCACGGATTCCGCCACCACGCTCTGCCCCTTGACGCCTATGCGCCCGCTGGTTTCGCCCTCGTTCATGTGGGAGTCTTTGGCAAGGGTGGGGTCTTCGCAATGGTCAATGACGATGAGGCCGCAGGTGCGTGCGTATTCCATGCAGCGGCGGAAGAGTTCCGCACCGCCTACGGGGCGGCCGTCGTTGGATATGGCGGTGCAGCCTGCGGCGGCCAGTTCCGCCATGGGGGCCAGTTCCTTGCCTTCCAGCCCCACGGTGGCGGCTCCCACGGGGAAGAGGCGCGGGCCGTGAGGCCATGCTGCGCGGGCCTTGGCGAGCATGGTGTGGGTGACGGAGGCGTTGTCGTTGACGGGATTGGTGTTGGCCATGGCCATGACAGCGCCGAATCCGCCGTGGGCTGCGGCGCGCAGGCCGGATTCTATGTTTTCCTTGTACTCGTAGCCGGGTTCGCGCAGGTGCACGTGGCAGTCTATGAAGCTGGGGAAGATTTTCTGGCCCTGCGCCTCGTACACGGCGGCATCATCAGGGAAGGACCGGCGGGCCGCTTCGTGCGGGGTTACGGACTCCACCACGCCGCCGCGCACGGCGATATCCACTGCCTGCCCCAGATACAGGGCGTTGCGTATGATGAGGGGGCTGCTCATTTTGTGCCTCCGTCTTTGCGGGTTGCATGCAGAAAGAGAATGGCCATGCGCACGGCCACGCCGGACGCCACCTGCTCCAGCACCAGACTCTCCGGCCTGTCTGCAAGCTCGGAGGCTATTTCCAGCCCCCGGTTCATGGGGCCGGGGTGCAGCACCAGCGCGCCGGGATTGGCCATGGCCATATGCCGCGCGGTGAGGCAGTAGGTGGTGGCGTATTCGCTGAGGTCCGGGAGCAGGCCTGCCTGCTGGCGTTCCAGTTGCAGGCGCAGGCACATGACGGCATCTGCTCCCTGCACGGCCTGATCAAGCGAGGTGTGCACGGTGACGGGCCAGTTGTGCACGCCCGCAGGGAGCAGGGTGCGGGGGGCGCACAGGCGCACGCTGGCACCGAGCTTGGTGAGCAGCTGGACATTGGACCGGGCCACGCGGCTGTGCAGGATATCGCCCAGAATGAGCACGGTTTTGCCCGCGAAGCTCCTGCCCCAGTGGTTGCGCAGGGAAAAGGCGTCCAGAAGCGCCTGCGTGGGGTGGGCGTGCCAGCCATCGCCCGCGTTGACGATGGCGCAATCCAGCCGTTCCGCCAGATACTGCGCCGCGCCGCTGGACCAGTGGCGGATGACGATGACATCCGGGTTCATGGCCTGCAGGGTGAGGGCGGTGTCTTTGAGCGTTTCGCCCTTTGTGATGCTGGAGCCGCTTTTGGTCAGGGCGAAGGTGTCGGCGGAAAGGCGCTTGCCTGCCACGTCAAACGAGGTTTTGGTGCGCGTGCTCGGTTCCGCGAAGAAGAGCACCACGCTTTTGCCCTTGAGGGTGGGCACCTTTTTGACGGGACGCCGGTTGATTTCGTGAAACTGCTCCCCGGTGTCGAGAAGGTGGTTCACCTCGTCCAGCGAGAGCTGGGAGATATCCAGCAGATCCTTGTGGGGCCATGTGAAGCGATGTTTTTCTTGCATGTTGCGCACTCTGTTTGATGGGTCATGAAAAATCGTTAGGCAGCACGGCATAGCGGAACAGCTTGCCCGGTTCCAGCGAGCCCAGCGTATGCGAATGCCCCAGTATGCGGGCACCTTCCGCCGTGAGCATGCGCAGCAGGGCGGGAACGGGGATATGGTATTCGTCGCGCAGGACGCGGGCTTCGTTCCAGAGGTCGAGGTCGTGGTTGGAGGCGAGGCTGTCTGTGCCGATGCAGAGCGGGATGCCCGCCTCCATGAAGGACTGCACGGGCGGGCGGCCCACCCCGATGAGGGCGTTGGACCGGGGACACAGGCATACGGTGGCACCGCTGGCGCGCAACAGGGCTATGTCTGCCTTGTTGCAATGCACGCAGTGCACGGCAAGGGTGCGCTCGTCCAGCAGGCCCAGTTCCGCCGCATAGGCCACGGGGCGCATGCCGGGGGCGGCGAAGTCTGCCGGGAGCACGCGGCGGGCGAGCATGGTGCGCAGCGTGCCCGTGCCGTTTTGCAGCATCTGCTCCTCCCCGGGGTGCTCCGCAAGGTGCATAGAAAAATGCCGCTCACGGGAGCGGCACCACTGTTTGGCTAATACCAGCGCGGCGGGATGCGTGGAATACAGCGCATGTCCGGCAAGAACGGTGTTCCGCTTTCGGACCTGACCGGGCAGCGAGGATGCGGCGGCGGGCCAGATGTTTTGCATGTCCGGCCGGGGGGAGAAGGCGTAGCCGAAGACTTCCAGCTGGTGCTCCACGTGCAGCCCGTGCCGCTGCGCCGCCTCGTGCACGTGGTGCGGGGCGGCGGAGGTGACATCTGCCGCGAGAACGGTGCCGGTGCGCACCATGGACGCCGCTGCCTGTTCCAGCGCGTGCAGGCGGTCTTCTGCCGGGACGGCGTCCGGCGCCATGAGGGGCAGCAGGGAGTCTATCCACGCCTCGAAACCCTTGCCGCAGGTTGCCCTGCCTGCAAGGTGGGAGAGTTCCAGATGGGTGTGGCAGTTCACCAGCCCCGGCAGGATGGTGGCGGAGCCGAGATCATGCGGGGAGAAAGAGTAGGCGGCGCGGAAATCGGCGTAGGGGAGCACATCGGTAATGATGCCGTGGTGCGCGACCACGACGGCATCGTCAAGGACGGGCGGCAGGGGGGCCGGACTGTGATGCGTCTGGCCGTATCGTGTTGGGCCGTGCGGTGCCGGGGATGACACGGGCGATGCAACGGGCGACACGGGCGATGCGGGGGCTGCACCGGGCGACGGAACGGGCGACGGAATGGGTGACGCAACGGGTGACGGAATGGGCGCGCGGGAGACGCTGCCGCAGGGGCTGGGCCGCTGGTCGGCCATGGTCAGGACGCGCTTGGCGCGCACGGCTGTGAGCATGGTTCTGCCGGGTTGTATGCTTGAGAATCGGGCACACGCCCACACAGTTACCTCACATAATCCCCTCCGTTTGTAAAGGGCGGAGTGGGGGCCTGCGGCAGCTCATGCGATGCGCACATGTGCCCGGTACGGGGCGGATACGGGGCAGGGGATGTTGTAGTGCGCTGACAGGATACGAGAAACCCTCCTTGACGGGCCGTGGTTGCGGCCCGTAAGGGAGGGAATTTTGCATGCTTGTCGCACCGCAGGTTCTTGAAAACCGGTACGGGTTTTCAGGGGGCTGCGTATTCCGGCTGTTGTGCCGGAAGGGTGGCGCTGCGCCGTCTTCAGGTGAGCGGAGCCGGCCGGGCTAGCGGTAGCCTGCGCGGGTGCGGCGGGTATCGCGCGGGGCGGCATCGCGGCGGGATTCGCCGTCACGCGAGGGCGCGGCGTTGTCCGTGCGGGCGCGTTGCGGCTTGCCGGGACGCTGTGCGGCGGCCTTGTTGCCGGTCTTTTCGTAGGGGCGGTCGCCTGCATAGCCGCGTCCGCCGCCTGCTTCGGCGGTGCGGCCAGTGCCGCGGCCGAAATCGCGTTCATTGCCGCGGTTCCGGAACTGGCTGTTGCCGCGTTCGTCCCTGCCGCCACCGAAGGAGCGTTCTTCGCCGGATTCACGGGTCTTGCCGAAGCCTTCACGGCCACGGTAGCCCCCGTTGCCGCTGTTGCCCGCATTGCCCGCATTGCCCGCGTTACCCACGTTACCTGTCCGGTCCTGCCTGTCGAAGCGTCTGCCCGCATCGGCATTACGGTCGGATTCTGCGCTGCGCCACGGCTTTACGCCGCCTTCCTGCGCAAACTTGCCCGCAGACTGCGCGGCGCGCCCGTAAGCGGGCTTGGCTGCGCGTCCGTAAGCGGGCCGGGAGCGTTCGTCTGCAAGCTGGTCTGCGTAGGGCGAGCGGCCGCCGGAACGCTTGTTGCCGAAGGGGCTTTCATCGCGGCCTGCGCGTTCCGAACGTTCGTAGGGGCGGTCTTTGTAGCGATCCTGCGAGGAGCGCTGGTCATCCTGACGGGCAGAACGCTGCGCGGGAGCGGACTTGCCGCCGCGTCCGGCCTGCTGGCCGGATTTCTGCTGCTGGCCGTAGCGTCCGTTGCGTCCGTTGCGCTCATTGGGACGACCGAAGTTATCCTGATCGGGGGTGGCATCCTGCACGCCGTAGGCAAAGCCTTCTACCGTGCAGCGGGCAATTTCACTGCCCAGAGTGCGTTCGATGGAGCGCATCATGGAAATATCTTCGCCTGAAACCAGCGTAAGGGCCTTGCCTGTTCTGTCCGCGCGGCCGGTGCGGCCTATGCGGTGGGTGTAGGTTTCCGGCGTGTCGGGCAGGTCGAAGTTTATGACGTGCGATATGCTTGCGCAGTCTATGCCGCGTGCGGCGATATCGGTTGCCACCATGACGGAGTATTTGCCGGTGCGGAAGCCATCCAGCGCTTCCTGACGCTTGTTCTGCGAAAGGTTGCCCTGCAACGCGGTGGCGCGCCAGCCTTTTTCACCCAGAATGCGGGCCACGCTCTTGGCCCGGTGCTTGGTGCGGGTGAAGATGAGCACGCTTTCGTGATCGGTTTCCTTGAGCAGGGCTTCCAGCAGGCTGGTCTTCTGCCGCTGGGGAACTGCGTAGGCAAGGTGCTCGATGGAGGTTTTCGGAACGGTATGGTTTACCTGCAGGGTAATGGGGTCGCTGAGGACCTCGCCTGCAAGGGCGCGGATTTCCGAAGGCATGGTGGCGGAAAACATGAGGTTCTGCCGCTTGACGGGCAGGCGGGCGAGGATGCGGCGCAGGTCGGGCAGGAAGCCCATGTCGAACATGCGGTCCGCCTCGTCCAGCACCAGTACGTCTACCTGCGAGAGATCGCATTCGCCGCGGTTAAGCAGGTCCAGAAGGCGGCCGGGGCAGGCAACGGCTATGGAAGACGCGCGCAGCGACTTTATCTGGGGCACGATGCCCACGCCGCCGAATACGGCGGTGCTGCGGAAGCCCGTCTGCTTGCCGAGGGAAACGAAGGTTTCCTGAATCTGCAGGGCGAGTTCGCGGGTGGGGGCAAGCACAAGTGCGCGCACGGGGCCGCGCCGGTTGGCATCTACGTTGACGAGATGCTGAAGAATGGGCAGCGCAAACGCGGCGGTTTTGCCGGTGCCTGTCTGAGCCAGACCGAGAACGTCGCGTCCCTGGAGGACGGGGGGAATGGCCTGGGTCTGGATGGGGGTGGGGGTTTCGTACCCGCACGCAGTGACGCCGGCGAGTATGCGCCGGTCAAGAGAAAAGGATTCGAAGCTCACGTGGATTCCTGAAAATATGTTGGAAGGAGTGGGGCAATCGTGCGTGACTGTCGATTGCGCGTCCGGCCGCAAAAATGGAAATGCGCAACGGCGCAATCCGCTGGGGCGGTCCGGCAAGTGTCTTGTTGTGCTCTGGACGGGAGTCTGGTCGGTTCGGGTGCTATTCGAAACGGCGTTGCCCTGTGGCGGCACCTGTGCTCCCTGCTGTGAGGGGCGGTGCGCGCGGGCAGACGTGGGATGTGGCTCATGTCCGGTCACGCGAGTGGGTTAACCTCTACGCGAATCCGTGCCGATGTAAAGCTCTTTATGCAATCAATCTGAAAAAAAAGTTGGCCGCAGGGCAGGAATGCGCCGCATTACGGTGCGGAAAAGGGCGAAAAGCGTTTCTTCCTGCCGGAAATCATGGTATGAGGGAGCATTGTGCAGTAGGCATGAAGGTGCCTGATCCCGCATACATGCACCGGCGGGCATGACAGCTGCCGGGCGTGCATGCGGCACGATGCCCCAAAGAACTGACCGTAACCCCCACCACGCGGAGGTTTTGCGCATGGATTCCACGTCTCCCGAAGCATTGCCCGGAATGCGTGAGCCCGCATCGCCGGCCACCTTGCCCGCAGACACCCTGAAGGCCGACATTTTGCGGCATGTTTTGTACAGCCTTGGACGGGATAACGAGCGGCCCGACAGGCAGACCGTGTTCCGCGCGCTTGCCCTTGCCCTGCGGGACCGGCTGGTGGAAAAGTGGATTGCCAGCCAGCGCGCCATTTATGCCAAGAGTTCCAAACGGGTGTATTATCTTTCGCTGGAATTTCTGCCCGGGCCGTTTCTGCGGCAGAACCTGATCGGGCTGGGGCTGGAGAAAGAGGCCCGCGATGCCCTGACAGAACTTGGGTTTACCCTTGACGATGTGGCAGGAGAGGAATGGGAACCCGGACTGGGCAACGGGGGGCTGGGGAGGCTGGCCTCGTGCTATCTGGATTCCATGGCGGCCTTGCGCCTGCCCGCCTACGGGTACGGCATACGCTACGCCTTTGGCATTTTTCATCAGCTTATCCGGGACGGGCGGCAGGTGGAACGGGCGGATAACTGGCTGCGCGGCGGGCAGCACTGGGAGTTTGAGCGCACCCATTACATGCATCCTGTGCGGTTTTACGGTTCCGTACGGGAATGGGTGGATGAGCAGGGCAGGCTGCGGCATACGCTGGAAGGTGGCAGCACCGTGATGGCCATGGCGTGCGATATGTTCATTCCCGGCTACCGGAACGACTATGTGCTGAACATGCGCCTGTGGGCGGCGAAATCCAGCCGGGAGTTTGAGTTTTCTTTCTTTAACACCGGGGATTACATCGGGGCGGTGGAGAAGAAGATCCGTGACGAGAATATTTCCATGGTGCTGTATCCTAACGATGAGGCACCGGAGGGCAAGGAACTGCGGCTGAAGCAGCAGTTTTTCCTTGTTTCCGCCACCATGCAGGACATTGTGCGGCGCTTCCGGAAGAAGGGTGTGGCGTGGGACCAGTTTCCCCGCAAGAATGTCATTCATCTTAACGAGACGCATCCCGCCGTTGCCATACCCGAACTGATGCGGCTGCTGGTGGACGAAGAACTGCTGCCGTGGGAAGAGGCGTGGTACATATGCGTGCGTACCTTTGCCTATACCAACCACACCGTGCTGCCCGAGGCGCTGGAAGTGTGGCCGGAGGAACTGTTCCGCAAGGTGCTGCCGCGGCATTTGCAGATAATCTACGAGATTAACCGGCGTTTTCTGCATGACGTGCGCCGCCAGTTTCCGCATGACCCCGGGCTGCTTGCCCGTGTTTCGCTCATTCACGAAGGGGAGCAGCGGTTTGTGCGCATGAGCCACCTTGCCATTGTGGGCAGCTTCAGCGTGAACGGGGTTTCGGCGCACCATTCCAACATCATCAAGGAAAGCATTTTCAACGAATTCTACAAGATATTCCCGGAGCGCTTCAACAACAAGACCAACGGCATAACTCCGCGCCGCTGGCTGCGGCAGTGCAATCCCACGCTGGCGTGGCTGATTACGGAACACATAGGCACGGAGTGGCTGACGGATCTTGAACAGCTGAAAAAGCTGGAGCCGTATGCGGAGAGTGCCGGGTTCCAGAAGGCGTGGATGGAGGTGCGGCTGCGCAACAAGCAGCAGCTTGCCGAGTACATACGCGCCAAGAACGGCATAACCATTTTGCCGGAAAGCTTGTATGATGTGCATGTGAAGCGGTTCCATGAGTACAAGAGGCAGTTGCTGAACATTCTGCACGTGGTGGCGCTGTAT
This sequence comes from uncultured Desulfovibrio sp., assembly GCA_964425115.1. Lineage (GTDB taxonomy): Bacteria > Desulfobacterota > Desulfovibrionia > Desulfovibrionales > Desulfovibrionaceae > Halodesulfovibrio. Next base: position 19,882 of record CAYRLL010000033.1, on the reverse strand, counting down.
AACCGCATACGCAGGGACCCGGACGCCGGAATCGTGCCGCGCACGTTTATCTTTGGCGGCAAGGCGGCACCGGGATACTACATGGCGAAGCACATCATTCAGCTTATCAACGCCGTGGGCTACACCATTAATACCGACCCGCGCGTGGGTGACATGCTTAAGGTGGTGTTTTTGCAGAACTACTGCGTTTCTCTGGCAGAGCGCATCATGCCCGCCACGGACCTTTCCGAGCAGATATCCACGGCGGGGATGGAGGCTTCCGGCACGGGGAACATGAAGTTCGCCCTGAACGGTGCCATTACCATAGGGACGCATGACGGCGCCAACATAGAGATGCTGGAGCACGTGGGCAGCGACAACCTGTTCCTCTTCGGGCTGCTTTCACACGAGGTGGAAGACCTGCGCAGGCAGGGGTATAACCCGCGGACTTTCTATGAAACGGACAGCGAGTTGCGCGAGGTTCTGGACATGATATCCGGCGGCTATTTTTCGCCCGGCGACCCGCACATGTTCCGCGATATAGTGGAAAGCCTGCTTAACCACGGCGACCGCTACATGGTGCTGGCGGATTACCGGTCATACTCATACCGGCAGCAGGACGCCGCAAGAGCGTATCTGGACCAGCCGGGCTGGGCGCGGCGGTCTATGCTGAACACGGCCCGCATGGGCTTTTTCTCCAGTGACCGCTCCATGGGCGAGTATGCCCGCGACATATGGGGCGTGGAGGGCGTGTAGGCAGCGGGAAGTGCCGGACACATATGATTGCAAAGGGCGGCCCGTGCCGCCCTTTTTTTGCGGGAAAATGGAGAGATGAGCCGACTGCCTGAAGGGTGACCCGCTGCGGAGTGACGGTTTGTTATGCCTTTCGTGCTGCGGTGTGCTGGCTGTTTGCCCATGCGATGGTGCGGCGCAGGCCTTCATCAAAGGCAATCTGCGGCGCGAATGCCGTGGTCTGTGTGAACAGGGAGATATCTGCCTGAGAGTGGTAGATATCGCCCGCACGGGGAGCGGCGCTGAGAATGGCGCTGCCCGTGCCGGTCGCGGCGATGGCTTTTTCTGCCAGACTGCGGATGGTGATGCTGCCGCCGGTGCCCACATTGTAGATACCGGAAAGAGGAGCGGCGAGGCCGGTTGCGGGATTGGGAATGATGCCCCCGGCAATGAGGTAGGAGCGCACCACGTCTGAGACGTAGATGAAATCGCGTGTCTGACCGCCGTCGCCGAAGATGGTGAGGTCTGCTCCCGCCGTTGCCTGCGTGATGAACTTGGAAACCACGCCGCTATAGGGACTGCCGGGGTCCTGCCGTGGGCCGAAGATATTGAAGAACCGCAGGGAGCAGCCGTAGCCGCTTTCCTGCATGAGCCGGGAGGAAAGGTATTTGGAACGCCCGTAGGGGCTGTTGTGCACGGTTTGGGGACCGGCGTATTCTTCCCGCAGGGGAAGGCGCGGGTCATCGCCGTATTCCGCCGCCGAACCGGCGAACACAAAGGCCTGCGCCCCGGCTTGCCGCGATTCTGCGTGCAGGGCCTGCGTGGCCGTGTAGTTGGTGGCCATGGTCAGTTCCGGGTGCTCCATGGAAAAGGCCACCATGACCACGGCCGCAAGGTGGAACACGTGGCCGATACGGGGATATTCTTCCTGGCAGCGTTTGAGGACGCCGTGGCGCGTTATGTCGTGCTCCACATAGCGGAAGGCCGGATTGCCGAAGGCATCCGAAAGGTTGGCCGCCTGTGCACGGGGAATGATATCCACCCCCACCACGGGAAAGCCCAGTGCCAGCAGCGCATCGGTAAGGTGGCTGCCGACAAATCCGGCGCAGCCGGTGACAAGGCAGGCCTGTTGTGGCCGGGAGGTTTGGCCGGGCATTGCTGTTGCCCCTGTCGTAGGTATCGTCTTTGGCATGATGGGCTGGCCTGCGGAGGTTTGCTGGGTTGGTGCATGCGGCGGTCTGCTGCCGGGTCGCTGACGGCGGGTGCGGGGGCCTTATGGTCCGGACGCACTCTTTGGCAAAGTACGGTGCGCGCGCGGTGGATGCAAGCGGAAAGACAAAGAGGGCGCGTACCTTGCGGTACGCGCCCTGGCACGCAGTCGATACCCCCCGTCACGCGGGCACGCTAGTGCTATTTGCTCATCTCCTGCCCGCGGGCGCGGGCCTGGAGAACGGCGTCGATTATGCTGCCCCGCACGGCGGTACGGTCCAGATGGTTTACGGCGGCAATGGTAACCCCCGCAGGGGAGCAGACCATTTCGCGCAGCACGGAGAGGTGCTTGTCGGATTCATCCGCAAGTTTCACCGAGCCCTTGCAGAGCTTGATGATCATATCCGTTGCGTCCTGCCGGGTAAAACCCACTGTGACCGCCGCTTCCACCAGCGCTTCCATGAAGTGGAAGACGTAGGCGGGGCCGCAGCCCGCAACGGCTGTAAAGGCGTTGAACTTGCTCTCCGGCAGCACCATGACCTGCCCTATGGCGCCGAAGATGTCCTGCACGGTCTGCATGCGGGCTTCGCCAAGGTCCGGGTCTTCCAGACACAGGGCGAAGATGCCTTCGCCCACCATGGCGGGGGTGTTGGGCATGCAGCGCACCACGGCGCAGGCACCGCCGCTGTACTGCTTGAGCGCAGCCTGCGAGACGCCCGCGGCGATGGAAATGACCGTTTTTCCGGCAAGCCGGGATGCGATTCTGCCGAGGACGGATTCCACCTGATCGGGCTTTACAGCCAGCAGGATGTAGTCCGCGTGGTCAGCGACCTCTTCTTCCGACCCGCAGATGGTGAACCGGGGCAGGGCGGCATCTTCCTTGAGCGCGTTCAGTGTGGCGGAACTGCGGTCGTAGCCGGCAAGGGCCATATCCCCGCGGCTTCCCAATCCTTTCAGAATGGCGGACCCCATGTTGCCGCAGCCTATGCAGCCGAGAGTGATCATTAGCCTGTAATCTCCAGCGCGTTGAAGAAGTAGCTTATTTCGAACGCTGCGGTTTCCGGCGCATCGGAACCGTGCACGGAATTCGCTTCCAGATTCAGGGCGAAGTCCTTGCGCAGGGTGCCTTCCGCCGCATTGGCGGGATTGGTTGCGCCCATGAGTTCACGGTATCTGGCAATGGCGTCATCGCCTTCCAGCACGGAGCAGACCACGGGACCGGAACACATGAACTCGGTGAGGCTGCCGAAGAAGGGGCGCTCTTTGTGCACGTGGTAGAATCCTTCCGCCTGTTCCCGGGTCATGTGTATTTTCTTCATGGCCACCACGCGCAGGCCGGCCTTCTGGATGCGGGCGAGGATTTCGCCTTCGAGATTGCGGTTCACGGCATCGGGCTTGATGATGGAAAACGTTCTTTGCAACATGACAGACATTCCTCCGAAAGTGTAATGGTATGTTCGGACTCCCGCAAGCGGCAACATGCGTTGCGGGTTTTTGGCCCCTCTCAGTTTGGCCGGAGCGAACGCACGGGTACCACGCTGACCGCCGGATTACGCCTTGCCTCCCATTGCTTGAGGGCGGCAAGGGTTTCCGGCAGCGGGTGGCCTATGGCTATGGCCTGCCCCGTGGTAAGGGCTATGCGTTCTGCCTTTTCCAGCTGGTGCACTATGCTTGGCACATCCTGTACCACGTCGATGAAGACGCTCCGCTTGTAGGCGGTGAAGCCCGCCTTCTTCGCCTCGGCAAAGAACACGGATTTGGAGTGCGTCCAGCTGTCCAGCACGAACAGATCGCGTTCGCGCAGTTCTTCCAGCACCGCTTGCACGGCCTGTCTGTCCTGCGTGAACCGTGACCCCATGTGGTTGTTGATACCCACCGCATACGGAACCATTTTCAGGTTCTCCGCAATGATGGTGTGTATCTGGTCCGGCGTCATGCGTACGAACACGGTTCCCGGTCCGGGGCGTACATCGGGGTAGCCGATCGGCTCCATGGGCTGATGGAGGATGATCTCTTCGCCGCGCTGCCTGCCTATTTCCGCCACCAGCTTGGCGTTTGTGGAACGCGGCCAGATGGCGAAGGTGACAGGGAAGGAGAGCGAGGCCAGTTTACGGGCTGCGTTTACGCTTTCGCCAAGGTCGTCAATGACGATGGCGAGACGTCCGGTTCCCTCAGGGGTCGGGCGTGGGTCTGGTCTGGGTCTTGTTGCCGGAGTCGCACCGGATTCTGCGGACGGAGGTTCCCCGGAATCCGGTGTTGTGGAAATACCTGTTTCGTCCCCCTGTGTATAGGGCGGAGCGGGGGATGCTACAAGGGCCAGTTCGTGGGTGGAGGCCCCGTTGACGGATATGACGAAGCTCTGCGGGCCGGTGGGCGTGAGCGTGGCGTTGCCTACCCATGCGGCGAGCGAGTTTGCGATGGCGGCTGCCACCTGTTCCGGTTCGGTGCTGTAGAGGCGCATGCGCTGGAAGTGATATTCCTGTCCGTTGTGGAGGCGGGTTTCCACCTCTTCCAGAAGCACGGCCGAGCGTTGCAGGGCAAGGCCTGCAAATGCCTGCAGCAGGGCGAAATCAATTTTCTTTACGCTTTCTTCCAGCGGTCCGCCCAGCGTTTCCTCATAGGGTAGGGCGGTGGGGTCCACGCGCCCGCGCAGCGAAGCTTCCGTCATGTTCTCTGCTGCTTCGGTTGCATTGAGGGCGGTTGTCGGCGCAGGCGATTGCATCCAGCGCACAATGCCCAGCAGCAGAAGAACGCAGAGGACGCCTGCGAGGAAGGGGAGAGTCCACCGGGGCAGGGCGCCTTGCAGGCGCGACAGGGAGGACCGGAGGCGGGCGGATGCCTGCGCGAACATGGCTGTCCTGCCTGCGGCATCACCGTTGACGCTGCCGGGCGTTTTATCTGGTTTGGGGGAGTGGGTCATGAAGCGTGCTGTGACGGTGGCGGGGAGCTTTGCAAACCGGGGGCGCGGATTCCCGCGCCCCCGTGGTCACTCTAGTGGATGCTCTGAATTCTGGGCAGGGAGTGCACCAGTTGCAGCGCCATGCGCAACTGGTTGTCGCGGTCCAGCGCTTCCTGCACTTCCTGTGTACGCTTGAAGTCACCCTTGGGGGCAACGCCGGTCTTGTCTGCCGGATTGTCCAGATGCCGGTTCAGGTCCTTCTCGCGCATGGTGCGGCGCGGCTTCTTTTCCGCGTCTTCGCTGGGCGTTTCGAAGGGCAGGAGGATGTCCGGCTGGATGCCCTCTGCCTGAATGGAGGTGCCGTTGGGCGTGTAGTAGTGGGCGATGGTCAGCTTGACCGCGCCGCCGTCGCTGAGGGGGATGATGTTTTGTACGGACCCCTTGCCGAAGCTGCGTTCGCCCACCAGAAGCGCCCGCTTGTGGTCGCGCAGGGCACCGGCCACGATTTCTGAAGCGGAGGCGGAACCTGCGTTGATGAGCACGACCATGGGAACCGTGATGTCGGAGCCTTGGGTGCGTGCCGTGAAGTCGCGGCTTTCTTTGCCGCGTCCGCGGATGGACACCACGGTGCCCTGACCGAGGAAGGCATCTGCAACGCTGACGGACTGGTCCAGAAGCCCGCCGGGATTGTCACGCATATCCAGAACGATGCCCTTAAGCTCGTTCTGCTTGGAGTATTCCGCGATCTTTTCGTACAGTTCATCGGTGGTGCGTTCCGAGAAGCGCATGAGCCGCACCCACAGGAAGCCTTCATCCAGCAGTCGGGTCTTCACGCTGATGAGCGGGATGGTATCTCGCGTGATGGTCATTTCCTTGGGTTCGTTGGCGCTTTTGGGCAGGACGGTCAGCGTGACCTTGGACCCCTTGGGGCCCTTGATGAGCGAAACGGCCTTGCTCAGGGACATTTCCTGCGTGGGGGTGCCGTCCACCTCAAGGATAAGGTCGCCGCTCTTCAGCCCGGCCTTCCATGCGGGGGTGTCTTCAATGGGAGCCACCACCTTGAGGATGCCGTTTTCGTCCTGCGTGATCTCTATGCCTATGCCGAAGAACTCGCCGGAGGTGGTCTCCTGCATGCTCTGGTATTCGGTGGGGTCCATGAACGAGGAGTGCGGGTCAAGCGACTGCAGCATGCCCTGAATGGCACCGTCTATGATGTCTTTGCGGCTGACTTCGTTGACATAATAGCGCTCCACCATGTCCAGAACCTGACTGAAGCGCTTGAGGGAATCGAACTTGTTCTGATCGCCGGTGGCAAGGCCGGGAACCGTGGAAAAAGCGAGTATTGCAAGGGACGCCGCAGAGACGACCCACATGGATATACGCATTACAGATCCTCCGAGAGACCGTATTGTACCTAATTCGAAGCTGTTAGCCACGGCTCAGGGTTAATGGCTTTTTGATGAAAACGCAATTCGAAATACAGGCCCGGGCCTTCCACGCGGGGGAAGTGCCCCGCTGTGCCGAGCTTCTGCCCCCTGCCTATGTTCTGCCCCACGCCCAGCCCGCTTTCGGACAGGAAAGCGTAGAGGGTATAGTAGGCTGAGTCGTGCATGACGATGACCACCCTTCCGAAGCCGCGGAGCACATCGTTGTGCACCACCTTGCCGGAGGCAACGGCGCGGACCTCCGTGCCCTGCGAAAGGGCAAGGGCCATGCCCCGGTTGGGCGGGTTGGCGTTTGGCGCGAATTTATGCGCCAGCCTGCCTCTGGCGGGCCAAGGAAGCTTGCCTTTCATCTTGGCGAACTCGCCTTCCGGGCCGCCTGTTTCCTCCATGCGGTAGTTCAGGTCTTTGATGACATCGAGCACGTTTTTGAGCGTGGCTTCCGCGTCTTCCTTTTCCTTGCGCACGGCCTGCAATTTGCTGTTGTGCTGCAATCTGTCGCGCAGGAGCCTGTCTTTGGTTTTATTCACAGCGGCCAGACGCTCGCGGGCGCTGCGGGCAAGCTCTTCCTGCGTTTTCAGGGCCTTGGCGATGCTCTTTTCCTGTTCCGCAATGGCCCGGTTTTTTTCGTCTATGGCGGCGTATATTCTGCCCGACCATTCGAACTGACGGTCGGCCTCGTGCCAGTCCGGCACGTTGCCGCCACGTCCGGCCTGACTCTGCATGTACAGGGGCCACATGGCATCGAGCAGTTCACGCAGTTCCTGCTCTGTTTTCCGGCGCTGGGCCAGCACCTGCCCGTGTTCTTTTTCCGCCGCTTCCCGCTTGCGCTCTATGGCGGCGAGGTCCGATTCCTGCTTGGCGAGATCGCGTTCAAGCTGTTTCATGCGGTCTTCTGCCGCGGCAAGCTCTTTGTGCAGGGCGCGTTCCTGCGCGGTGAGGGCGTTTAGCTTCTTTTCTGTCTGCTTGGCCTTTTTCTGCTGCGTGGAAAGCGATTTTTCGATCGTTTCCTGCTTCTGCGCATGTGCCGCGAAGGCAGGCAGCATGAGCATGACGGTGCAGCACAGGAGCAGCACCGCCTTTACGGAGGCGGCAGGGCGGGGCAGGGACGGGGGGAGGCATGCGGGCTTGGTCATGCGTTGCCGCCGTTCAGGTAAGGGTTGAGCGGGCACTGTGCGCAGAGCGGGGCTGATTTGCGGCACCATTCCTTGCCCACGCGCACGATGAGGGCGTGGTATTCGTTGTATAGGGGCACGTCCTGCGGCAGCACATCCATGAAATAATCCCGCATGGTATGGTAGTCCGCATCTTCCGGTATAAGGCCGTGCCGGGTGAGAATGCGGTGGGTGTAGGCATCTGCCACAAAGGTGGGGAGCCCTGCGGCGTAAAGTGCTATGGAATCTGCTGTTTCCGGCCCTATGCCCTTGATGCCGAGCAGGGCTTCGCGCACTTGTGCCGCATCTTTGTCCGCAAGGGAGGCGACATCGCCTCCGGCATAGTCCGTGAGCCAGCCTGCGAAGGTGCGCAGGCGTTTGGCCTTCATATTATAATAGCCCGAAGGGCGGATGTGCTCTGCCAGTTCGGATTCCGGCATGCCGAGGATGGCATGGGGAGAAAGGGCGTCTGCCTGCCTGAGGTTGGCGATGGCGCGTTCTACGTTGCCCCAGTTGGTGTTCTGGGTGAGGATGGCCCCGACGGCGACCTCGAACGGAGACTCTGCGGGCCACCAGCGGCTGGGGCCCAGACGGTCCAGCATGGCCTGGAACATGTTCAGGAGGAGTTGTTGGCGATTCATTATGGCCCGTATGCTAGCGTTTCCCGCAGCGTGTTGCAACTGGACGTTGGCAGGAGGGTGATATGGCCGTTTATGCCGGTTGACTGTGGACTGCCATTGTTCGCCCGCCGCCTGTGTTGCGGTGTCGTTAGCCAGATGCCTGCCAATTGCTTGCCAACTGCCTGCCAATTGCTTGCCTGTCGCTTGCGGGAGTATTACTTTGCCTTGCGCGGTGCGATTGGTTATTCGCGCCTTATGTTCTGAAGATACGTTTATTGCTATGAGGATACGCTTGTGAAGCCGTTTGAACCGTTGCGCATGGCGCCGTTGTCTTCTCCGCCCGGCCCGCCTGATCAGTGTGACCAGCCTGATCAGTGTGGCCAGCCTGATCCGTTTGGTTCGTCTGACCAATTTGGCCCGTCCTGCGGTACAGTATGCGGCGAAGGCGCCACTCCTGCCGCCGAGCCGTGCTGAGGCCCGCCGCCGCGACCTGAGGCCAGGTCGTACGAGCGGGCGGGCTACGCCGTGTATTCCTGCGTGGACACCTTTCTGGATACCCCTGCCGGTCCCGTACCCCGCGTGCGGACCCGGCGCGGACCGGGAGACTGGGCCGGTACTGCCCTTGCCCGTTTGGGCATAACGCGGGACAACTATGCCGTTTCGCCCGGTCTGTATGCCGTGGGCACGCCGGACGCGGCTTCGCCGGTTATTGTGACCGCCAACTACAAGCTGACGTTCGATGTGGTGCGCGAAGACCTTGCGGGGCAGCATGTCTGGCTGCTGGTGCTGGATACGCGGGGTATTAACGTGTGGTGCGCGGCGGGCAAGAACTTGTTTTCCACGGATGAGGTGGTGCGCCGCATACGGAGCGCGGGGCTGGAAAAGGTGGTTTCGCACCGCAGGGTGGTGCTGCCGCAGCTTGGAGCACCGGGCGTTTCTGCCCGCGAAGTGCGCCGGGCCACGGGGTTTTCCGTGGTGTACGGCCCTGTGCGGTCGGCGGACCTGCCGGACTTTCTCGCTGCCGGGCAGAAGGCTGCCGGAGCCATGCGCATGGTGGAGTTTCCCCTGCGGGAGCGGGCGGTTCTTATTCCCGTGGAATTGGTGCTGCTGTGGAAGACGCTGCTGCTGGCTTTTGGCGCAGTGTTTGTGCTTTCCGGCATAGGGCCGCATGTGTTTTCGTTCACCGAAGCGGTGACGCGGCTGGGCGGATTTGCGTGGGCGACCCTGTTCGGGGTGCTGGCGGGCCATGTGGGGGTGCCGCTGCTGCTGCCGCGCATTCCCTTCCGGGCCTTTGCCGCCAAAGGGGCGGTGGCGGGCGCGTGTGTGCTGCCGTTGCTGGTGTTTGTGGCGTGGGCCGGAGTCGCCAGCTTTGGAGGAAGGGGGGTGATGGAATGGATTGCGCTGGGACTGTGGACAGTGACCATCAGTTCGTTTCTTGCCATGAATTTCAGCGGTTCCACCCCCTACACCTCGCCCTCCGGCGTGGAGTGGGAGATGCGCCGCGCGGTGCCGCTGCAGGTGCTCGCAGTGGCGGTGTGCGCCTTTTTGTGGGTTTTTGCCGCCTTTGTGTAGGAGGATGTATGCTGGGGTTCAGATATATTGAAAATGTGGTCACCATAGGGCTGGATACGGAGAAGTGCGTGGGCTGCGGCCTGTGCACCGAGGTGTGTCCGCATCTGGTATTTCGTATGCAGGACGGCAAGGCAGGATTTGCGGACCGTGAAGCCTGCATGGAATGCGGGGCGTGCGCGCGCAATTGCCCGGTGGGGGCGCTTTCCGTGACCCCCGGCGTGGGGTGCGCCTCGCTGATGATCAAGCGCTGGCTGCATGAAAAGGGGCTGCCCGTGCGCATGGGCAACGGCTGCTGCTGACCGGGTCGCTGCTCACCGGGTTGGTGCTAACCGGGTTGGTGCATGCGTTTGGTGACGTGGCGGGTGGGCTGTGCCGTTGCGGGGTCTTCCGGCCATGGGTGCTTGGGATAGCGGCCGCGCATTTCTGCGCGTACTGCCGGGTAGCCGTTTTTCCAGAATGAGGCGAGGTCGCGCGTGACCTGCAGCGGGCGGCCTGCGGGGGAAAGCAGGTGCACGGGCAGGGCGTAGCGCCCGTCCGCGATGGTGGGCGTTTGCTGCGCGCCGAACATTTCCTGCAGTTTGACAGGGAGCACGGGGCCTTCCTGCTGCCCGCCGCCTGTGGTGTAATCGAGCCGGATACGCGACCCGGACGGCACCGTGATGTGGGTGGGGGCTTCTTTATCCAGACGTTGCATGGCTTGCCAGCCGAGCAGGGCGGCAAGCGCCGCCGCAAGGTTTATGCTCCTGAACTGGGAGCGGCGCGTGATGCCGCCGAGAAACGGCCCGAGCCACGCGGGAAGGGTGCGGAGCAGGGCGTCGTCCGAGAGGTCCGGCCACGGGCATTGAGGCATATCCGGACATGGGCCTTGCGGCATATCGGGGGACGAGCATTGCGGCTGTAAGGTGCGCAGAAATTGCACCCGTGCCCGCAGGCTGAGGGTTTCTTCCGTCCACGGCAGGCAGTGCAGGCCTATGGAGCGGATGCCGTCCGTCAACGCCTGCATGATATCCTCTTCCCGCGCGGTGTCGCTGGGGGCGTCTGCAAGCACAAGCGCGCCCAGCCGGGTCTGCCGCCGCGCCGTGACGGATTCTGTCCGGCTGTCCCACAGGACGAAATCATCATCGGCAAGAGCGTGCGCGAAGAGGCGTTCCACGTCCTGCTTCGTGATGGGGGCGGCGCTCCATATGCGGGCGCGGGCGGCGTTGCCGTCCAGCTCCGCCACGGCAAGGAACGGTTCGCGCGCGAGCGGGTCTTCCTGCGGGAGGAAGGCGGTTCTGCCGCCGGAAAGGCGGAATACGCCTGCGCCGCGCTGCTGCCCGATGCGGTCCGGGTAGGCGAGGGCAAGGCAGATTCCCGTATCTTCCGGTTCCGCAGCCAGCATAGCCAATTTAGCCAATGGAGTCTGTTGGGCCCGTTCGGCCCGTTCAGTCCGTCTAGCCTGTTCGGCCCGTTCGTTCTGTTGGGCCCGTTCGTTCTGTCCAGTCTGTCTGGGCTGTTCTGCCCTATCGACCTGTTTGGCCTGCTTGACCTGTTCAGGGGAGGGGGCAAGCTGCGAGACGGTGCGGGCAATGTGGCGGATGGCATCCGCCATGCGGCTGCCCGTGCCATGCAACCCTGCATGGGCATGACCCTGCTTTGTCAGCCGGGGGACATCGCGCGCGTAACGCGCCACGGCGGGGCGGAGGTCTGCACCGGAAGCGCGTTCTCTTTCGGAGAGCAGGGCGGCCACCACGCAGGCGGTGGACGCAAGGGAACTCTCTGCGCTGCGGGCTGAAGGCTTGTCCGGCGCACCTTCCGTACCGTGCTCGTTATCCGGGGCTGCGGTTCTGAGCACCATGTGCGCCAGCCGGGGATGCAGGGGCAGGGCGAGCATGGCCTTGCCGTGCGGGGTGATGCGGTGGGCGGAGTCCAGCGCGCCGAGGCTGTGCAGCAGTTCGCACGCCTGCGCGAAGTTGCCCTGCGGCGGCGGAGTGAGCCACGGCAGGGCGACTGCGCCCGCGTAGCCCGCCACGCCCCATGCCGCCAGTTCAAGCGCCAGCGGGGCCAGATCGGCCTCTGTAATTTCCGGCGCGGCAAAGGGGCGCATGGAGTGCTCCTCTGCCTGTTCCCAGAGCCTGTAGCAGGTGCCCGGTTCCAGCCGGCCCGCGCGGCCTGTGCGCTGGGCAGCGGCGGCGAGAGAGACCCGTTCCGTGACCAGCCGGGTCATGCCGCTGTTGGGGTCGAAGCGGGGCAGGCGGGCGTATCCGGCATCTATGACCACGCGCACGCCTTCTATGGTGAGTGAGGTTTCCGCTATGGACGTGGCCAGAACGACTTTGCGGATGCCCTGCGGCGGCGGGGCGATGGCGGCGTCCTGATCGCGCGCGGAAAGGTCGCCGTAGAGCGGAAAGATGTGCACGTCCGGCGGCAGGGAAGGTGCGGCCGGGTTGCCAATGGACTTGCCAATGGAGTTACCAGTCGGGCCAATCGGGCTAGTCGGGCCAGCCGGGCCAGCCGGGCCAATCAGGCCAATCGGGCCAGCCGGAAGAGCCGCCGGTCCAGATTGGCATGGCTGGCCGCCCGGATATGCGGGGCCTGTGGCGGCACGGGAGCCGTGTTCCGGGGGAGCGCCCAGCAGTTCCGCCACGGAGCGGATTTCTCCCGCACCGGGCAGGAACACGAGGATGCTGCCCTGTTCCGAGGCCAGTGCGTGGCGCACGGCGGCGGCAACGTGGCGTCTGTCTGCCTGTGCGTGCGCGCCGCCCGCGGGAACGGTGCCGCGCCGGGGCGGGGGCAGGTGGCGCACGGTGACGGGAAAGGCGCGTCCCTCGCAGGAGATGACGGGGCAGCCGCCCATGAGGGCTGCCACGGGGCGGCAGTCCAGCGTGGCGGACATGACCAGCAGGCGCAGGTCTTCCCGCAGGGCGGATTGGGCTTCCAGACACAGGGCAAGGCCGAGGTCTGCATGCAGGCTGCGTTCATGAAATTCATCGAAGATGACCATGCCGTATCCGGCAAGTTCCGGGTCCGACTGGAGCAGGCGGGTGAGCACGCCTTCTGTGACCACCTCTATGCGGGTGGCTGCACAGACGCGGGTTTCGTGGCGGATGCGGTAGCCCACCGTGTGTCCCGGTTGCTCTCCCAGCAGGCGCGCCATGTAGCGGGCGGCGGCACGGGCGGCGATGCGGCGCGGTTCCAGCATGAGGATGCGCCTGCCGTTCAGCCACGGGGCGTGCATGAGCGACAGCGGCACCAGCGTGGTTTTGCCCGCGCCGGGCGGGGCGTGGAGCAGGGCGTTCGGGGTGGTGCGCAGGCTTTCGGCCAGATTTTGGAGGATGCCGGAGACGGGCAAATCCGGTAAATCGGGCAAATCGGGCAAATCGGGCAAATCGGGCAGATCCGGATGTGGCGGCTCCGGGAGCAGGGGCGGTTTGCTGGTCGGGGGTGCGGGCTTCATGACTGTGGATGGTTGCGGATTGGGACGTGGAGTCCGGGAAGGGCACGTATACCGCATAGCACTCCGGCTGGAAAGGGCTGTGGTGCCGTTTCGAACCGGACCGAACCGGACCGAACCTGATAGAATCGGGCCGAACTGGACCGAATCGGGCAGAATCGGTTCGAACCGGATGTAACCGGACTTACCACCTGAGCGGATCAGGACCGATTAAGACTGGTCAGAGCTGGCCAGAACTGCTCTGCTCTGGTCAGGTCTGGTCTGAACCGATCAAGAACCGATCAAGAACCGATCAGAACTGGTGAGAACCGGCCCGATTGCCCCGAATAGTTCTGAATGGTCCTGAATGGTTAAGGAGTCTGCCGCCTGCCTGTCTGTCTGTCTGCCAGTCTGTTTGCCAGTCGGTTTGCTTGTCGGTCTGTCAGCGGACGTACCGCCGGATTATGGATTCCACCTCTCCACGCTCACGCAGTACATCAAGCGCGTTCTGAAAGTCGTGGATTATGGCGTCCGGCGTGCTGATGTTGAAGGCGAAGTAGAGTTCGGAACTTTCCAGCGTGAAGACGGTTTCGTAATCGTCCGGATTGTAACCCGCCTCGCGTATGAAGTAACGCGCAACAGATTCCTCATATGCCCATGCGTCTACCCGCCGTTTGTTCAGCATTTCTATGATGCTGCTGGCGTAGGGGTTTGTGGCGATGCGTTTTTCGGGGTACCCTGCATTGATGAGCAGGGAATGTCCTATATCATCATGCAGTGCTGCTATGGTGTATGCGTTGAGTGCCTGCGCATCCGGCACCCGCATGTTGCGGTCTTTGCGGGCGATGACCGCGATGGTGGTGGGCATGACCGGGCCTGCCCATTTGAAGAGATTTTCGCGGAATCCGCTCCGTGTCATGACAAAGAGGCAGGAGTCCGGCACATGCAGTGCCGTTTTGTAGGCACGGGCCCACGGAAGATGACGGACGTCGTTTACGGAGACCGTGGCGTTTAGTTCCTTGAAGACCAGATCAAGGATTTCTACGGAAATTCCTTTGAGTGTGCCGTTATGTATGTAGTTGAACGGGGGGTACTGTTCCGTCATGAAGTCTATGTCATTGATGTTTGCAGCGGCGAGGGTGTGCCCCGGTGTCGGAAAAAGTATGAACAGGCAGAGAAGCAGGGCTGCAACGTGCAGCTTAATGCAGAATATATACCCCATGCAGGTCTCCTGAGAAATAATATGCGTTCAGTATACGCGAAACATCATGGGTGATGCAAGCCGGGGAGAACGGAATATAATCCCCGCGATCCCGGAGTGCGGTGCAGGCAGGGAGGATGATGTGACGGAGGGGTTGCATTGTTCAAAAAACAAGGTGAAAGTTGACGAAAAAAGCATTTTAAGCGTATGAATTATGTGCGGGTGTGCATGGGATGAGGCGTGCCCGCATTGCCCTGATCATGTCTTGCCAAGGAGCGAGCCTATGTTGCTGGATACCGTTGGAATGAAATCGCTGGACCCTAAGGAGCACCCGGACTGGGAAATAGCGCAGGATGCGGAAAGCCGCATGAAGACCATCTACCGTCTGGGTGACGAGATGGGGCTGGAGGAGCGCGAGTTGCTTCCCTTCGGGCACTATATGGGCAAGATAGACTACCGGGCGGTGCTGCGGCGGCTGGCAGGAAAGCCCAACGGCAAGTATGTGGATGTGACCGCCATAACGCCCACCCCTTTGGGCGAGGGCAAGTCCACCACGACCATCGGGTTGGTGCAGGGGTTGGGGCGCAGGGGGAAGCGGGCTTCCGCAGCCATCCGCCAGCCATCCGGCGGGCCGACCATGGGGGTGAAGGGGTCTGCCGCAGGGGGCGGTCGGTCGCAGTGCATTCCGCTTACGCCGTTTTCGCTGGGGTTTACCGGCGACATAAACGCCATAATGAATGCCCATAACCTTGCCATGGTGGCGCTAACCGCGCGTATGCAGCATGAGCGCAACTACTCGGACGACAAGCTGGACCAGCTTTCCGGTCTGCGGCGGCTGAACGTGGACCCCACGCGCGTGGAGATGGGGTGGGTTATTGACTACTGCGCGCAGGCGCTGCGCAACATCATCATAGGCATAGACGGGGTGAACGGGGCCAATGACGGGTTCATGATGCGTTCCAAGTTTGATATCGCGGTATCCTCGGAACTTATGGCCATTCTTTCCGTTGCCAAGGACCTGAAAGACCTGCGCGAGCGCATGGGCAAAATCATCATCTGCTACGACAAGTTCGGCAAGCCGCTTACCACCCGTGATTTTGAGGTGGACGGTGCCATGACGGCGTGGCTGGTGGATGCCGTGAACCCCAACCTTATCCAGACGCTGGAAGGGCAGCCCGTTATCGTGCATGCGGGGCCGTTTGCCAACATTGCCATAGGGCAGAGTTCCATAATCGCCGATCAGGTGGGGCTGAAGCTCTCTGAATATCATGTTACGGAATCGGGGTTCGGGGCGGATATAGGGTATGAGAAGTTCTGGAATCTGAAGTGCCATTACAGCGGGCTTACGCCGGACGCCGCCGTGGTGGTGACCACGGTGCGGGCGTTGAAGTGCCACGGGGGCGCGCCAGTGCCCACACCGGGAAAGAAGCTGCCGCAGGCATATGCCGAGGAGAATGTGGAGTGGGTGGAAAAGGGCTGCGCCAACCTTTTGCACCATGTGCATATTGTGAAGCAGAGCGGGGTTTCCCCCGTGGTGTGCATAAACGCCTTTGTGACGGACACCCGGGCGGAGATAGCCAAGGTGCGCGAACTGTGCGAGGCTGCCGGGGCCAGAGTTGCCGTTTCGCGGCATTGGGAACTGGGCGGCGAGGGGGCGCTGGAGCTTGCCGATGCCGTGATGGACGCCTGCAACGATGAAACCGTGTTCACGCCGCTGTATGACTGGTCCATGCCCATGCGCCGCCGCATAGAGACGGTGGCAACCAAGGTGTACGGGGCGGAGGGGGTGGATTATTCGTTTGAAGCCAAGGCGCGGCTGGAAGCCATAGAAAAGGATGCGGAGCTTTCGCAGCTGGGACTGTGCATGGTAAAGACGCATCTCTCCCTTTCTGACGATCCTGCGCGCAAGGGCGTTCCTGCCGGGTGGCGGCTGAAGGTGCGCGATGTGCTCACCTTCGGCGGGGCCGGATTTATCGTGCCGGTGGCGGGGTCTATCTCGCTTATGCCGGGCACGGGGTCCAATCCCTCGTTCCGCCGCATTGACGTGGATACGGAAACCGGCAGGGTGAAGGGGTTGTTCTGATGCGGATTGCGGGTTGACAGCGTGCCGCGTCTGGGCAATACCGGGCGCGGCGTGTCCTTTCATCCCAGCCACAGGAGACGGAAATGAGTGCGGAAATAATCAGCGGAACCCAAATGCGCGCCGCCATTCTTGAGGAGCTTGCCCGCGAGGTGAACATGATGCGGGAAAAGCACGGCAAGGTGCCGGGATTGGTGACTATTCTGGTGGGTGAAAACCCCGCCTCCGTAAGCTACGTCAGCCTGAAGGTGAAGACGGCCGTTTCGCTGGGATTCCATGAAGTGCAGGACAACCAGCCGGAGTCCATTACGGAAGAAGCCCTGCTTGACCTCATTGACCAGTACAATCAGGACCCGGATATTCACGGTATTCTGGTGCAACTGCCGCTGCCCAAGCATATAAGCGAGGAGCGCGTTATCCACGCCATTGACCCCGAGAAGGATGTGGACGGGTTCCATCCTGTCAATCTGGGGCGCATGGTGCTGGGCGACCGCCGATGCTGCTTTCTGCCCTGCACCCCCGCAGGGATACAGGAAATGATTGTCCGTTCCGGCACGCCCACCAGTGGGGCGGAAGTGGTGGTTGTGGGGCGCTCCAACATTGTGGGCAAGCCCATTGCCATTATGATGGGACAGAAGGGCGAAGGGGCGGACAGCACCGTGACCATGGTGCATACCCGTACCCGCGATCTTGCGGCGCATTGCCGCCGGGCGGATATTCTCATCGTGGCGGCAGGCGTGCCCGGTCTGGTGAAGCCCGACTGGATTAAGCCCGGAGCAACGGTTATAGATGTGGGCGTGAACCGCGTGGGTACTGCCGCATCCGGCAAGGCCATTCTGAGCGGCGATGTGGACTTTGACGCCGCCAGCAAGGTGGCGGGCAAGATTACGCCCGTTCCCGGCGGTGTGGGGCCCATGACCATTGCCATGCTGATGAAGAACACCGTGAAAGCCGCGTGGATGCAACTGGAAAACAGACCCGACTGCACGCATATCTGCCGATAGGTACTTTTCGCGCCGCCCGCTCCTTGCAGGCGGCGCAACTGTTTGGGAGCCTTTCATGAGCCGCTCTGATTCTTCCGGTTTCAAAACGTCCGGTCCCGAACCGCCCGGTTCTGGAACGTTTGATACTGAAACGTCCGGACCCCGCAAGGTTGCGTCCGAAATATCCGATCCGGATACGTCAGATACGGATACGTCCGATACGGATACGTCCGGTCCGGATTTGCCGGGACCGGACTCGTCCGGTTCAGTCATATCGGACGCCGGACCGATGTGCCCGGACGCATCGGGTGCGGGCATGTTCCCCGCAGGCAACAGCCCGCATGCCACAGGCGGCGCACACGCCGGATGCCGCGGGGATTCCTGCTGCTGCGGTGAGGAGGCGGGCAGTTCCCGGCACGCCGTAACCCCGGAACAGTGGGCCGCCGTGGACGCAGTGATTGCGCGCCACAGGCATGTGCCCGGTTCGCTGATCACCGTGCTGCGCGAGGCGCAGGAGGTGGTGGGGTATTTTCCGCCCCCGCTGCTGGACCGCATTGCCGAAGGGATGAATATTCCCGGCAGCGACGTGTTCGGCGTGGTTTCCTTTTATTCCCTTTTTTCGCTGGAGCCGCGCGGGAGGCATTCCATAAAGGCATGCACGGGTACTGCCTGTTATGTGAAGGGCATCCGCGAAGTCATAAGCCGCATTGCGGGAGAATACGGCATCCGTGAAGGGCAGACCACGCAGGACGGGCGGTTTGACCTTGAAGGGGTTCGTTGTCTCGGTGCCTGCGGACTTGCTCCGGTGATGGTTGTGGACGGCGACACCCACGGGGCCGTTTCTGCGGATACTGTGCTGGAACTGTTGAAGAAGTACGCCTAGAGTTATCCGATGGCACAGGATGGTATGCCGGGGTGCCGCACTGCACGGGAGCTGCGTATGGCTGTGCGCGCGGCGCAGGGAGGCTGATGCTCTTGCACCTGTTGCCCTTGCGCCTGCCATATCTGCGCCTGCCACATCTGGGTTTGTTACCTGCCGGAGCCATTGAGCTGCCCGCAGGCACGGCAACCGCCTGAGAACGAAGGAGCCGCCATGAATGACCACCGCCCGCCGGAAGCACCCGGCTGCACCACCCCCACGGATATGCCGCCCGGAACGGGTTGTCTGTCGGTGGACGATCTGCATGTGCTGCGTGCGGCGTATGAAGCGCGGCTGAACGCCCCCGGCGTGCGGCATGTGTTCATCTGCGGCGGCACCGGGTGCCATGCCACGGGCAGCATTGCTGTGAAGGAGCGTCTGGTGGCGGAGATTGCCGCCCGTGGTCTGCAGGAGCGGGTGCGTGTGGTGGAGACGGGCTGCAACGGATTCTGCGCCTTGGGCCCGTTGCTGCTGGTGCATCCGGACAACGTGTTTTACCAGAAGCTCGGCGCGGATGACATGCCGGAACTGGTGGAAGAGCAGCTTGTGCACGGGCGGCAGGTGGAGCGGCTGCTCTACCGCGACCCGCAAAGCCGCACCCCCATACCGCTTTTTGCCGATATTCCCTTCTTTGCCCGCCAGATGCCGTGGACCCTGCGCAACAAAGGCCTGATCAATCCGGAATCCATTGAAGACGCCATAGGGCGGGGCGGGTATCTGGGCACTGCCAAGGCACTGCTGGACATGACCCCGCAGGATATTGTGGAGCAGATGAAGATTTCCGGGCTGCGCGGGCGGGGCGGAGCGGGATTTCCCACAGGCATGAAATGGGAATTTGCCATGCGCAGCCCCGGCGGGGTGAAGTATGTGCTGTGCAACGCGGACGAGGGCGACCCCGGCGCGTTCATGGACCGTTCCATTCTGGAGGCGGACCCGCACGCCGTGCTGGAAGGCATGATTATCGCCGCGCGCGCCATTAACGCCCACAGGGGATACATTTACTGCCGCTCGGAATATCCGCTGGCGGTGCGCCGCGTGCAGATGGCCATTGAGCAGGCACGGGCACGCGGATTGCTGGGCGGGAATATTCTCGGTTCCGGGTTTGCGTTTGACGTGGACATCTATCAGGGAGCGGGGGCCTTTGTCTGCGGCGAGGAGACCGCCCTTATGCGGTCCATTGAAGGCAGGCGGGGTATGCCGCGTCCGCGTCCGCCCTTTCCCGCCCACAAGGGGCTGTGGGAGAAGCCAACCATTCTGAACAATGTGGAAACCCTTGCCAACGTGGCCCAGATAATGCTGAACGGCGGCGCGTGGTATGCCTCGGTGGGCACGGAGCGCAGCAAGGGTACCAAGGTGTTCGCGCTCTCCGGCGATGTGTGCAACATAGGACTGGTGGAGGTGCCCATGGGCACGCCGCTGCGCACCATCGTGTACGACATAGGCGGTGGTATTCCGGGAAAGCGCAGGCTGAAGGCCGTTCAGTTGGGCGGGCCTTCCGGCGGATGTATTCCGGAATCGCAGCTGGATGTGGTGGTGGATTACGAGGAAATTGCCAAGGTGGGAGCCATTATGGGGTCCGGCGGCGCCATTGTGATGGACGACCGCACCTGCATGGTGGATATGGCGCGCTTTTTTCTTGAGTTCATACAGGATGAAAGCTGCGGCAAGTGTACTCCGTGC
>CAYRLL010000032.1:15732-30121 GCA_964425115.1 uncultured Desulfovibrio sp. | reverse complement strand
GGGCACAGGCCGCGCGCTTCTTCCGCGCAGGTGCGGGCGTGTTCCGAGGTGACGAGGTCTGCCTTGGTGAGCACCACCACCGGCTCCACGCCGTATTGGAAGGCGATGGCCAGATACCGCTCCAGCCGGGAGAGATTGAAGTCCTCGTTCAGCGAAGAGACGATGAACAGGGTATCCAGATTGGCCGCCACCAGCTGCGCGCCGGTGATGTCTGTAGGGGCGCGGCGGGTGACGAGGGTGCGCCTTTCCAGCAGCTGCACGGGCCACTGGGCTGTTTCGTCCAGCACCAGCCAGTCGCCCACGGTGGGGCGGGATTCCGCAGGGCCGGAAAGCCAGTTGCCCGGAATGGCAATCTGACGCCTGCCCTGCGCACCCATGACGTTCATGACCATGCTGTGCACGCTCACCACCCGGACGATGGTGTCCGCCGCGGGGAGCGGCTGCGGCAGCCGGGCCTGAAAAAAGGCGTCCCAGCCCAGATGCTCAAGGGATGGATAGGCTGTTCTGGTCATGCGCTCCTGCTGCGGCGGCAATGCCGGTTCCGGTACGGGGTTACTGACGCACGGCGGTGCCTGCCGCGTACACTTCTTCCAGTATGGCTCCCGCGCCTTCAGCCTTGACGGTTTCCGCAAGGCGCAGCCCCACTTCGCGGGCCTCTTGCGCGGCACCGGAAACGGTGTGGCGGATGATGCGGCGTCCTTCGAGGTCGGCCACAAAGCCGGTGAGGGAGAAGGTTTCTTCTCCGGTCATGACGGCGTGGCCCGCGATGGGAACCTGACAGCCCCCCTGCAGCCCGAAGAGGAAGCCGCGTTCCGCCTCCACGCAGATGCGGGTGGGGGTGTGCTCCAGAAACGCGAGCAGGGAGCGCACGTCTTCCCGCTCCGCATGAAATTCAATGCCCAGTGCGCCCTGCCCCACGGCGGGGAGGAAACGGGGCGGCCCCAGAATTTCGTGCCTGGGGGCGGTGAGTCCCAGCCGTTTCAGGCCGGAGGTGGCCATGATGATGGCATCGAACTGGTTTTCCATGAGCTTGCGCAGGCGCGTATCCACGTTGCCGCGCAGCGACACCACGTTCAGGTCCGGGCGCAGGGTCAGCAACTGCGACTGACGGCGCAGGCTGCTGGTGCCCACTGTGGCACCCTGCGGCAGGGCGTCCAGCGAATCGTGGTGCACGGAGAGGAAGGTGTCCGAAGCATCTTCGCGCTGCGGAATGGTGCCCAGCACCAGCCCTTCCGGCAGTTCCATGGGGACATCCTTCATGGAGTGC
Organism: uncultured Desulfovibrio sp.; assembly: GCA_964425115.1. Classification (GTDB taxonomy): domain Bacteria; phylum Desulfobacterota; class Desulfovibrionia; order Desulfovibrionales; family Desulfovibrionaceae; genus Halodesulfovibrio. Next base: position 28,854 of record CAYRLL010000032.1, on the reverse strand, counting down.
ACGGCGAGGTCGGCGCGACCGTCCAGCAGGGCTTCCTCTATTTCCTTGACGAACAGCCCCTTGCCGCCCACCTTGGCCAGAGGTACATCCAGAATGATGTCTCCCTTGGTCTTGAGCACGAGCAGTTCAACGGAAACGGCTCCGGGGTGCTGCCGTTCTATACAGTCCTTGATATGGTTTGCCTGCCAGAGGGCGAGCTTGGAGCCGCGTGTGGCGATGACGATGTTCTTCATGGGGCGTCCGCTTGAGCTTGAGGGTTCGCGCGTGCTGGTGCCGCAGGGCAGGGTTAGTGACAGGTGGAGCAGTTGCCGCCTGAGCAGCCCGAGCAGCCCGAGCCGCCGGAACTGGTGCCGGAACTGCCGCCCGAATCATACGAGGAACCGCCGGGCATGCGGAATTTGACGGCGGAAAGCAGCTTGTGCGTGGCCGTGGAATTGCAGCCGGGGCAGGCGGGGGCATCGTCTCCGAAAACGAGTTCTTCAAAAATCTTGCCGCATTCTTCGCATTTGTATTCGTATAAGGGCATGTTCTTCCTCCGTGAAATGGTCACGGCTTGAGATAATGCGTGATGGCGCATTCGTCAAACAAAGGCGTGGAGACCGCGCCGGGGCGCTTTCTTCCCCTGCCGGAGTGTGACGTTATTCTCCGCAGGCGGCTTCTGCACCGTTGAGGTACGGCTGCAGTTCCATCACGTTTTCAAACAGGTAATGGTCGGTGAGCTGGCACAGAAGGTGGCCAACCGTGAGCTGCACTTCCTGAATCAGGGGGGTGTGCCGGTGCGGAACCTCCAGCAGCTGATCGCACAGGGAGGCCATGCGTCCGCCGCCCTGCCCCGTGATGCCTACGGTGGTGACGCAGCGTTCGCGCGCCGCCTTGAGGGCTTCCACCAGATTGGCGCTGTTGCCGGAGGTGGATATGGCGACCAGAATATCGCCTTCTGCCGCAAGCGCCTGCACCTGCTTGCTGAAAATGAAATCAAAGCCGTAGTCGTTGCCCACGGCGGTGAGGATGGAGGTATCTGTGGTGAGGGCGATGGCGGGAAGGGGAGGGCGCTCCATGAGGAAGCGGTTTACGAATTCCGCTGCCAGATGCTGTGCGTCCGCCGCGCTGCCGCCGTTGCCGCAGAAGAGGATTTTGCCGCCCCGGGCGAGGCACAGGGCCATGATCTTGGCAAGGTGCACCACCTTGTCCGCGTTGGCTTCGAAAAAGACCTCGCGCAGGCGTGCGCCCGCTGCGGCGTGTTCCAGAACAATGTTCCTTGCGGTATCCGTCATCGAATCTTCAGGCTCCGTTTCTGACAGGCTGTTGATCGCTCTGCTGCGTTGCCGCAGGGCATTCTGCCCTTTGCGGCTTGATTCCTGTCCGAGTACCCTAAATGCGCCCGGCTGACAACGGTGTGCGGGTGGGGATTTGGTGTGCGGGAAAAATATGGGGGCGGAAGGGCTTTCATCCTTGAATGAATCGCCGGATTTTACTAGGGAATGGCGATGAAACGTACCATATCGTCCGTATATATCGTGACCAAGGCCGGACAGGCTGCGGCGTTGGAACTTGCCGGAAACATGCAGGCATGGTTCCGGGGGCAGGGTGTTGCCGCAGATGTCTTTGAAAACGGCTCGGCGGCGTGGAAGCAGCTTGCCTTTGCACAGGAAGGCATTGTGCTGGTGCTGGGGGGGGACGGCACCATGCTGAGCGTGGCCCGCCGCCTTGTGGGAACGGAAGTGCCGGTGCTGGGCGTGAATCTGGGCCGGGTGGGGTTTCTGGCGGAGGTTTCTTCCGATCGCTGGCAGGAGGAACTTGTCCGCCTGCTGGACGGAAGGGCCGGATTTGCACGGCGTGTGGCGCTTGCCTGCACGGTGGAGCGGGAAGGAACCCTTCTGCACAGCGGGGTGGCGGTGAACGATGTGGTGGTGCACCGGGGAGCGCTGGCGCGGGTGGTGCGGCTGGAACTGGCTGTGCAGGGCGAGCGTCTGGGCGATTTGCGGGCGGACGGGCTTATTGTTTCTTCGCCCACGGGATCGACGGGGTATGCGGTATCTGCCAACGGACCGCTGCTGCACCCGGATCTGGACGCCTTTTCCGTGACGCCCATCTGCCCGTTCATGAATGCGCTCAAGCCTTTTGTGCTGCGCGGGGACATGGAGTTTTCTCTTTTGGTGCACGATACAGATGCGGACCTGCATCTGACGCAGGACGGGCAGGAAGGGGTGGCGCTGCGCTGCGGCGACCGCATTCGTGTGACCAGCGCGCCGGGCGGGCTGGTGTTTGCCGAACTGGGGTGCGCGAGTTATTTTTCCCGCTTGCGCACGCGCGGATTCTACAAGGATCAGCGGTAGCCTGCCGCGGTCAGGCCGGTTGCGGGCCGGTTGCGGATTTTGACAGGCGGCGGGCAAGGCCGCACGGCTCTGCGGGACCGGGCCGGCAGGGCGGAATGAAAAACGCGAAGGCCGCGCTGCGGCCTTTTCATACGGATTTCGGAGGAACCCATGAGTATGCTGCCGGATTTGAAGTATGTGCGTGATGTCCGCTGGGGCAAGGACCCGTTTCTTGATGCGTGGCTGCACCACTTCAAGACCGAAAACAACATAGAGCACCTGATGAACCCGGAGCATGTGGCCACGGATGAGCAGGTGCGGTTTATGGTGGCGCTGGACGAGGCGCAGGTATACATTCCCTGTTCCGACGATATCTTTACCATGCTGCTGCGCAGGGAGCGTCCCCGGTCGTTGCAGATGGAATATAACCGCACGTGGCGTTTTATTGTGCGGCTTATCCGCCAGCACGGGTTTGACAAGTACAACGAGCGGCGGGTCATACAGTTCTGCAAGCGCCGTTTCCGGCTGCATCTGGCTTCCAAGATCATGATTCCCTCGCGGCTTGCCAAGCGGCTCATAAGCATTGTGCTTACCCAGTGCGCCAAGCCGGACCCCTACCGGGAAAGCAAGCGCAGGGCCAACAGGCTGGCAGGGGAGTTTTTGCGCAAACCTTCCACCGAGCGGCTCATCTACGGGAATCCGCCCGGCTGCGAGGGGATTACCGACATAAAGGAACTGCGCTGGGAACTGGATTTTCTTGAACTGCGCCGCCTGCTCTATCTTTCCACCATGTCCGACCTGTGGCAGGACGCCGACCCTTCGCCTCTGGAAGTGGAAAAGGAGCTGCGCAAGCCGTGCGGGGAATGCAGCCATCTGCGCCTGCTGCTCGGCCCGCAGGGAGAGGAACGCAAGAAGGTGCTGTATCTGCCGGACGTGAGCGGTGCCTTTGTCTTTGATCTGGAAATCATACGGGCGCTCATGCGGCAGGGGCATCAGGTGATACTGGCGCTGAAGGAAGGGTTTTATTTCAATACCCCCACCCTGTGGGAGCTGGACAGCGATCCGGTTCTGAAGGCGGCAGCCGAGGGGGCGCATATTCTGAGCGATGACACCGTGAGCAAGAACGAACTGCTGCGCCTGCTGCGCGAGCATCGTTTTCTGGTTATTTCCGATGGCACCCGGGAGCAGCTTAATCTGTACAAGACCAGCGTGACCTTTGCGCGGGCGTGGAAGGAGTGTGATCTCGTCATCGCCAAGGGCGGGCGCAACTACCAGAACCTGATAGGGTGCAGCCACGAATTTACGCGGGATATCGTGTGTTTTTACCGCTCGGAGGACGGGGAGTTTATTCTGCACACCAAGCCGCGCGCCAAGTCTGTGCGCAAGTTTGCCGAGGCGGACCTGCACGACAAGGCCAAGGAGATCATTGACGCCATGCGCGATGCCAAGCGGCACGGCAAGAGTGTGATGTTCTACAGCGCCATCATCGGGTCCATTCCGGGGCAGACCTCCACGGCCATACGGGTGGTGGACACCTTTGTGCGGTTTTTGCGCGAAAGGCAGGAGAACTCGTTCATCATCAATCCGGCGGAGTATTTTGAAGAAGGGATGGACGGCGACGACCTGATGTTTATGTGGGAAAGGGTGCAGAGAAGCGGCCTGCTGGACATCTGGCGTTTTCAGACCGTTGAGGATATAGAGACGAGCTTCACGCTCATGGGGCGCAAGGTGCCCTCTGTGTGGTCGGGCAAGGATTCTACCTTTTCCACGGGCTGCACCAAGGAGATGCGTATTGCGCTGGATTTGCAGAAGGCGCATCCGGAACTCCAGATTATCGGCCCCAGCTCTGACAAGTTTTTCCGCCGGGCGGAATACGGCGTGGGCAAGTATTATGACGCGGGGATAAAGACCCCCTAGCAGGTTGCAGGAACACGCACGATGCGATGCCTCCGTTGCGGAGGAACAGATAAGGACAGGCATGATACGATTTGAGGATATTATCGCCGGGATGGAGCGGTGTTTCGCGGCGCAGCACAGCGCAACGGAACAGTGGCATGAAAGCGAGCCGGAATCTGTGGAGGCGGTGGCAGCATACTGTGCCGCAGACTGTGCCACAGACGGAGATGACGCGGCGGGGCTGCTGCCGCTGGTGCTTGCGCAGCACCTGATGAACTTCAAGCTCTGGCATGTGGAAGACGTGGCCCGCCGCACAGACGTGGGGCCGGAGGTTATTGCCGACTGCAAAAGGCGCATTGACGGATACAACCAGCGGCGCAACGACTACATGGAAAAGGTGGACGCGTGGCTGGTACATGCCGTGACGCCGCTGCTTGCGCAGGCGCAGGGCGCTGTGCGCTATAACTCCGAATCGGCGGGCATGGCCGTGGACAGGCTGTCTATTCTGAGCCTGAAGATGTATCACATGCGGGAGCAGACGGAACGGCAGGACGCGGATGCAGCCCATGTGGCCCGCTGTGCGGAAAAGCTGGCCGTGCTCACCGAGCAGCGGCACGACCTTGCGCGCGCGGTGCTGGAACTGCTGGAAGACTACCGGAGCGGGCATAAGCGGCCCAAGGTGTATTACCAGTGCAAGATGTATAACGATCCTTCGCTGAACCCGCAGCTTTACGGCGCGGAAAAGGCGAAGGGGTAGGGCGGAATTCCGGGAGCGTCTCCGGCAGCGGGGCTGCCGTGACAGGCAGGACTGCGGCCCGTGGTCCGGCGGCATGATGGCCGCAGGCAGGGCGCAAGCTGGGCGCAAACTGGGCGCAAACAGGCAGAAAGAGGCCGCGCACGGGTGAATCCCGGCAGGTTGTCAGTGAAGGAGTGTAGAGTCATGGCGAAGTATGAGGTTGTCATCGGGCTGGAAGTGCATGCGCAGTTGAAGACGGAATCCAAGCTGTTCTGTTCCTGCTCCACCCGATTCGGCAACGACCCCAACGAGAACGTGTGCGAGGTGTGCTCCGGCATGCCGGGCGTGCTGCCGGTGCTGAACAGGCGCGCCGTGGAATATGCCGCCAAGATGGGGCTGGCCATGAACTGCGAGGTGCGACGGCATTCGGTGTTTGAGCGCAAGAACTATTTTTACCCGGATTCGCCCAACGGGTACCAGATTTCCCAACTGGGAGACGCCATATGCCACGGCGGGCATCTGGACCTGAACATGGGAGACTACACCCGCCGGGTGGGGATAACCCGCATTCAGCTGGAAAACGATGCGGGCAAATCCATCCACTCTTCCACCGAGAACGTTTCGTACGTGGACCTGAACCGTACGGGCGTGCCGCTCATCGAGATCGTTTCCGATCCGGACATGCGCAGCGCGGAAGAGGCTGTGGCGTATCTTAAATCGCTGCACGCCATTTTGCTCTATCTGGGCATATGCGACGGGAACATGGAGGAAGGGAGCTTTCGCTGCGATGCCAACGTTTCGCTGCGTCCTGCGGGGCAGACGGAGTTCGGGACCCGCGTGGAACTGAAGAACATGAACTCCTTTCGGCATGTGCAGAAGGGCATAGAATACGAAATTGCGCGCCAGCAGGACCTGCTGGAAGACGGCGAGGCCGTGGTGCAGCAGACGCGCCTGTATAACGCGGAGAAGAATACCACCGCCGCCATGCGGGGCAAGGAAGAGGCCCACGATTACCGCTACTTCCCGGACCCGGACCTTATTCCCATCATGCTTTCCGCAGAGCAGATAGAAGCTTGGCGCGCGGAACTGCCGGAACTGCCGGTGCAGCGCCGGGCGCGGTTTGTCACGCACTATGCCCTGCCGGAATATGATGCGGAAGTGCTGACGCAGGACAGGGATATGGCAGACTTTTTTGAAGCTGCCGCAGCCGTGTGCAACGCCCCCAAGAAGATAAGCAACATGATGATGGGACCCTTCCAGCGGGAATTGAATGAGCGCGGCATGGCTGCCAAGGATGCTCCCATGCGCCCGGAAACGCTGGCGGAACTGGTGCGCATTATCGAGGAAGGGCTTATTTCCGCCAAGATAGGCAGCGACATCTTCAGCGAGCTGTTTATCAGCAATGCCGGGCCGGAAGCGTATGTGAAGGAAAAGGGGCTGGCGCAGATTTCCGATTCCTTGGAACTGGAACGCGCCGTGGATGAGGTGATTGCGGAAAACCCCGCCGAAGCGGAAGCCTATCGCGGCGGCAAGACAAAGCTGGTGAGTTTTTTCGTGGGGCAGGTCATGCGCAAGACCCGGGGCAAGGCAAACCCTGCTCTGGTAAACGAGTTGCTGGCCAGAAAGCTTTAGCGCACCGATGTGTTGTGTCTGTTAAAGGCGGTTCCGCATGCGGGGCCGCCTTTTTTTCATGCAGGATTACTCCGCTGGCTGGCGGCTTTTGTAAGGTACCCTGCGGAAAAGTGGTGTTTACTCTTGTCATAGTTGCGCTCTTTCGTTCTGTGGATATCGATGAATGCATTGCAGGTCGTTTCTTGTTTACGCGCAGTGTGAGCAGGGATTCATGCCGGGAATAGTGCGGTTGTGCATGAGGAGGCCCTTGTCTCTCTGTTGACGGATGCGTTGCCCCCATGTATATGCTACTTACTGTAATACATAATTACTGTATTTCATTTTCATCAACATTGAATTTTCCTGTATTTCGGGGTGCATCGTGGATGATTGTTTGAAAGGGGCATTGGAAATTGTCAAAGCACAGGCAAGTGTGCGTACTATGAACGAGGAAGAGATTCTGTCCATGGTTCGTACCCTTGCGGACAGCATCCGGGGGATGAGTGAGGGCGAGGCCGCTGAAAGCGTGCGGGCGGAAGGGGATATGGATCCCAAGAAGTCCATACGCGAAAAGTCCATCACCTGTCTGGAATGCGGCAAGGCATTCAAGATAATCACCAGAAAACATCTTGCAGTGCACGGACTGGATGCGGCTGAATACCGGGAAAAATGGGGCATGAAAAAGAATACGCCGCTGGTGTGCAAAGCATTGCAGCGTGAGCGGCGTAAAAAGATGAAGTCCATGGAACTGTGGGAAAAGAGACGCAAGCAGGAACCCGCCTCCTGATTTCCTGTTTTACGGTCCTTCTCCCCGGCCCCATGCCTGCAGGCGCTGGGCCGCTTCCATGGTGAAATGTTCCGGCACGAGAATATCCACGACCTTCACGCCTTCGGGCGTGGAGGTTATCTTTATGAGCTTGAGGTGTTCCAGTTTGTTCAGGATATCCAGAACACGGTCCTCGGAACTGACAAAGGCATCCTTGAGCGACATGAGCGCGTGCATGTAGTCGAACTGCCGGACGCCGTTGCGGGCGAGCATTTCAATGGTTCTGCATGTGCCCTGAAACAGGCTGGGAACCTGCATGGACTTGCGCGTGCTGCTGCGCAGCCTGTGGACCAGCACATCTATGAGGGTTTGCATTATCTGCGGCGATTCGCGGATGAACCCGTCAAAATGCTCCTGCTTCACTTCCACGGCGCGTACATCGTCCAGCGCGATGGCGGTGGCCGTGCGCCTTTTGTCATCCAGCACCAGCGACATTTCGCCGAACATGTTGATGGGAGAGAGAATGGCAAGCACTTTTTTTCTGCCGTTCACCTCCTTGGACAGCTCCACCCGTCCTTCCTGAAGCAGGTAGGCTGAATCTCCCTTGCTGTTTTCCGCAAAGATGACGGAATACTTGAGGAACGTCCTGGCAACGTATGATGTCATGGTATCCTCCCCCTGTTTGCCTGCCCTGCCTGCTCCCCTTGGTTCAACTGAAAGCCGGTGCCGTGTGTGTCCGGAAGGTGCGACCCTGCAGTTGGAGGGAGCATAACACTATTTTTCGCGGAGGAAACGCAAAAAAAGCGGTGCCAGAAGGGGGGAGGCAGTAGGGCGGAGGCAGGGAAAGGGAGCGCCGGGCTAGCGTGAAAGCGCGCCCTCGTGGGCGAAATAGATGCGTCCTTCCTGTCGGGCTCCCGGCTTCCACGGTGTTTCGGAAAGCACCATGCGGTAGCCGAACGAGACGTACAGAGCCTTGTCCGCGCTGCCGGAAGGAAGGCGGAATTCAAAGGGGATGGCCGGTTCCTTGCCCAGTTCGCGGGGGAGCACGTCCAATTGGGCACTGGAGACGACATTGCCTGAGCTTTCGCTGAGGTAGACCGTGAAGGCCAGTTGGTCATACCAGCGCGCCCATTCCGGGAACAGCTCGGTATTGGGGTAAGCCATACCTTGCAGTCCCACGCCTTCCTTGAGGGGCATGTTCATGAACTCGAACCGCCAGAAGCGCATCGCTATGCTCTGGGGAGCCTCCGCTATCCACGGGCGCTTGTCCAGATGACTGACGGAAAGCTGCGCGCAGCCCGAAAGGACGACCGTGAGAAGAAGGAGGATGAGAAGCCCGGCTCGTTTCATGGAAGACTGCCCTGTTCAGGTTAGCGCATGGAAGGCGGACCCTGCACCAGCATTTCCGCAAGGGTCATGTTCACTCTGGGAAGAACGCGCAGCTTGGGTCCGGCAAATTCCATCTCCAGCTGCACGAGTTCCCTGTACAGTTCCGTCCTGTCCAGCGTGGGAATCTGCGCCTCTGGTAGTTCCTTAACATTGTCGGCAAAGCGGAAGCAACCCGTAAATACCCTGCGCTCGCCGTTGGGCAGAACCATGGCGTTGCGGGTGCCGTGCAGGCGGCAGATCATAAGGCGGTGCCGGTACAGGCCGCACAGGCCGTCATCATTCAGCGGGCACATAACGGCGGGCTGAACCCCTGCGTTCAGGGCGAAGCGGTACTGCTGCACCACGTTCCGGGCGCGGTTCAGGTAGTCTTCGCGCTGCGCGGCGGGGAGTTCATTCATGCCGCGCCACAGGTAGCTCCATTCCACATAGGTATGGTGCTGGAAATAGCTGACGCAGCAGTTCCTGTCGCAGTCCTGACAGCTGAGTCCCGCCTGTGCGGCGGTATGCGCATAGGCGGAAGACATGCGCTCGTACAGGTCGGCAAGGCGGGCGAAGACTCCCGGTCCCTTTTTGCGGGCAGCAGCTTTCATGATTGCGACTCCAGCCAGCGCACGATGATTTGTGCGCATTCATCCGGTGACAGACCGGCGCAGGATACGGTGAAGTCGGCTGCGGCTTCGTACAGGGCCCTGCGTTCGTTATAGAGGTCTTCCACGGTCTGCCCCGGCGCGATGGCAAGGCCGCGTTCCGGGTTGCGGCTTATGCGTTCCAGTATGACGGGCAGTTCCACATTCAGGTAGACCACGTGCCCGAGGCCCTGCAGGTGTTCCATGGCGGCCTGCCTGTAGACGACGCTGCCGCCGGTGGAGATGACGGTGCGGCGGGCGCCGATGCGGCGGATTATCTCGGCTTCCACGTCAAGGAAATCTTCCTTGGTCATGCTGTCCGCCACGTCCTGCAGGCGCGTGCCGTAGTGCGCTTCTATGATGTGGTCCGAATCCATGAACGCCCAGCTCAGGGCGCTTGCCAGCGCCTTGCCCACGGTGCTTTTTCCGGCACCGGCCATGCCGATGACGCTGATGCACTTTTCATCCGTGGCCACGGGCTGCCGGAGCGGAGGAGTGTCTGACATTCTCTGGACCTCGCGTGTCAGGCTGTTGAAAAAAAAGCAAACGCGCAGGATGCTGCGTATCAGGATGTTCCCAAGGTTTTCTGCTGACCGCCGCAGGAGCATGGTGCGCCATGCGGCACGGGTTGTTGTGCCTTTGCGCGAAGATTGTGTCAATCTTCCAGAATGCCGGGCTCCTGCAGGGAGAACGCAAAAGGCCGGACCCGAAACGGGCCCGGCCTGAATGCACGGAACTTGCTGCCGCCGCAGAGGGCGGAGCGGGATTAACGCTTGGAGTACTGGAACCGTGCGCGTGCACCGCGCTGGCCGTACTTCTTACGTTCCTTCTTGCGGGCATCGCGGGTGAGGAACCCGGCCTTCTTGAGGGCTCCGCGCAGGTCGGCGTCCACTTCCAGCAGGGCGCGGGAAATGCCGTGGCGCACGGCCTGAGCCTGACCGGACATGCCGCCGCCGGCCACGTTGACCTTGATGTCGAACTTGCCGAGGTTTCTGGTCAGCTCAAGGGGCTGACGCACAACCATCTGCAGGGTCTTGCGGGGAAAGTATTCCTCGTAGGGCAGGTCGTTCACCAGGATCTGGCCCGTGCCAGCGTAGAGGCGGGTCCGAGCAGTGGCGGTCTTTCTTCTGCCTGTACCGTAATCAAATTCGTTGGACATGTTTTTCTCCTGCCTCTATCGCTTAGGACTGGCATTCCAGGGTCTGGGGATTCTGCGCCGCATGGGGATGCTCGGGGCCGACATAAATCTTCAGCTTCTTGAGCATGGCGGCTCCGAGGCGGTTCTTGGGCAGCATGCCCTGAACAGCCTTGCGGATAACTTCTTCGGGCTTCTTCTCAAGCATGAGCGCCAGATTAGTTTCGCGCAGACCGCCCATGTATCCGGTGTAGCGGTAGTACTTCTTGTCCGCCAACTTGTTGCCGGTCACTTTGATCTTTTCGCAGTTGACCACAACGATGAAGTCGCCGTTGTCCACGTGGGGGGCGAATTCGGGCTTGTGCTTGCCGCGCAGGCGGTGGGCAATCTGGGTTGCAAGGCGGCCGAGGATTCTGTCTTCGGCATCCACCACGAACCATTCGCGGTTGATATCTTCCGGCTTGGGGCTGAACGTCTTCATAATAAATATACTCCTGAGTGCGAAGCTCGAAAGGGGAACTTCATAGGGAGTTTTAGGTTCGTTGTCAATAGTCGATAGCATCCGCCGCAAAATTCCGGAGAACCTTGCGTACCGTCAATGCGCCGGGCACCGTTCCCGGCAGGTATGCCGCCCTCACCAAGGCGGCACGTGGCAGTTGCGCTGGCGGTGCGGAGTTGGATTCCGCACGGCCTTGCCGCTGCTGGCACGACGGGAGCGACGGGTAACGGGGGGGTCCAGGCCGGGAGGCCCTGGAAAAAACGTCAGTCCCTCGTGGAAACTGTTGATCTTTATACTACGACCGCCTACCTTGCCAAGTGATTTTTTGGAAAAAACGCAGGAGCACGCCATGTCCAATATCCGCAAGAGCTTGTTGCAGTTTACCTTTGCCGGTGCCTACATGAAGCGCTGGAACGACAAGCTCAGGCCCATGGAACTGCTGGAGGTGGACAAGCAGGCGCACAAGATGATCGTGGCGTGGCTGCTGTTCATGCTGAACGCCGAAGGGCGGTTGCAGGGCGAGCGCATCAAGCTGGGCGAAACCATTGTGGAAGGCGGTATCTTTGACTACTTTTTCCGCCTTGTCATAACGGACATTAAGCCGCCCATCTTTTACAGGATACGGGAGAACCCGCAGCATTACTCGCAGTTGCTGCAATGGGTGCAGAGCGAACTGGAGCCCGTGCTCGCCCCGTTGGGGCAGGGGGTGTGGGAGCGGTTTGTGGCCTACTTTGCCCATGACCGCAAAAAGACGCTGGGTGATGAGATTCTGGAAGCGGCCCATCTGTATGCCAGCAAGTGGGAATTTGACCTGCTGAAAGGGTTGAACGGGTTTGATGACGAAATACCGGAGATTGACGCCTCGTTCACCCGCAGACTGGAGGCGCATGCGCATCTGCGGGGGGTGCCCGAACTGCTTGCCGGTTCGGGCAATGTCATCGGCAGGCTGGCCAACCTGTGCGGGCAGCTGCGGTTTCAGAAGCGGTGGTCGCAGACGCCGCGCGTGCCGGAAACATCTGTCATCGGCCATATGTTTCTTGTGGCCTGCTACAGCTACTTTTTTTCCATTGCGCAGGGGGCGTGCGGCGCGCGCAGGCAGAACAACTTTTTCTGCGGGCTGTTCCACGACCTGCCGGAACTGCTCACCCGCGACATCATTTCGCCGGTGAAGAAGTCGGTGGAGAATCTGGACGGCTTTATCAAAGAGTATGAGGCCGCCGAACTTGAACGGCGTGTGCTGGGACCCCTGCGGGATGAGGGATACGGGCGCATTGCGTGGCGTCTCGGGTATTTTCTGGGCCTTGATACCGGGTCGGAGTTTCACGAATCCATTGTTGTGGACGGCGCGGTGAAACGGCTGGATTTTGATCAGCTGCAGAACCACTACAATCAGGACGCCTTTGACCCCAAGGACGGCACCATGCTCAAGGCGTGCGATACCATGGCGGCGTTCATCGAAGCGTATACGGCCGTGCGCAACGGCATTTCCGTGGATGAGCTGCATCAGGCGCTTTGGAGGCTGCGGCACCAGAACCGCAAGCTGGTTATCGGAAGCATTCATGTGGGAGCGCTGTTCGCCGATTTCGACTGATCGCGCTCTTTACCTAGCACACGCAAGCGGTTACAGTCTTTCCACGTATATCACTAGCAGGGGGCGCGGTGGCGCTTCCGGGGAGAATGGCATGCTGTTACGGACAAGAGCCTGGGACATTGTTCGGGAAGATTACCCTGTCCTTAAGGAGGACAGCTCGCTGGCGGACGCCATGCGGGAACTGAACCGCGTGAGCGACAGCGGCTGCCTGTGCGCGCTGGTGCTGGATGACAACGGCAGGCTGAAGGGTGCCGTTTCCATGTGGGATACGGTGCGGTTCATGGAAGATAACCTGCTGCACGGCATAAGCCTGCGCGGGTTTGACGAGAACCGCTTTGACCAGATGTACACCAATGCCTGCAAGGTTGCCGGGTCCACCTCTGTGAAGGATGTGATGGATTCGTCCATGACCGTGGTGGCGCCGGATGACCCGCTGCTTTCTGTGCTGGAAGGATTTGTGAAGAAGGGGCGCAGCTATGCCGTGGTGAAGGAAGGCCCGCGCGTGCTGGGCGTGATTATGATTGCGGACCTTTTCAAGGAAATCAGCGGCCAGATAGT
>CAYRLL010000032.1:8976-15632 GCA_964425115.1 uncultured Desulfovibrio sp. | reverse complement strand
TGCCCGGCGTATGGCTGGCGTATAGTCTGCGTTTGGCTCGCGCCTGCCGGGAGTATATGTCTGACGCCTGCCTGACACATATGTCTGACGTTTGACTGCGACCGTCCGGCGTTTGCGGATGTCTGGTCGTGCCCGGCGGCATGTATCTGGCGGTATAGACATGGCGGCTGGACGGCCCGTGTTTCAGCTGTACGGGCCGTTATCGCAGGAATTGCTGGTCCGGTCCGGAAGGGGGGCTTACTGCCCGGTGGCCCCGGAGGACGGGGATTCCTCGTCTTCGTCTCCGGTAACGGGGACGCTCTCAAGCACCATGGGGCGTGACGGGGCGGCTGCTCCCATGCGGAAGGCATCCGTGAGAAACGCGTGGAACAGCAGGGCCGAAAAGCGCTCGTCGTAGCGCTTTTTATCGTTGGCCAGCGTGCGTGCGGCGTCCACGGGCTCCATGGCGGTGGCATAGCCACGCCGGGTGATCATGGCGCTGAAGGAATCCGCCACCGCCACCAGCCTGCCGAAGCGGCTTATTTCTTCCCCTTTCAGTTTGCGGGGGTAGCCGGAGCCGTCCATCCGCTCATGGTGCTCCAGCGCAGCCTGCTGCAACTCGTCGAATCCGAGTCCCAGCTTCTGGGCTATTTTCGCGCCTACCAAGGGGTGCGGGGTGAGTTTGTCCTTTTCTTCAACCTTCAGCGGCGTGCTTTTTTGCAGGATGAAGGCGGGCACCTTGCTCATGCCTATGTCGTGCAGCAAAAGGCCGAGGGTTACTTTGTCAAGGTCGCGCCTGCGGTAGTCGCTGCGTGATTCGTAGAACAGCCACAGGCCCACGGCAAGCGTGTTCACGGAGTGGGCGGCGAGTGAATGGTCCCTGCTCAGGCGGCGCATGAACAGCTTGATGCGGTGCCTGTCCTGATGCAGGAATTCCGTAAAGACCATGGCATCCTTGTACAGCTGCTGGAAAACGGGCATGACCGGCTGCTCGGCGAAATCGTTCACCCGCAGGGCAAGCGCCTGCATGAGCACATCGGCTATCTCTCCCTGCTTGAGGTTTTTATCCACCAGCACCAGATCCAGCTGCTTGATGATGTGCTTGGAGTAGATGGGGTGGTCTGCCCGCGAAACAAAGATGTTGCCGTCGTCACACAGGCGGTGCACCTCTTCCACCTGCTCGTTGGAAAGCCGTACCCCTTTGCGGCAGTACGGCTGAAGACGGGCGACGTTCTCCTTGAATTCGAAGAGGTCCACGGGGGGCCGGTACTTGGGGAAGCTTTCCAGAATGGGCTTGGCAATCTGGTAGTATTCTTCCTGAATGTTGTCCGGTATGGGGCTGCTGGCTGCGCACATACTATTTGTGGTAGATTTTTACGAGGTTGGTACCCCGCGATTTGTCTCCCGGTTTGGGCTGGCCTGCCGTGATGACCACGCTGGACCCCGGTGTGATGACGGGGCAGCCTTCTATGAAATGTTCGGCACGTTCGAGGTGGCCCGGGAGGGTGGTATCTACCGTCTCGGGCCGCACGCCCCAGGAGAAGTTCAGTCCGCGCAAGGCTTCCGGGTCGGGTGTGAGGCCGAAGATGATCTGCCGCGGGCGGCGTGCCGAAATCATGCGTGCGGAGGCGCCGGACATGGAGTGTGAGACAATGGCGTCTGCCTCTGTCTTATCCGCCAGCAGGCAGGCGGAGTAGGCCAGAAAGTCCGGGGTGCCCTTTTCTTCCGCCGGGGGGAGGAGCTTGCGTTCTTCAAAGTGAATCTGCTCTGCCTGACGGGCGATTTCCACCATGAACTTGACCGTTTCCACCGGGTAGCTGCCCATGGCGGTTTCTTCTGAAAGCATGACGCAGTCTGCACCGTCCAGCACCGCGTTTGCCACGTCTGTGGTCTCTGCTCTGGTGGGGGCCGGGTTGTTGACCATGGAGAGCAGCATCTGCGTGGCAACGATGACCGGCTTGGCCGCCCGGTTGCAGGCGCGGATGATGCGCTTCTGCATGGCGGGGAGCATGGGCAGCGGGCATTCCACGCCAAGGTCGCCGCGCGCCACCATGACCACGTCGGTCACGGCCAGAATCTCGTCCAGCCGGTCCACGGCGTTCTGCCGCTCCAGCTTTGCCACCACCGGAATGTTTCTGCCGTGCTCGGCAATGATGGCCTTGGCCGTGAGGATATCTTCCGGCGTCTGCACGTAGGATAAGGCGCAGGCATCCACGCCCAGCGCAAGGCCATCGCGCAGGTCTTTCTTGTCCTTGTCGGTCATGGCGGGCAGGTTCACGGGCTTGCCGGGCAGCGCGAGGCCCTTGCGGGAGGTGAGGATGCCCGTGTTCTGGCATTCCATTTCGAATGCGCCCAGCGGAAGGCTTTCTGTGATGACAAACTGCATCACGCCGTCGCTGAGGACTACCTTGTCGCCCTTTTCCAGTGATTCCAGAATGGGCGGATTGTCAAAGGGGATGAACGGAAGATCGCGCACCATCTCTGCGCCGGGGGGGCCGAGAACAACCCGGTCGCCCTTATCCAGATTCAGGGTGCCCTGACGCAGCTCACCTATGCGTATCTTGGGACCGGAAAGGTCCTGAAGCAGGGTGAGCGGCACGCCGTGCTCCTTTTCAAGCCGCCGGAGGAGGGCAATGAGGTCTGTGAACATGGACGCATTGCCGTGCGAGAAGTTCAGGCGGAAAATGCGCACCCCGTTGCGGATCAGCCGGGTCAGGACTTCCGGCGAGTCGGAAGCCGGACCGATGGTGGCGATAATTTTTGTTCTCATACAGGAAACTCTTGGGGATGTGACCAATTTTGTCAAGCGGATTTGTGCTGAAAGGGCGGTTGCTTCTATAGCATTTCTAGACAAAAAAACCATGCTGCCTTGACACTTGCAACTATATAAAAGAAAAAGTGGTAAAGTGTGGTAAAAAGTGGTAGGGCAGTGGGTATGTTGTTCAGAGGAAGAGTCCATCGCAGCCTTGACCCAAAGTGCAGGCTCATGTTGCCCCCGGAAATACGGGACATTCTCCTTGCGCGCTCGCAGGAGGGCAGGCTCATGCTCACCACCTACGACCGCTGCATAGTGGGTTATCCTCTGCCCGACTGGGAAGAATTTGAGCAGAAGTTCCAGAAGCTGAAGACCCCTTCGCTCAAGGTTCGGAACTTCCGCCGTCTTGTCATCGGCGGTGCCGAAGAGGCTGTGCTGGACAAGCAGGGCCGTATCCGCCTTTCGGCAGACCACATGGCCTATGCCGGGATGGACAGGGAAGTGACCATCGTCGGACAGGGCAACAAGTTCGAAATATGGGACAAGGGGCGGTTTGCGGCGCTGATGGCCGAAGACACCTTTGATGATGTGGCGGATGAGCTGGCCGAGAGCGGGATAGATTTCCCCATATGATGCCGTAAGCCTTGAGGACTTTGCCCGAAAGGCGAAGTGCCGGGCGCCCCGGGAGCTTTTCAGCCCGCCTTTATGCTCTTTACGTCCCGGTCCTGAACAGGTATTGCGCCCCGCGCCCATCATTATGATGAGGCAGCAGGCGGCTGCGGAACGGAGTTTTTCAACTGGAAGCCAAGGAAGGGGAAACCGTGACATATGACGAGGAACGCCATCACTCCGGGGCAGAATGGAGTGAGCATGTTCCCGTGCTTCTGGCCGAGGTGCTTTGTTACCTCGCGCCCAGACCCGGCGGATTCTATCTTGACGGCACGTTGGGTCTGGGAGGACACAGCGAAGCCATAATGGACGCCGCACAGGGCGAGGTCAGCCTGCTGGGACTGGACCGCGATCTTGCCACGCTGGACAAGGCGAGGCGGCGGCTTGCCCGTTTCGGCGACCGGGTGCACCTTTTCCACTCCCGTTACAGCGATTACGAAGCCGCCATGGACGAGCTGGGCTGGGACCTGCTGGACGGCGCGCTGCTTGACATAGGCGTGTCTTCCATGCAGTTGGACCAGCCGGAACGCGGGTTCAGCTTTCTTGCGGACGGCCCGCTGGATATGCGCATGGACCCGGACGGCGACACGCCGCCCGCGAGCCATATCGTGAACAAGGCCAGCCCGGAACGGCTGCGCATGATCATAGGCAAGTACGGCGAAGATCCCATGGGAGGCCGTATTGCCAACGCCATTGTGGACGCCCGCGCCAAGGGGCCCATCGAGTCTACGCTGCAGTTGGCCAAGATAGTGGAAATGGCCTACCCCGCCAAATGGCGCGCGCAGGCGCGCAACCATCCTGCCACGCGCACCTTTCAGGCCCTGCGCATGGCGGTGAACGGCGAACTGGACGAGCTGGAAGCCTTTCTCGGCACCATTGTCCCCCGGCTGCGTCCGGGCGGACGGGTGGCGGTTATCTCGTTTCATTCCCTGGAAGACCGGATGGTCAAGCACGCCTTTGCGGCGGAGGCCAGAGGCTGCATATGCCCGCGCCAGATACCCGTGTGCATATGCAACCACGAGGCGCGGCTGCGCATTATCACCAAGAAACCCGTTATGGCGGGCGAGGAGGAGCTGAAGCGCAACAGACGCGCTTCCAGCGCCAAGCTGCGCGTGGCGGAGCGGCTGTGAGGGACGGTATGGGCAACGGGATGAGCGGGTGGATACTCGGCGTTATCCTTGCTGCGGTGACCAGCCTTGTTCTGGGCCTTACGCTGGTGTGGCTCAACATAGAGCGCATGGACATAGCCTACGGGCTGCAGAAGCTGCAGGCGGAACTGGATAGTGAATCCGCGCACACCGCCAAGCTGGAACTGGAGCGCGAGAACCTGATCACGCCCTACCGGCTGAGACGGCTGGCCGATGAACTGCAAATGCGCCCCGCCGTGCCCGGTCAGATACGGCGCATGGACGAGTGGCGGCAGCCCGGCGGGGAATAGGCGGATGATGAAGAGGCAGTAAAGGATTGCACCGGAGCGCAACGTGTTCAAAAGCAGAAAAGGCATAACCCCGCGCGCAAAGACGCCCAAGAAGCCTGCTCCCCAGAGGGTGAGCGGTCGCGACTGGGGGCGTTTTCGTCTTGCGTTTGTGGGCGTGGTGTTCTGCTTTCTGTGGATGGCGTTGTGGGGGCGGGCCTTTTACGTGCAGGTGTACCGGGGCCCGGAACTGGCGGGCATGGCCAAGCGCCAGCATCTTGCCACGGAACTGGTCACCGGGCGCCGTGGCGCCATTCTGGACCGCAACGGGCAGGTGCTTGCGCGCAGTGTGGCGAGCAAGTCCGTTTTTGTGCGTCCGGTGGAAGTGCAGAACATGGCGGAGGCTGCCAGAGTGCTCTCCAAGGCACTGGACCTGCCCCTGCGTGACGTGCGGGCCAAGCTCGCCGAGCGCCGCCAGTTTACATGGATAGCCCGCAGGATAGGCGACCGCGCGGCGGCTGCCATACGCGATGCCAAACTTTCCGGCGTGTATCTGACCACGGAGTACAGCCGGCTGTATCCCAACCACCAGCTTGCAGGCAGGCTGATGGGGTTTGTGGGTATGGACGACAAGGGGCTGGAAGGACTGGAACTGACGCAGGACCAGTTGCTGAGCGGGCAGGATTCCAAATTTGTGGTACAGCGCGATGCCGCGGGGCGGCGGCTGTACCTGAACGGTGCCGAGCGCGACGGCACCATTGACGGGCAGGACGTCCGGCTCACGCTGGATGCCCAGATACAGTATTTCGCGGAGGAGGCGCTCTCGGAGGCGGTAACCTCCTTTGAGGCAGACTGGGGCGGCGTGATCATGGCCGATGTGCGCACCGGAGACATTCTGGCATGGGCCGAATATCCGCCCTTCAACCCCAACGCCTACGCACGATATTCGGCCACCCGTTGGCGGAACAGGCTTGCTACGGACGCGCTGGAGATGGGGTCCACCATCAAGCCGTTCCTTGTGGCTGCCGCGCTGGATGAGGGCAAGATCACGCCCGAGAGCCTGTACTACTGCGAGAACGGCCGCTGGCAACTGCACAATGTGCGCATCAAGGATACGCACAAGTATGAATGGCTCACGGTGGAGCGGGTGCTGCGGTATTCAAGCAACATCGGCGTGGCCAAGATAGGGCTGGAACTGGGTGCCACCGCCTATCACAAATATCTTGCCGGGCTCGGCTTCGGTGAGAAGACCGGACTGCCGCTGCGCGGCGAGAGTTTTGGCCTTTTGCGTCCGCCTGCGCAATGGCGGGAGGTGGACCTTGCCAACGCCGCGTTCGGGCAGGGGTTTGCCGCCACCACCGCGCAACTGGTGCAGGCCTATGTGTGCCTTGCCAACGGCGGCGTGCGCAAGCCGCTGCGGCTGCTCATGGACGTTCCGGCGGAAGAGGAGGCGCACGAGAGGGTCTTTACGGAAAAGACCAGCCAGATGGTGCTCTCCATGATGCGTTCCGTGGTGGAAGCAGACGGCACCGGAACACAGGCCAGAATTGCGGGCATAACCGTGGGCGGCAAGACCGGCACGGCGCAGAAGGCCAGCCCGCAGGGCGGCTACGGAGACAAGTATACCGGCTCCTTTGTGGGATTTTTTCCTGCAGACGCCCCCCGGTACGTCATTGCCGTGATTGTGGACGAGCCGAAGAAGAATCATTACGGCGGCGTTATTGCCGCCCCGGCTTTCCGGCAGATAGCCATGCAGTCGCTTGCCTACATGGGCACGCTGCCGGATACGGGCTACGCACAGCTTCCGGCTGCGGGACAATCCGGCCCGGCAGCGGCGGG
>CAYRLL010000032.1:0-8876 GCA_964425115.1 uncultured Desulfovibrio sp. | reverse complement strand
GCCGGACAGGCATCTGTAAGGCCTGTATCGCAGCCCGGACTGACAGAGGTGCGGCAGGATGTGTCGCATGCGACCATGGCCGTGGAAACCACCGTGCC
Organism: uncultured Desulfovibrio sp.; assembly: GCA_964425115.1. Lineage (GTDB taxonomy): Bacteria > Desulfobacterota > Desulfovibrionia > Desulfovibrionales > Desulfovibrionaceae > Halodesulfovibrio. The sequence continues at coordinate 8,778 of CAYRLL010000032.1, read as the reverse complement.
CGATGTGCGCGGCAGGTCCCTGCGCAGTGCGGTGGAGGCCTTTGCGCGCAGGGGAGTCATTCCCGTGGTGCGCGGCGAAGGGTTTGTGGTGTCTAAGCAGAGCCCGCTTCCCGGTGCCCAGTGGCCCAAGGACGGGGCGCAGGAATACATACTCTGGCTTTCGGAGCGTTTTTAGCATGGTTCAGACGATAACGCTGGAACAGTTGGCGGAGCAGGTCCGCACCGGGCTTGTGGGCGTACATGCGGATTCGCGCAAGGTACAGCCCGGCGACCTTTTTGTGGCTGTGCCGGGAACCAGCGCGGACGGCGGTGCGTATATCGCGGATGCGCTGCAGCGCGGGGCGGCTTACGTTGTGTGCCGGGCGGTTAGTCTGCCGGTAAACGGAACAGGCGCGCACTTTGTGGTGGAGGAAGATCCCCGTGCCGCGCTGGGGTATCTTGCCGGGGTGCGGTTCAACACGCTCAGGCTGCCCTTCCCCGTGGTGGGTGTGACCGGAACCAACGGCAAGACCACCGTGACCTATCTGCTGGAGCATCTTTTCAATGCCGCCGGGCGCAGGGCCGGTGTCATAGGCACCGTGAGCTACCGGTGGCCCGGTGGTGAGCAGGAAGCCAAGATGACCACGCCGGACTGCCTGAAGGTGCACGCTCTTCTGGCGCGTATGGCGGCTGCGCAGGTGGACGCCGTGTTCATGGAGGTTTCTTCCCACGCGCTGGACCAGAACCGGACGGCGGGCGTGGAGTACGGCGGAGCCATTCTCACCAACCTGACGCAGGACCATCTGGACTATCACGGCGACATGGAAACCTATTTTGCCGCCAAGGCCCGTCTGTTCACGCAGGTGCCCCGGCTGGACAAGCATGCCGTGATCAATGTGGACGATCCTTACGGCAGGCGGCTGCTGCCCATGGTGCCCGGCGGGCTGGGCTTTACCCTGCACGATGTGGCCGTGGACGGCTGCCGCGTACTGCGGGGTGAAGTGCTTGCCTGCACCGTGGACGGGCTGCACCTGCGCATGAATCTGGACGGAGAGCACTGGGAAATAACCTCGCCCATGGTGGGCTACCACAATGCATCCAACCTGCTGGCGGTGCAGGGCATGGCGCGCTGCCTTGGCCTTTCTGCCGAGCAGATGCGCGGGCTGGAGCACTTCAACGGGGTTCCCGGCAGGCTGGAGCGGATACCCAATAGCCGGGGAGTGCACGCCTTTGTGGACTACGCGCACACGCCGGATGCGCTGGATAACGTGCTGGGCGCGCTGCGCAAGGTGGGATTCGGCCGCATTATCACCGTGTTCGGCTGCGGAGGCGACCGTGACCGCCGCAAGCGTCCGCTCATGGGTGAGGCCGTGGCCCGCCTTTCGGACGTGGCGGTGCTTACTTCCGACAACCCGCGCACCGAAGACCCGCTGTCCATTCTGGAGGACGTGAAACCGGGACTTACCGCCTGCCCGCGCGTGCTCACCGAACCGGACCGCCGTACAGCCATCGGCCTTGCCGTGGCAGAGGCGCGCCCCGGCGACTGCATCCTTGTGGCAGGAAAGGGGCATGAAGACTATCAGGTCATCGGTACGGAAAAGATTTCTTTCAGTGATCAGGCTGTGCTCAGGGAGATGCTCGGGTGAAGCTGACGCTTAACGACATACAAAACGCCATGGGCGCCATAGGCTTTCTGGGTGATGCCGGAGAGACCGTGCCCACGGGCGTGCAGACCGACAGCCGCATGCTGCAGAAAGGCGAATTGTTTTTCTGCATAAGCGGCGAGCGGTTTGACGGACACACCTTTGCCAGGGCCGCAGTGGAACGCGGGGCATGTGCAGTGGTGGCGGAGAGGCCGCCGTTTTCCGCTGACGAAATGTGCGGCATGGAGTGCGGCGAAGGCGGGGTTCCGCTGCTGATGGTGCGTGATTCCGTGCAGGCGCTGGGCAGGCTGGCTGCCTACCACAGGCAGCAGGCTAAGGCCGCCGTGGTGGGCGTGACCGGCACGGCGGGAAAGACCACCGTGAAGGAGATGCTGGCGCAGGTTCTTTCCGTTCGTGGAGAGACAGCCCGCAACCACCTGAATCTGAATAATCAGATCGGGCTGCCTGTCTCCATGCTGGCTGCCACGGGTGAAGAGCGTTTCTGGGTGATGGAGGCGGGCATAAGCGAACCCCGCGACATGGATGAGCTGGCTTCGGTGCTGCGGCCCGACCTTGCCATAGTGCTCAACGTGGGGGCGGGGCACACGCAGGGGCTGGGAGACAAGGGCGTGGCTCACTACAAGGCCAGGCTGCTCTCGTATATCGCGCAGGGCGGCGTGGGGCTTGTGAGCGCAGACTATCCAGACCTGGTGCGCGAGGCCCGCAGCAACTGCAGCGAGCTGCGTTTTTTCAGCATCCGCGATGCTTCGTGCATGTACCGGGCCGAGTATGCAGGGCCGCAGTCCGCCACGCAGGGACGCTACCGCGTATGGCTGGATAAAAAGGAATTTGAACTGGTGGCTCCGTTCCGCGGTGCCTTTGCGGCGGAAAACGTGATCGCCGTGGCGGCTGCGGCGGATATTCTGGGACTTTCTTCTCAGGAGATCATTGCCGGTTTTGCGCAGGCACGGCTGCCGGAAAAGCGTTTCTGCTGCCAGCAGCGCGACCGCTGGCTGGTTATAGACGACAGCTACAACGCCAACCCCCTCTCCGCCCTGCGGATGCTGGAAACAGCGCACGAAATGGCGGCGGGGCAACCGCTCATGCTGGTTATGGGGGAGATGCTGGAACTGGGAGACGAGGCGGAAAAGGCCCACCGTGATCTCGGTAACGCCATGGCCCGCACCGCGCCTGCCGCCGTGTACTGGAAGGGCGGGCACGCGGACGAGGTGCGTGCAGGTCTTGCGGCAGGCGGATGGCAGGGCGAACTGCAACCGGTGCATACGCCGGAAGAATTTATCAACAGGTTCATGGAATCAACGCTCAGAGCGGGCCTTGTTCTCTTCAAGGGATCGCGGGGCAACCGGCTTGAACGGCTGGTAGAGGCATTCTGCGCCGGACCATGCAGCGCAAAGGAAGAACGCGATGCTCTATAATCTGCTGTATCCCCTCAGTGAGGACATCAGCCTTTTCAACGTCTTCCGGTACATCACGTTCCGTTCCGTATGGGCGTTGCTGACCGCACTGCTCATCTCCATTCTTCTCGGACCGCGCTTCATAAGCTGGCTGCAACGCATAAAGTGCGGGCAGTACATTCAGGAAGAGGTTTCGTGCCACAGCGGCAAGGCGGGTACCCCCACCATGGGCGGGCTGCTCATAGGGTTTTCCATGGTGGTAAGCTCCCTGCTGTGGTGCGACATAACCAACAGGTATGTCTGGCTGACGCTGTTCGTCTTCTGCGGCTTCGGGCTGGTGGGCTTTCTGGACGACTATTCCAAGCTGCGCCGCAAGCGCAACAAGGGGCTTTCTGCCCGGGCCAAGTTCCTGTGGCAGATGCTCATAGCCGCCGTGGTCATGTATGTTCTGGTTAAAGACCCCGTGTATTCCACGCATCTTTCCGTGCCGTTCTTCAAGAACATAAGCCCTGATCTGGGCTGGCTGTACGTGCCCTTTGCCATGATGGTCATGGTGGGCGCCTCCAACGGCGTGAATCTGACCGACGGGATGGACGGGCTGGCCATAGGCCCGACCGTTGTGGCCGGGATTGTCTTTTCCGTCTTCGTCTACGTGGCGGGGCACGCGCAGATGTCTGCCTATCTTCAGGTGCCCGCCGTGCCCGGTGTGGGCGAGGTGACGGTCATATGCGGTGCGCTGGTGGGCGCGGGGCTGGGCTTTTTGTGGTTTAACGCCTACCCGGCACAGGTGTTCATGGGCGATGTGGGCAGCCTTTCGCTTGGCGGCACGCTGGGATTCATTGCCGTGCTGTGCAAGCAGGAACTCATCCTTCTCGTGGTGGGCGGGCTGTTTGTGGTGGAGACGCTCTCCGTGATTCTGCAGGTGGGCTATTTCAAATTCAGCGGCGGCAAACGCATTTTCCGCATGGCTCCCCTGCATCACCACTTCGAGCTTAAGGGCATTCCCGAATCCAAAATTATCATCCGGTTCTGGATAACATCGGCACTGCTGGGCCTTGTGGCCCTGAGCGTGCTCAAACTCCGTTAGGACAGCCGGACCAAGGACCAGACGCATGACACCGAACGCAACCCTCATCTGCCCGCACAGCCCCGTCACTCCCGGCATGACCGCCGTGGTGGTGGGGGCTGCCGGTTCCGGCATGGCGGCGGCGCAACTGCTGCACGCGCTGGGAGCGCGGGTGCGCGTGGTGGACAGCGACGGCGCAAAGGTTTCTGACGGCGCGCGCGAGATAATGGCGCGGCTGGGCTGCGAAACCGCCTTTGGCGAGCATACGGCAGAGCAGTTTGCCGGGGCAGAACTGGTGGTGCCCAGCCCGGGCGTGCCGGTGAAGAAGATCGCGCCGCTGCTGCCCGAAGGGGCGCTGGTGATGGCGGAAACGGAACTGGCGTGGCTGTGCGTGCGGCATATTCCCGTGCTGGCGGTGACCGGAACCAACGGTAAATCCACCACGGTGAGCCTGTGCGCACGGATGCTGGAGCAGGCAGGAAAAAAGGTGTTTCTGGGCGGCAACTTCGGCACGCCCCTCAGCCGTTTTGTGCTGGATGCCGGTAAGGCGGACGTGCTGGTGCTGGAGGTTTCCAGTTTTCAGTTGCAGACCTGCACGGCCTTTCATCCCAAGGTGGGCGTGCTGACGAACATTACCGTGGACCATCTGGATTATCACAGCGACATGCAGGAATACACGGACGCCAAAATGCGCCTCTTTGCCCGGCAGACGGCGGACGATACGGCCATTTTCGGGCCCGGACTCGATGCGCTGCCGCAGGCGTACGATGTGCGCGCGGCCGTGCGGCGTTTTGACGCCCCTGAAGGGACGGCTGCGCGTTTTCCGCAAAGCAGGCTCATGGGAAGGCACAACCGCCTGAACATGGAGGCTGCCTATATGGCCTGTGCCGTCTTTGGGGTGACACAGGAAGAGGCCGCCCGTGCCGTGCGCGATTTCCGCGCTGCCGAGCACACGCTGGAACCTGTGGGCGAGGCGTGCGGCGTGCTGTTTGTAAACGACTCCAAGGCGACCACCGTGGATTCCGTGCGGGTGGCGCTGGAGGCGTTTGACACGCCCGTGCTGCTGCTTGCCGGTGGAAAATACAAGGGCGGCGATCTGGCATCGCTGCGCGGGCTGCTGCAGGACAGGGTGCGGGCCGTGGGATTGTACGGCGGCAGCCGGGAGATATTTGAGCAGGCCTGGGCCGGGGCTGCGGAGCTTTCGTACGACGCCACCATGCAGGCGGCGGCAGCGCGGCTGATGGACAAGGCACAGCCCGGCGATGTGCTGCTGCTGGCACCGGCCACATCCAGCTTTGACCAGTATGCCAACTATAAAGAGCGCGGTGAGGACTTCAGGCGCATATGCGCGCAGTACAGGGCGGCAGAGGAGGCGGAACAATGAGCGGCGCACGCAGAACCGCCCTTCAGACTGACTGGATACTGCTGGCAGCCGCGCTGTGCCTTGTGGCTTTCGGGCTGACCATGGTGCTGAGCGCCAGCGGCATTATGGCCGAGAAGTTCTATTCGGATAAATATTTCTTCTTCAAGCGCCAGATGCTGTTCGCGCTGCTGGGCGGCGCACTTATGGCGGTGTGTGCATCGCTGCCGCGCAAGGTTCTGTATCAGTTGCAGTATCCGGTCCTGTTCGGGGCGCTGCTGCTGGTGATTCTCACCCTTACGCCGCTGGGCATGAATATCAACGGCGCACGCCGCTGGATTGCGGTAGGGCCGTTCACCCTGCAGCCCATGGAGTTCGTAAAGATCGCTCTGGTTCTGTATCTGGGCTACTTCCTCAGCACCAAGCAGGAACTGGTGAAGACCTTCTCCAAGGGGGTCATTCCCCCCTTCTTCGTCACGGGGCTTATGTGCCTGCTGCTGCTCTTGCAGCCGGACTTCGGGGCGGCGGCGGTGCTTTCCATGCTGCTGTTCTTCATGTGCCTTGTGGGAGGCACGCGGCTTATCTATCTCATTGCGTCCGCAATGCTGGCAGTGGGGGCGGGCTGGCTGCTTATTGTGCAGTCTCCCTACCGTTCGCGGCGGCTGCTGGCTTTTCTGGACCCGTTCAAGGACGCGCAGGACACGGGGTATCAGTTAGTACAGTCGCTCTATGCCATGGGTTCCGGCGGTATTGCCGGTCAGGGACTGGGCGCGGGCAAGCAGAAGCTCTTTTTCCTGCCCGAGGCACACAACGACTTCATTATGGCCGTGGTGGGCGAAGAACTGGGATTTGTGGGGGTTTCGCTCTTTTTCATCATCATGGGCGTGATGCTGTGGCGCGGTTTTGTCATTGCCTACCGGCAGGAAGACCTGCGCGACAGGCTTACCTCCTTCGGGCTGGCACTGGTGCTCACGCTGGGCGCGGTGTTCAATCTGGCGGTGGTTATGGGAGCGGCACCGCCCAAGGGGGTTGCCATGCCCTTTATGAGTTACGGCGGCAGCAGTTTGCTTTCTTCGTTCCTGTGCGTGGGATTGCTGCTCAATTTTTCCAGAACGGCTGAAGGGAGTCCGGCACTATGAAGCGCGTTGTACTCACCACCGGGGGGACGGGCGGGCATATTTTCCCCGCGCTGGCTGTGGCGGAAGAGCTGCGCAGCCGGTTTCCCGGCATTGAGTTCCTGTTCATAGGGGGCGCGTACGGGCCTGAGCGCGATATCGTGACACGCGCAGGCATACCCTTTGAGGCGTTGCCCGTGCGTGGCGTGCTGGGGCGCGGCTTCCGTGCCGTGGGGGCGGTTGCGGGCCTTGGTGTTTCCACGCTGCGGGCCATGCGGATTCTGGGTCGCTTCAGGCCCGATGCCGTGATCGGATTTGGCGGGTACGCGGCCTTTGCCGCCTGCATGGCGGGCAAGCTGCGCGAAATGCCGGTTGCCATACACGAGCAGAACAGCATTCCCGGACTTGCCAACAAGCTGCTCGGCAAGGTGGCGGACAGGGTGTTCATCTCCATGCCTGACCCGGACGAACATTTTTTGCCGCGCAAGACTGTGCTGACCGGCAACCCCGTGCGGGCGGAAATCCGCACCCTGCGGGATATGCCGCCGGTGCCTGCCGGTGAGCGTCGTCTGCTGGTGCTGGGCGGAAGCCTTGGCGCGCGGGCGGTGAATACGGCGGTTATCGATATGTTGCCGATGCTGCGGGACACCGGAGTGCGCGTGCAGCATCAGACCGGCACGGCAGACCTTGAGCGTGTGCAGGCGGCCTATGCGCAGGCGGGCATGCGTGACTGCACGGTGGAACCGTTCATCACGGACATGGCCGCTGCGTATGCGCGGGCCAATCTGGTGCTGGGCCGTGCCGGGGCCACCACCCTTGCAGAACTGACGGTGGCGGGAAAACCGGCCGTGTTTGTGCCTTTTCCCTTTGCCACGCACGACCATCAACTGCACAACGCGCGTTTTCTGGAGCGTCACGGGGCGGCAATGGTGGTGGAAGAGCGGCTGCTGGCTGACACAGGGGCGGCTGACGCCGGACTGGCTGAAAAGGTGGCCGGACTGGTGGCGGACCCGGAACGGTTGAACGCAATGGCCGCGGCTTCGCGCAGGCTGGGGTGGCCGGAAGCGGCTGCCAATGTGGCGAGCGGGCTTATGGACATAGTACGCAAGGCTCCACTTGTCTCGCTGGTGGAAGAGTAAACAGGCAGGTTGCGGGAATGATCAAGATTCGCAGAATTCACATGGTGGGCATAGGCGGTTCCGGCATGAGCGGCATTGCGGAAGTGCTGCTGAACCTTGGATACGAGGTGGCCGGTTCCGACCTTTCCGACGGCCCGGTGGTGCGCCGTCTCAAGAATCTGGGAGCCGAGATTTTCATAGGTCACGGCGCGCAGAATGTGACGGATGCGCAGGTGCTGGTGCGGTCTTCCGCGGTGAAGGATGACAACCCGGAAGTGATTGCCGCGCGGGCCAAGAATATTCCCATCATCCCCCGCGCGGAGATGCTGGCCGAACTGATGCGGCTGCGTACGGGCATAGCCATAGCGGGAACCCACGGCAAGACCACCACCACATCGCTCACGGCAGCCATTTTTGATGCCGCCCAGACCGACCCCACGGTGATTATAGGCGGCAGGCTGAACGCCTACGGGGCCAATGCGCGGCTGGGCGAGGGCGAATATCTTATTGCCGAGGCGGACGAATCTGACGGTTCCTTCCTGTGTCTTCTGCCCATCATGACCGTGGTGACCAACGTGGACCGCGACCACATGGATTTTTACGCAGACCAGCAGGAGATAGACGACTCCTTCACGCAGTTTATGAACAGCGTGCCCTTTTACGGCACCAACGTGGTGTGCGGGGACGACCCCGGCGTGCGCCGCCTTCTGCCCAAGGTGAAACGGCCTGTGATTACCTACGGGTTTGGCAGGGAGAACGACATCCGCGCAGAAGTCATTGCCTGCGCGGAGGTGAGCCATTTCCGCATCATCGTGCGCGGAACCGACATTGGTGAAGTGCGCCTCTCGCAGCCGGGCAGGCACAATATTCTGAATGCGCTCGGCGCTGTGGGGGTTTCGCTGGAAGCCGGCATAGAACCCGCCGCCTGCCTTGAGGGGCTTTCCGGCTTCACGGGCGTGGGACGCCGGTTTGAGCGCAAGGGAGAACGCAACGGCGTGCTCGTGGTGGACGACTACGGTCATCATCCCGCCGAGGTGGCTGCAACCATTGCCACAGCGCGGCAGTGCTATCCTTCGCGGCGG
>CAYRLL010000031.1:0-30330 GCA_964425115.1 uncultured Desulfovibrio sp. | reverse complement strand
ATGCTCAGGTCTTCCCACGGATAGTAGACAAGGCCCACATTGATCATGTCCGGCAGCACAACCGTCCCGGTCACGTGGTTGTTGGGGAAGTTTCCGGCTACTGCCGCAGGCACACCGTGGAAACGCTGGTCGCCGCTGGCACCTATCTCGGCCTGGCTGTGGTAGCCCACGCCCAAGCGCCACTGGTCATTGAACTTGTACAGCATGCCAAGGGTAAGTGCGGTGCCGTAGCCTTCCGCCTTGGTCTTGCTGAGCACGCCTCCTGCTAAGGCAAAGGGGGCCAGCGAGATGGTCTTGTCAATCTCCATCATAACGTGGATGTATTCCACGCCCACGGCCAGCGAAAGATTATCGTTCACCTGATAGGCCACGTTGGGATTGATGGAATAGGACTGCACCACCGCGTGGGTCACGTTGGCCTTGCCCGCCCAGTCGGCATCATACTCGGTGCCAAGCCCGAAACGGGTGTACATACCCACGCCGAACGACCATTTGTCGTTATATTTGTGCGTCATGTACAGGTGAGGCGGCAGCCAGACATTGTTCTGCCCGTGAACCTGATCGCCGTTCACCTTCACGTCCATGTTGGGCATAATGGCGGAAACACCGGTGGCGACCTGCGTGCCTTCAAGCTGCGTCAGGCCTGCGGGGTTGAAGGCAATGGTGGAAGGATCGTCCGCGCGGGCGATAACGGCACCCCCCAGAGCATTACCGCGCGCACTGTATTCATACAGGGCGAATCCGGCAGCGGAAGCAGAGACGGTAAAGGCGAACAGACAGACAAGACAGGCGGCAACGGATACGAGACGTCGCTTCATGATAACCCCTTTGTTTCATGTCCGGCAATGCGTGGCATCCCGTGAACGCACCCGTGCCCGGATGCATCCGTCATCCGTCGCGCCGTCAGGAAAAATCCCCGCCCGAAAGCAAGGCCGTTTTCCGCACAACACGGCAGACCGCCAGCCGTTCCCCTGCAGCCGCCGGACAACACTCAGCCACCGCGGCGTCCTGTCCCTCGCTTGCTGGCAGTGCAGCGGACACGCGCGGCTCTCCTCTTCCAATCAAAAAACTTGTGGGGTTATAATAGGAACACTCTCACTTAGGCAACCGCCTAGACGCGGTTTTGCGCAAAAAAGTGGAGTGAAAACGTAAAAAAAGTGAGAGTTACACTTTTTTCGGCGCAAGCACCTGCTCAACAACGGCCACCAGATGGGCAAAATCCACAGGCTTGGATATATACTCATCCATACCTGCCTCAATAAATCGCTCCCGGTCACCCTTCATGGCATGTGCAGTCATGGCAATGATGGGGATGTCCCTGCGGATTTCCGGGCTTGCAGATTGCCGTATGGCCCGGGTAGCCTGCACCCCGTCCATGTCCGGCATCTGAATATCCATGAGGATGAGGTCAAAATCCTCCTTGACCATGGCTTCCAGCACGGCCACGCCGTTGCCCACGCACACCACCTCATGACCTTGATTCTCAAAGAAATAGACGGCAAGCTTACGGTTGATGATGTCATCTTCCGCCAGCAGAATGCGCAGGGGACGGCTTATTCCGCGAATCACGGGCATCCCTTCAGACTCTTCCTCGTCTTCCTGTCCCTTGGCGTTGCGGAAACAGGCCGTAAAGGTAAAGGTGCTGCCCCTTCCCGGTTCCGTCTCAAGGCGGATATCGCCTTCCATTTTCCGCGCTATCTCGCGTGAAATGGCCAGCCCCAGTCCTGCTCCGCCATACTTCTTGGTCATAAAGCTTTCCGCAAGGGAGAACGGTTCGAACACCTCCTCCACCTTTTCCTGCGGAATGCCCACGCCGGTGTCCTGCACCACAAAGGCGAGGCACACATCTTTTTTACGCTGGCGGTGCAGCCGCACATGCACGGTCACGCCGCCCCGCTGCGTATACTTTATGGCATTGACCACAAGGTTGCTTATGACCTGCTTGAGCCTGCCGGAATCCCCGCAGACAGACTCCGGTACATTGTCGTCCACCATGTGGTCCAGATGCAGGTTCTTCCACCGGGCCTGCACATCCAGCACCTTGAGCACGTCAGCCAGACACCCGCGCACGGAAAACACCGATTCCCGCAGCACCAGCTTGCCGGCTTCGATGCTGGACATATCCAGAAGATTGTTGACTATGGCCAGCAGTTCCCGCCCGGCCTGACGTACCATTTGCAGGTACTCTGCCTGTTCGGGTGATGTTTCGCCTCCAAGCAGCAGATCCGTAAGACCGATGATACCGTTAAGCGGCGTGCGCAATTCGTGGCTCATATTGGCCAGAAACTGGGTTTTGGCCTTGCTGGCGGATTCCGCCTCGTCCCGCGCCTGTTCAAGCTCGGTTGCACGCTGAACCACCTCGGCCTCCAGCCGCTCGTGGTAGCTGCGCTTCTCCCGCCGGATACGCGCCTGTTCAAGGGCTTTCTGCACCACGCATTCAAGAAAGGCCAAATCGTGGATAGGCTTGGTTATGTAGTCCCACGCGCCGCGGCGCAAGGCTTCTATGACATCTTTGATGGCACCGGTTCCGGATACCACCACAAGCGGCGTTTCCGGTGCAAGAGAGGAGAGGTTATCCAGCAGTTCCAGCCCGTCCATGCCGGGCATGCGCAGGTCAAGGAGCACAAGGTCGGGGATATATTCAGTGAATTCCCGCAGCCCGTCTTTTCCGTTAGCGGCCTGAATGACCTCAAACCCGCTGTCTTCAAGGAAGGCGGCAAGGCTCTCGCGGACCAGAATTTCATCGTCAATGGCCAGAATCCTTGCCTTGAACGAGCGTGCCATGCGGCTTACCTTTCCAGCTTGAGAATGCGGAAAATGCCTTCCACCAGATCATCCATGTTCTGCAACGGCTTTATGTATACATCGTCACGCGAAATGCCGATGTTCATAAGCTCCAGAGGCAGTTTGTAATTGGTGGATCCTGTATGGATGAGATATTTGAGTTCTGGCCTCCGCTCATGGGCTTTCACGATGAAATCGTTCCCGCTCATGCCGGGCAGCCTCATGTCGATGATGCCCGCATGAGGTTCCACCCCGGCAAGCACCTCAAGCCCTTCTTCGCCGCTCCCTGCCGTGTGAACCACAAAACCCTCGTCCTCAAGATAGGCCTCAAGGTTCTCGCGCACCATTTCTTCGTCATCCACGACCAGGATTACTATCGGTTCGTTTGACATCGGCACTCCCGGGGCTTGTCCGTTGGTCTCTGCCTCCCGACAGCCGCATACCCATCCACTGCCTCCGGCTGCCCGGATTCATGGGGCTGTCATGCAAAAGCTGCGGCAAAGGGATGCATGCCCTGCGCAGGCATGCCTACCCTGTATACACTTACCATATCGCCACCTTGAAAAGTGTGCAATGCTGAACAGCAACTCCCGTTCACTTTGCCCGCTTGCGGACAATAACACCTTCCCGCCGCAGGGCGCACCACTGAGGACGCGGCTCGTCCGTAAGTACAGGGCGGCCCTTGGGCGTGGCAATATTGCAGCGGCGCTTGTCGGTCTGATAAAAAAACGGACAGTCGTCGCACGCACAAACGCTGTCCGGCGCACCTTCCGCAGCACAGGACGCATCGCCGGATTCCCGCACATTAATATTCCCGGTCTCCAGCGGACACCAACCCGGCCGGCCCGATGCGGCTTCCTTCGGGCCAAGTCCGGGCCGTTTTGCCGCAGGCGCGGCACAGAACCCGTTTTCCCCCACACCTCCTGCGCCGTGTCCGTCCGTCCAGTACATAGGACACTCCGCGCATGTTCCTGCAACCCATATCATATCTCTGCTCCTTCCCGCACCCTTTGCCCGGCATGCGGTACGGTTTATCCGTTGTACTGTCCCGTCCCGGTAATCCTGAAGCCCCTGCAGTCCTTACAGCATATTCACGGGGTCGATATCCAACCCCAGCCGCAACTGCCCGCCGCGCGGCACAGCAGCGCGCATCTCATGAAATACCGCCCGTATCCCGGGCCATTCCGGGCCTTTAAGAGCCCACTGAAACCGCTTGCGTCCCCGGAGCAACGCCAGGGGTGAAGGCGTGTGCCCCAGCACCATCACGTTATGCGCCCGCCCGCGTTCCCGCGCCAAGGCGGTAAGCTGCTCCACATACGCCATACCCTTGTCCCAGTCTGCGGGAAAACTGGCCCGGACCAGCGCCAGCTTGACAAAGGGCGGATACCGGCGGCGCTCCCTGCGACGCACCTCTTCTTCGAAAAACCCCTCATAATCGGCGGTGCGCACAAACTGCCAGCAGTAATGGGCCGGGTCACGCGTCTGAATGAACACCCGCCCCGGTTTCTCACCCCGTCCGGCGCGGCCCGATGCCTGCACCAGCAGCTGGAACGTCCGCTCGGCCGCACGGTAATCCGGCAGATTCAATCCCAGATCTCCGTCCGCCACAATGGCCAGCGTAACGTCGGGAAAATGATGCCCCTTAGAGAGCATCTGCGTGCCCACCAGCACCTGCGCCTCTCCCTTTGCAAAACTGTCCAGAATGGCCTCCATGCGTCCCGGACGGCGGGTGGAATCCCTGTCCAGACGCAGCACACGGCTGCCCGGAGGCAACAGATGCACAAGGCTTTCCTCCAGCTTCTCGGTCCCCTCTCCCATGGGCAGAAAGTGCAACCCTTTGCACGCCTCGCACGGGGCAGGGTACGGCACGGAATGGCCGCAATAATGACAGACAAGCCGCTCCCGCCCCTTGTGGTAGGTCAGGCCTATCTCACACTGGGGGCAGCGCGCCACGGCACCGCAATCCAGACAGTACATCAGGGGAGCATACCCGCGCCGATTCAGCAGGATAACGGCCTGCTCCCCGCGTTCCACCACCTCTCTGAGAGCCTGAAGGCTTTGGGGCGCGAGCAGACTCTCCGCAGTGGAAAGCCCCTTGATGTCCACAAGCTCCACATCGGGCAGCGTGCCGCCGCCCACCCTGTCAGAAAGCCGGGCCACGGGGATATGCCCGGAGCGTACGGCATGAAAGGTTTTCACATCGGGCGTTGCGGAGCCGAGCACAAGCAGCCCCCGCACCTGCTGCATCCGGAAATGCGCCACCTCTTTGGCCTGATAGACCATGCCCTCATCCTGCTTGAACGAGGCATCATGCTCCTCGTCCAGCACAATGGTACCCAGAGCGGGCACGGGCAGAAACAGCGCCGAACGCGTCCCCACCACAAGGCACGGTTCCGTGCGCGCGGCTATGGCTCTGAATGTCCGCTCGCGTTCGCCGGGGGATTGGTAGCCATGGAAGAGAAAAATATCCTGCCCGCCGCAAACGGTACGGGCTGCCCGGTGCAGCTTGCAGGCCAGTGCCACCTCCGGCGCAAGCAGCATGACGGAACGTCCCTGCCGCAGGGAATGCGCTGCAAGCTCCAGATACACGGCAGTCTTGCCGCTTCCGGTAATGCCGTAAAGAAGGCGGGTCTCCGGATGCGGATCATCCAGCGCTGCGGCAAACCCATCCGCAGCTTCGCGTTGTGCGGGTGTGAGCACATACCCGCCGCCGTGCCCGTTGCCGTCCGCAATATCCGCCACGCATGCGGAACCGTCTGCCGCGCCCTGTCCTCCGGCATTATCCTCATCCGCGCATGCGCACACGGCCTGCGGCGGCCCCACGGCCACAAGCCCCCGTTCTGCCAGCGTCCCCAGCACAGAGGCACAGGAGGAACCAAAGGCCCCCATGACCACGCTGCGCGGCACAGCCCCCTTTTCCCAAAGGTATTCCAGCAGTTCCACCTGCCTTTTTGCAGAAGGACGCACAGGCCACGGCGGGTCCTTGGTGACAACGCACACCTCGCTGGCATCGGCGTCAAAGGCGGCATCCAGCACTTCCAGCCGCCCCGCCGTCCATGCCTCACCAAGCACACATCGTTCCGCCTCGTCCATCCTGCCCACGTCCTTGAGCTGCAAGGTGCGCGGTTTTCCGTCACCGAACAGACGCAAGCGCACCCGGGAGGTACGCAACCCCGCAGGAAGCAGGCTGCCCAGCACATCACCTGCCGTGGCAAGATGCCGCACGGCCAGTTGCCGCACCATCTCCAGATAATCCGGCGTCAGCAGCGGCATGCGTTCAAGCGGCCACAACACCTCTTTAACGTCCACTCCTTCCGGCGCGGCCGGAGCATTGGCATCCAGCACCACGCCCACCCGCAAGCCCCCGGCCTTGCCCAGCGGCACGGCCACACGCATCCCCGGCTGCCACACACAGCGGGGCAGCCATGAGGGGGCCGCATAGTGCAGCGTGGCATAAGGCGGGCTGAGAAGGGCAACGGAAAGCATGGGCGGAGTCCTTACAGGCACGGCGCGTCCTGTCTGCACATTCGACAAAAAAATCCGGGCGGTCCGTGCAGACCGCCCAGTCATTTCACTCGTTGCCGGTCCTGCCGGCTTTCAGGCCGCATCCGGTCCCGGACAGGCGATGCCCTAAACGCGGAACCGCGCGGCGCATCAGCACTTCCAAGGAAGCAGCGGCTTGAGATGCTTGACAAGGTCGTCCCGGATTTCCTCATCCTGCAACGCAAAGTATATGTTGGCAGTGAGATACTCCACCCAGTCGCCCACGTCAAACCGCATGCCGCGCATCTTCACCGCCAGCAGTCCACGTCCTGCGGCAAGGGTGGACAGAGCGTCGGTAAGCTGAATCTCTCCGCCCGCTCCGGGGGCCGTTTTCTCCAGCGCAGGAAAGATATCCTGCGTAAGCACATAGCGGCCCACAATGGCAAGACGGGAAGGAGCCTTGTTGGCGGCGGGCTTTTCCACCAGGCTGGTCACGCGGTAGGTACCGGGAGAAATTTCGTCACCCGCCACAATACCATAGCGGCTCACCTTGTCCGGCTCCACTTCCATAACTCCAACAACCGGCAGCCGCTCTGCCGCCGCCACATCCATAAGCTGCCGTATGCCCGGCTCCATGCCGAACATAAGGTCATCGCCCACCATAACCCCAAAGGCTTCCTCGCTCACCACATGCTTTGCGCACAGCACGGCATGCCCCAGCCCGAGCTGCTGTTTCTGGCGGATGGAGATGATGTTGACCATGTTGGCCACTTCGCGGATGACATCCAGCATGGGCTTTTTGCCTGCGCGTTCCAGCACCGCCTCAAGCTGCAGGTTGTGGTCGAAGTGATCCTCAATAATCTTCTTGTCACGGTTGGTCACAAACACCACATCGCTCATGCCGGAACGCATGGCTTCTTCCACCACATACTGCACGGCGGGCTTGTTGTAGACCGGCAGCATTTCCTTGGGAATATTCTTGGTCGCCGGCAGGGACCGGGTGCCCCACCCTGCAACGGGAATCACGACCTTACGGATGTTCATGCCCAGTGCTCCTTTGCGGTTGTAGTGCCGAATCTCCCGTCTACTTGAGATGTGTCTGAACAGCCTCGGCAAGATATTCTGTGAGCCGGCGAACCTGCTCCCCGTCCTCCCCCTCCACCATCACGCGGCATACGGCTTCCGTGCCGGAATAGCGCAGCAGCACACGCCCACGGGTGCCCAGTTCTTTCTCCACCTTTCTTCTTGCTTCCACCACTTCGGGGCAGTCGTCAAAAGGAATCTTGCGGCGGACATGCACGTTCACAAGCAACTGCGGGTAGGGCTGGAGCAGACCAGCCAGTTCGGAAAGCGGCCTGCCCTTCTGTTTCATTATCCGCAAAAGCTGCAGGGCCGCAAGCAGGCCGTCTCCAGTGGTTCCGTACTGCATGAAAATAAGATGGCCGGACTGTTCCCCGCCCATGGTCGCGCCTTCCCTGCGCATGGCTTCCACCACATGCCGGTCGCCCACAGGAGTGCGCACAAGACGCCCGCCGCGCTCATTCATGAACACTTCCAGCGCCATGTTGCTCATCACAGTGGCCACCAGTGTGTTGCCCGGCAGCACGCCGCGCTCCATCATGTCCTGCGCGCAGATGGCCATGATCTGGTCGCCGTCCAGCACGTGCCCCTTCTCGTCCACAACGATCAGGCGGTCCGCATCGCCGTCCAGCGCAAGACCGATGTCGGCCCCGTGAGCAAGCACCCGTTCCGCCACAACACCCGGATACAGCGAACCGCACTGCTGATTGATGTTCAGGCCGTCCGGGGAAACGCCTATCTTCACCACATCGGCACCCAGCTCCTCCAGAGCCAGCGGCGCCACGCGGTAGTTGGCCCCGTGGGCGCAGTCCAGCACAATGCGCAGCCCATCCAGCGTCAAGTCCGAAGGAAAGCTGTTCTTCAGGTACACAATATACCGGCCGGGGGCGTCTTCAATGCGATAGGCCCTGCCCACGTTCTCCGGGGCAGGATAATTCCATGCATAGTCGGGATTCAGCACCATTTCGGTTATGGCGTCCTCCGCCTCATCCGCGAGCTTGAAGCCCGAGCTGTCGAAGAACTTTATGCCGTTGTCCATGAACGGATTGTGCGAGGCGGAAATAACCACCCCAAGATCCGCCCGCATATTGCGGGTAAGAAAAGCAATGGCAGGAGTGGGCAGCGGGCCCACAAGAAACACGTCCATGCCCGAGGCGCACAACCCCGAGGTAAGGGCCGTTTCAAAAATATAGCCTGAAAGGCGGGTGTCCTTGCCTATAACCACCCTGTGGCGGCGCCTGCCGTTCCGAAAAAAGGTTCCCGCTGCCAGCCCCAGACGCAGGGCCACATCGGGAACCATGGGATATATGTTTACCTGCCCGCGCAGGCCGTCGGTACCGAAGAGTCGTTTTCCCATCAGTCATCCTCATGCACATTGGAATAGCCGGGCGAAATCTGCTCCGCCACGGCGCGGAAGCAATACGCTATCTCTCCCGGATTGTCACGGACAGGGTGCTCGGCGTTGCAGACCGCATCCACACGCCCTCCGGCAGGTGCACGCGGTACGGAAGGGAATGAGTCCCCGGCTCCAGATTCTCCGGCACCTCAAGTGCCGCCTGCACAGACTCCAGAAGCTCCGCGTCACCACTTCTCGATTCAGGAAGCTCCAGTTGCAGCGTCACCCTGCGGGTTTTCGCCTTTACCTCCAAGGATTCCGGGGCTGTAATCTCCACCGTGCGCACCACTTCGCGCCGCACGGTCTTCAGGCTGAGCACAAAGGCCACCTGCACCCTCGGAGGAATTGCCTCAAGCCCTTCGGGTACGTTCACAATACCGGGCACCTCCACCACGCCGGGATCAGTCGCGTCCGGCACGGTCGCCACCACATTCACCCCTTCCACATCCGAAAGCAGGGAAGAAGGTCCCCGGACAGAAACCGCTCCCGGAGATGCCGTGGTTCCGGTCACCTTTATATCCGTGGAGGGTGAGCCGGTTACCTGCACGCTCACGGGAACCTCCCGTGTTTCTATGCTGTCCACATTCAGGGTCAGACGCGAGGGACGAACCTCCACCACCTCATAGGCACTGCCCAGAGGCACCTTTTCCGGCTGCACGGGAATAATGTTCAATCCCGGCGTAAGGGTGGAAAGGTCCAGCGAATAGGCAAGCTGCCTGTCCGTTATGCCGCGCAGCAACCCCTTGGGCGCGCGGACGCGGACGTCCACCGTGGGTTCCAGTCCCTGCATGACGATCAGGTTGGACGGCATGCCCTTCATTTCAATGCGCATCTTGGCCCACGCCTCCACCTCTTCACGGCCCGAAACCATGAACCAGAGGCTGCATGCCATAAGCAGCGCGAGAAGAAAAAATTGCCAGTTCGCGCGCATAGCTATCGCTCCAGTGCATTGCGCAGAACGCGCTTGAGCCGGGTGGCGTCAAGCGCCGTGGTCAGCCTTCCGCCTATGGAAACCGTCACGGCTCCCCGCTCCTCGGAAACCACAATGGCCACCGCGTCGGTTTCTTCCGTAATACCCATGGCAGCCCTGTGCCGTGTACCATATTCCGGCCTGTCCTGCGGCGCGACCGCCAGTGGCAGAATGCAGCCCGCAGCGCTCAGCCTGCCGCCGCGCAGCACCACTGCGCCGTCATGCAGCGGGGTGGATGTCTGAAAAACGGAAATGAGAAGCTCCTTGGTCACCTTGGCATCCAGCGGCACTCCCCGCTCCACGGTATCTCCCAGCGGCACGTTGCGTTCCAGCACAATAAGTGCCCCCACGCGCCGCTGTGCAAGGCTGAGCACAGCCCCCACCACTTCATTGAGCAGGTCGTCTTCCACAACCTGCTTGCGCCAGAAGCCCCGGGCGCCCATTTCCGTCAGGGCGCGGCGGATATCGCGGTTGAAAAGGATGATGATGACCAGAAAGATGGAGCCGAGAAAGTTGCCGAGCAGCCAGTGTAGGGTATACAGCCCCACCTCCTCAGCCACAAAATAGACGACCAACACGAGCAGCAGGCCGTAGATGGAGGCCACGGCACGCGTGCCCTTCACCATGAGTATGATGCGGTAGAAAAGCAGCGTGACCAGTGCGACATCCAGCATGTCGCGCCATCCGATGCTTATGTTGCCAATTTGCAGCATGCCCGTGGATGCTCCGTACGTTCCGGACCGGACGGCCACAGCCCTCCCGTCCCTGTTCCTGCACACTGCCTTTGCCGCAGAACCCGACGCCTGCGGCCGAAGCCTCTGCTTCCCTTTACTCCATGGCGGTTACGCACCCTGCCGTGTCAGCGCCTCCGCCACCCGCAGGGTCTGCACCGTCAGCGCCACATCGTGCACCCGGTGCGCAAACACCCCGCGAGACGCCAGAATGGCCGTGGCTGCCTGCGTGGCATTCTGCCGTTGCCCGGCAGGGGCATCGCACAGCGCGCCGAACATGGATTTGTTGGACACCGCCGCCATCAGGGGCAGTCCCAACCGTTCAAACCTGTCCATATTACGCAGAATCTCAAGATTGTGTTCCAGCGTCTTGCCGAATCCGATGCCGGGGTCGAGCATGATGCGCTCTTCCGGCATTCCGGCTGAGGTCAATTCTTTCAGTTTTTTCTCGAAAAAGTCCAGAATTTCCTCCACCACATCCTCATATTCCGGAGCCTTCTGCATGTCTTCCGGCCTGCCTTTACTGTGCATGAGCACATAGCCGGGCTTGTACTGTCCAAGCACATCCAGCAGTTGCGGATCAAAGGCACAAGCGGAAACATCATTGATGATATCTGCTCCGGCATCCAATGCGGCGGCAGCCGTGCGCGCCTTATAGGTATCCACGGAAACGGCCCACGGCATCCCGTTGTCGCACCGCATTCCGTGCAGTCCGCGCACAACGGGAATCACCCGCTCCAGCTCCTCCTCCGGCGGCACAGGCTTGGCAAATGGCCGGGTAGATTCGCCCCCCACGTCCAGCACGTGCGCACCCTGCCCCGCAAGCACTGCGGCATGGGCAAGAGCGGCATCCGTGTTTGCATACAGGCCGCCGTCATGAAAAGAATCCGGCGTCACATTCAGAATACCAAATATAAGAAAGGGGGCAGGGCCCAAAGACCTGCCCCCCCGGATTTCCCAGCGTACCGGAGCAAGCATCAGCGCTGCTCTCCGCCTTCGGGTTTATTCGTTTCACCGGAATCACCGGAACGGGCCTCGCCGTCCTTTGCTTCACCCGGCTCTTCTTCCAGCGTAAAGTCCCCCGCGCCCGCAGCGGACTGCTGCTCGCGCGGCGCTGCAGGCCGCGCAAAAGGCCGGGCAGTAGTCTGCTGGTCTCTGTATGCGGCAGCTGCCCGGGCGCGGTTGTCGCGCTCCTCGGCTTCCGCAGGATCATTCAGAATCTCTGCGGGCGGCAGTTCCCGGCCCTCCAGAAGGGCCTCAATATCAGCCCCGCTTATGGTTTCGCGCTCAAGCAGGGCATCCGCAATCTTGTGCAGCTGCTCCATGTTGTCCTCAAGCAGCTGACGGGCACGCTGCCGCGCCTCTTCCATGATGCGCTTTACTTCCGCATCCACAAGACGGGCGGTTTCCTCACTGTAATTACGCGAATGCGCCCACTCACGACCGATGAAGACCTCTTCACCCTGCTCGCCGATATTCATGGGCCCTATGGCGTCAGACATGCCCCATTCGCAGACCATCTTACGTGCCATCTTCGTGGCCCGCTCAATGTCATTGCCCGCTCCTGTGGTCATTTCGTTGAAAATGAGCTCCTCAGCCACGCGTCCGCCCAAAAACACCACAAGGTTGTTTTCAAGGAAGGTACGCGTATATCCATGACGGTCACCATCAGGCAGCTGCATGGTCACGCCCAGAGCGCGCCCGCGCGGGATAATGGAAACCTTGTGCACGGGGTCCGTCTCCGGCAGCAGCATGGCCGTAAGGGCATGGCCTGCCTCATGGTAGGCGGTAACACGCTTCTCATGGTCGCTCATGACAAGGCTGCGGCGCTCCTTGCCCATAAGAAGCTTATCCTTGGCCATCTCAAAGTCGTACATATTAACCTGATCCTTGTTGTTCTTGGCAGCCTGCAGGGCCGCCTCGTTCACAAGGTTCTCAAGGTCCGCACCGGAGAAACCGGGAGTGCCCTTGGCAAGCACTTCCATGTTCACATCCTTGGCAAGGGGCGTACGCTTGGCGTGTACTTCCAGAATATGCTTGCGGCCTTTAAGGTCCGGCGTGGGCACCACCACCTGCCGGTCAAAACGGCCGGGACGCAGCAACGCCGGGTCCAGAACGTCAGGCCGGTTGGTTGCCGCAATAAGGATGACACCCTCGTTGGACTCAAAGCCGTCCATTTCCACCAGCAGCTGGTTCAGGGTCTGTTCGCGTTCGTCATGACCGCCGCCCAGACCCGCACCACGCTGGCGGCCCACGGCGTCGATTTCATCTATAAAGATAAGGCAGGGAGCGTTTTTCTTGCCCTGTACGAACAGGTCACGCACACGCGAGGCACCCACACCCACAAACATTTCCACAAAGTCGGAACCGGAAATGGAAAAGAACGGAACGCCCGCCTCGCCTGCCACCGCACGCGCGAGCAGCGTCTTGCCGGTACCGGGAGGCCCCACGAGCAGCACGCCCTTGGGTATGCGTCCGCCAAGGCGGGTAAACTTCTTGGGATTGGACAGAAAATCGACCACTTCGGTCAACTCTTCCTTGGCTTCGTCCACGCCCGCCACATCGTCAAAGGTAACGCGGGTCTGCTCCTGCGAGATAAGCCGTGCGCGGGAACGGCCAAACGACATGGCTTTGCCGCCGCCTCCCTGCATCTGCCGCATAAAGAAGACCCACACGCCGATGAGCAGCAACATGGGGAACCACGATACAAGTAAGGTCATGTACCACGGTGAATCCTCGGGCGGCAGGGCATTCACCCGAACCCCCTGTCCCAGCAGGCGCTGGACAAGCTGCGGGTCTTCCGGCGCAAAGGTGACAACAGCACTGCCATCCTGCTGGCGTGCCGTGAGCCGCTGGCCCTGAATGTCCACCTGCATCACCTGCCCGCCGTCCACCAGTTGCAGAAATTCGGTATAGCTCACCTTGTTCTGCGTGGATTGCGGCTGGCTGAAAAGATTGAACAACACTACCATGAGAACGGAAATAACCGCCCACAGGACGAGATTTCGTGAAAACTGATTCAAGCGTCTATGCCTCCGAGGTTGTGTCGGATTACTCTTGCAGGGTCCGAATTGTTATTACTAAGACGTACCGCCGCATTTGACAATGACAAGCTTTGCTGATTTCCCAATTTTTCACGATCAGCCAGAACATTTGGCCGAATGAATCCATCTGCTTGCCCGCTATAACAAAACCTGCTAGGGATTGCCGACTCAAATTGAACTTTCTTATGGAAGCGTTTCGTCACCGGTGTGGCGCCCGGTCTTCAAAACCGGTGGGGTGGCAGAGATGTCCCCGGTAGGTTCGACTCCTATACGCTTCCGCCAGCACGCACGGCCCGGCTTGCCGGGCTTTTTTGTCGCCCGGCACACAGGTCGCGCAGTGCCCTGTCAGCCACGTCCGCCTACAGCACACGCAGGCCCGCCACGGGACGCCTCTAAAGCGAGGCGCATGACGGGAAAACGACAAAGGCGCACCTCCTGCATCCCCGCAACGAAAAAGCCCCCGCAGAGCGGGGGCTTCGTGATTCGCTTTCGATCGTTCGCTTAGTAGCGGGGACGGCTCGGACGGCTCTCACGGGGCTGAGCTTCGTTAACCTTCAGGTCGCGGCCACCGATGTTCTTGCCATTCAGTGCCTGAATGGCCTGCGCAGCGCCGGCATCGTCCATTTCCACGAAACCGAAGCCACGGGAGCGGCCGGTTTCACGGTCTTCGATGACGCGAGCGGAAATAACGTCGCCGTAATCAGCGAAGAGGTTGCGCAGATCCGCATCAGTGGTAGACCAAGCCAAGTTGCCAACGTAAATGTTCTTAGACAAGTCAATATCTCCGAAAATAAAAAGGAAAGGGATGTGCCGCAAAATCCAAAACCAACTCAGGAAATGACAGCACCGCTATCGCTGACATAAGGGGTTTCACTCACCGGTGTCAAGCAAAGTTCATGATATTTTTTCATTTATCCCATATTTATTTTTCCCGCACAACAAGCCGTAATCCATACAATTCCACTAAGAATTTCCCGCACATTCCGCTCCTCCGCTCATATTCTTCTCTGCTGTTGTGCCTGCCTTCCTGCCTCCGGCACCAGCAGCCACTCCAAGATACCATCTGCCGCGCCATATGCGTGTTGCTACCATGCTTTCCTGTGTTTTTTCCGTGCCCTGTCCGCATCTCTGCGCCTCTCCCCATTGACAAAACACGCCGCTCACGGAATTGTATATCGCCATAACGGCACTGCACAGCCCCGGCACCGTTCAGGTTCCGGGACCGGAGAACCTGCGGGATACTCCGGATCCGCAGCCGCCGGAACCGGAAGGGGCATCACGCCAATCCGCACGACATTCATGAACCGAAGGGAAGGACAATGGAAATTTCGCTTAATCTGCTGCCCGAATCGGAAAGGCGGCACTCCGTTCTGAAAGGCATGGACAGCCTGCCCTTTGGCAAGCTGCGCTGCGACCACATGTTCGTGATGGACTACGCCGACAAGACCTGGTCCAACCCGCGCATTGTACCCTACGGCAACTTCAGCATAGCACCCGGTGCCATAGCGCTGCACTACGGTCAGGCCATTTTTGAGGGTGCCAAGGCCTTCCGCCACGATGACGGAGAGATATACACCTTCCGTTTCGATAAAAACGCCGAACGCCTTAACCGCTCCGCCGCCATCATGTGCATGCCGTCCGTTCCGGAAGAAATGCAGATTGCCGGGCTCATGCGCCTGCTGGATATCGAACGGGAATGGTGCCCCACCATACCGGAATCGTCGCTGTACATCCGTCCCTTCCTGTTCGCCACGGAAGACGCTCTGGGCGTAAAACCCAGCGAAAAGTATACGTTCTGTATCATGCTTTCGCCCAGCGGCCCTTACTATGCCGGCGGGTTCAACAAAACCGTCACCCTGCTGATCACGGAACAGTTCCACCGCGCAACTCCCGGCGGCACCGGCGCAGCCAAGGCAGCAGGCAACTATGCCGCCTCGCTGCGGGCGCAGTTGTTCGCCCAGTCCAAGGGAGCCGCACAGGTGCTGTATCTGGATGCCAGCAATACCTATCTTGAAGAAGTGGGAGCCATGAACCACTTCCACGTGCTGAAAGACGGCTCGCTGGTCATTCCGGAGTTCACAGACACCATCCTGCGCTCCATAACCTCCGAATCCGTACTGGAACTGCTGCCCAACGCACGGCAGGAAAAGGTGAAGCTTTCCGACTTCGTTTCCATGGTTAAATCCGGCGACATCGTGGAAGCCGGCGGCTTCGGCACGGCGGCCGTCATTACTCCCGTTGGCAAATATATCACGGACGCAGGCGATTCCTTTGCCGTGGGCAACGGCTCCATCGGTCCCGTCACTCAGAAGCTGTATGATACCTATACCGGCATTCAGAAGGGAATCATCCCGGATACCAAGGGGTGGCTGGCCAAGGTGCCGCATTTCTAACCCGCGCCCTCTGTCTGCTCCGCACAACGCACATCGCCCCGCCTCCCATGGCGGGGCGTTTTTTTGCCTCAAACGCAGTATCAAGAACAAACCGGAGCAACAGAAAAGCCCAAAGCGGCATTTTAGCATTGAACCCGATTTGCCCGCATGATATGCATGTATCTATTTATAGAATAGATTGCTATCTACCCTATAAGCAGAGGGGTAAATCATGACAGACTATTTCAATGCGCGCTCTTTGTGCCACCCTCCGGTCAACCGGGCTGCATTTTCTGACCGGACTGCCTGGCTCATGGCAGAACTCTCCCGCCTTGCCTATGAAAGGCTCCCTGCAGAACAAAGCATTACCGAGCACATAGCAAACCTTAAAAAAGCCATTGCCGCAGGCCAATATGAGAGCGAACTCCAAGCACTTATCGCATGCGCCACAGGACGCTCCAGAAACACAGGTGAATCCGCAGTGCCTGATATCCTGCGCGAAGGTGGCTTTACGTTTCTGGATTCGTTCTCAGTAGACGGCACAGAAGCGTTTCTGGCCAAACTGGAGGGTGCAGACTGCGGATCAAGCCTGCTTGTGCTCGCGTTCAGAGGAACACAGCCAGAAATCCGCGACATCTTAACGGACATTAAGGCAAACCTTGTGCCTGCGCCATACGGAGGCAGAGTGCACGGTGGATTCTTAACCGCGTTCAAAAAGGTTGAAAAACAAATAGCCCGCGCTCTGGAAGAGCACAAAGACAGCGGCCCGCTCTACATTACAGGACACTCACTGGGAGGTGCGCTGGCACTTCTGGCAACCCGCTATCTCGGGTCGGACAGTACGGGAGCAACATACACATTCGGTGCTCCCCGTATGGCAGACGACTACTTTTACACACAGATTAAAACGCCTATATACCGGGTGGTCAATGCGGCAGATGGCGTGGCGCGCATTCCCTTCGGACCCAGCCTGAACCTGCTCATTGCCGCTATCCGCATTATCCCTGTAAACTACATGTTCAATCTTTCTGAATTAATCCGCAAGCACCTTGGCGGCTATACCCACGAAGGCTCTCTCATTTTCCTTTCAGACTGCGCCAATGAACCGGATGATAAGGGAATTCCCTTTAAGGAACTGACCGTCAAGGCGAGCCCGGACTACTTCAAGCGCTCATGGCATGTTATCAAACGCCTAGCCACAACACGAATGCGTGCGGCCATGACAGACCACAGCATTAGTATTTATTGTCAAAAGCTGCTGGCAAACGCCCTGCGCAGAGAACATGTGGGCAAACACCCCGATGCTCCATAAGCGACACAGTGCTGCCCGCAGAGCAAATCGTAACAAAAAAAATCCCGCCGAAAGGCGGGATAGCTTTGCGCGATGCGGCAGTCTCTAGTAGCGGGGACGGCGTTCGCGGGGCTGTGCCTCGTTCACGCGCAGATCGCGCCCCTGAAAGTTCTGCCCGTTCAGGGCTTCAATCGCCTGCAAGGCATCGGCGGCTTCCATCTCCACAAACCCGAAGCCACGCGAACGCCCTGTCTCGCGGTCTTCTACCACCTTGGCGGAAAGCACCGTGCCATAGGAGGAAAAAAGGGTACGCAAATCTTCATCCTTTGCGGACCACGCCAAATTACCAACATAGATGTTCTTCGACATGACCAAAAACTCCGATAAAAAAGATTCAAAAAGTGCCGCAACCTGCCGGAATCCCTAAAACACGGTCACCCGTGCAGGCAATCACTCAGGATGCACCAGCACAACCGGCAACAGCCCCGCTCCACACAGCGGGAGAGGGCCAATCCGCTCTTCCACCTATTTCCCGAGTAGCTGAATCATTCAAATCATGTCAACACGTTTATAGCCTGATGCGTACACTTCTTGCCTGCCATCCCGCGCCCATGCTTTCAGCCCCGGCAAACAAAAATTGCCCCGCCGGAGCGGGGCAATCGCAACTACATCATACAACAAACAATCACTCGCTACCGCCTGAACAGCGGCAAATCCGGCCTACTCCAGCCAGTCCGCAAGCTCGGCAATCTGCGCCCGGACAGAATCCGGTCCGGTACCGCCCTGCGTTCTGCGGCGGGCAACAGCCGCATCATATGCCAGAACCGCGTACACATCATCATCAATACAATCGGAGATGGTGCGGAATTCATCCATGGTCAGGTCTTCCAACGGCTTGCCCCGGTCTTCCGCCAGCGCAACCGCCGCACCGGTAAGATGGTGCGCCTCGCGGAAGGGAATCCCCTTGCCCACAAGATAGTCCGCAAGCTCCGTGGCATTCAGAAAACCGGAACGCAAAACGCCCGTCATGCGCCCGGTGTTGAACCGCAGTTCCGAGAGCATGCCCGCCATGAGCGACAGCGACGCGGATACGGTTCTGTCCGTATCCATGAACGGTTCCTTGTCTTCCTGAAGGTCGCGGTTGTAGGTCATGGGCAGTCCCTTGACCGTGGTCAGCAGAGTCATGAGCGCACCGTAAACACGCCCCACCTTGCCGCGCATAATCTCCGCCACGTCCGGATTCTTCTTCTGCGGCATTATGCTGGAACCGGTGGCATAGGCATCCGGCAGATAGATATAGCCGAAGTTCGGGTTCGCCCAGATGATCATCTCCTCGCAGAAGCGGGAAAGATGCGCCATGATCAGCGAGGCGCAGAACATGGCTTCCAGAGCAAAATCCCTGTCCGATACGGCATCCATGGAGTTGCGGAAGGTGCCGTGCATGCCCAGTTCCTCCGCTACGGACGCAGGGTCCAGCGGATAGGTGGTGCCCGCAAGGGCGGCAGCACCAAGGGGACACACGCGCGTGCGCCTGTCGCAATCCGCAAGACGGTCATAGTCGCGGCGCAGCATCCATGCGTAGGCAAGCAAATGATGCCCCAGGCTCACAGGCTGCGCGGGCTGCATATGGGTGCAGCCGGGCAGCAGCGTATCCACGTGCTGTTCCGCCTGCTTCACCAGTTCCGCAATCACCCCGCGCACCAGTTCCTGCCACTCGCGCACGGCGTCAGAAACGTAGAGCCGGAAATCCAGCGCCACCTGATCGTTGCGCGAACGGCCGGTATGCAGGCGTTTGCCCGCATCGCCCACCAGTTCGGAAAGACGGCTCTCAATATTCATGTGCACGTCTTCCAGTTCCGCACGCCACACAAACTGGCCTGATTCAATCTCCTGCCGGATGCGTTCAAGCCCGTCCACAATCTGTTCCGCGTCCTGCCGGGATATCACGCCCTGCCGCGCCAGCATGCGGGCATGCGCCATGGACCCGGCAATATCCTGCCGGTACATGAGCCTGTCGTAAGAAACGGACTGGGTGTATTCCTCCACCCTTGCGGCGGTCTTCTGGCGGAACCGCCCGCCCCACATCTTCTTTTCTGCCATGATGTTTCCGTGCAAAGAGGATTGTCGCTACTTCTTGTAGCCGAGCAGCCGCAGCCCCTGCAGGCGGATAAAGCCAGCCGCGTCCGCCTGATTATAGACCTCGTCTTCTTCGAAGGTGGCAAGGTCCATACGGTACAGGGAATAAGGAGACTTGCGCCCCACCGGAACCGCGTGCCCCTTGTAGAGCTTCATACGCACGGTGCCGGTAACGTTGCGCTGCGTTTCGTCAATAAGCTTCTGCAACGCCTCGCGCTCCGGCGCGAACCAGAACCCGTTGTACACGCATTCGGAATACCGGGTGATGAGCGAGTCGCGCAGGTGCATGGATTCACGGTCAAGGCAGATGCCTTCCAGATCACGGTGGGCATTGTACAGAATGGTGCCGCCGGGCGTTTCGTACACCCCGCGCGACTTAATGCCCACAAAGCGGTTCTCCACCATGTCCAGACGACCAATGCCGTGCTTGCCGCCCAGCGTGTTCAGCGCCTTTATCATGGCGGCGGGAGAAAGCTGTTCGCCGTTCAGGGCCACGGCATCGCCGTTCAGATACTCCAGTTCGATGTATTCCGGCGTATCCGGGGCCTTCTCCACGGGAACAGCCATAAGGTACGAGCCTTCCAGCGGTTCGCTCCACGGGTCTTCCAGTTCGCCGCCCTCAAAGGAGCAGTGGAGCATGTTGCGGTCCATGCTGTACTGCTTGCGCGATGCCGCCACCGGCAGCGGAATGCCGTGCTCCTGAGCAAAATTGGTAAGGTCGGTGCGGGAACGGAAGTTCCACTCGCGCCACGGGGCAATAACCTTCAGTCTGGGGTCCAGCGCCATGGCCGCAAGTTCAAAGCGAACCTGATCGTTCCCCTTGCCCGTGGCGCCGTGCGCCACAGCCTGTGCGCCTTCCTGATGCGCTATTTCCACAAGACGCTTGGCAATGAGCGGCCGCGCAATAGAGGTACCCAGCAGATAGCGCCCTTCGTACACGGCGTTGGCGCGCATCATGGGATAGATGAAGTCGCGGGCAAACTCCTCGCGCAGGTCTTCCACATACGCACGGGAAGCGCCGGTGGCCAAAGCCTTGGCATCCACGCCGTCAAGGTCTTCTTCCTGTCCCAGGTCGGCGGTAAGGGTTACCACCTCGCAGTTGTAGGTAAGGGCGATCCACTTAAGGATCACAGACGTATCAAGCCCGCCGGAATAGGCGAGCACAACCTTCTTTATATCCTTGCTCATTCTCTTTCCTTATCGTCTCGCATACAATGAAGCGCGTTCTGCAAGCTGCCGTGCTTTCCGGCCCGGCCTGCAAAGGCAGTGTTCAGGCAATCAGGAGAAAATCCACTCCAGAATGGCCTTTTGCATATGCAGGCGGTTCTCCGCCTGATCAAAAACAATGGAAGCAGGGCTTTCAAACACGCCCTCGCTCACCTCTTCGCCCCGGTGCGCGGGCAGGCAATGCATGAACTTGGCGTCCGCCGCCGCGTACTTCATCAGTCGCTCATCCACCATAAAACCCGCAAAGGCCTTCTCGCGGCGCTTCTGCTCCGCTTCCTGCCCCATAGAGGCCCACACGTCCGTATTCACGTAGTGCGCACCGTCAATGGCCATCTGCGGATCATTGGTGCAGAATATCTTGGCCCCGGTCTGCAACGCCAGCGTAAGCAGGCTCTTGTCCGGCTCGTATCCCTGCGGAAAGGCCATGAACAGTTCAAACCGGAAATAGATGGCGGCCTCAATCCACGAATTGGCCATGTTGTTGCCGTCGCCAATCCATGCCACACGCACCTTGCTGAGGTCCGGCGTGCGCTCGTAGATGGTGAGCAGGTCGCTCATCACCTGACAGGGATGCCCCTGATCGGTCAGCGCGTTCACCACCGGAATGGTGCCGTAGCGCACCAGTTCGTCAATCTTTTCCTGCCCGAAGGTCCGCACGATCATGCAGTCATTGTAGCGGGAAAGAACCCGCGCGGTATCCTTCAGCGGCTCGCTGCGGCCAAGCTGGCTTTCGGCGGGCGTCATGAAAATGGTCTTGGCTCCCAGATGGAACAGAGCGGTCTCAAAGGACACACGGGTCCGGGTAGAGGCTTTCTCGAACAGCAGGATGGCGGTCTTGCCCTGCATAAGATCGCTGCGGAAATCCGTGTCCTTCATTTCCTTGGCGCGGGCCACAAGCCGGTGCGCGTTCTCACAGCCCAAGTCCCGTATTTTCGTGAAGTGTCTGGTCATTCGGGAAAACCTCTCAGTATGTCGTTCATTCCGCACTCGTTGCGAAAAGAGTGTTTTTAGGCCCAAAAGTCCATATTTGTAAACCCGCAGTTCGGCGTCTGCGCCGCAGATTTTTTGCATACCCCGGCAATGTTTGCATCCTGCCCGCCTCATCTGCTACACACGCCTGCATAGGCTGTTGCACATTGCCAACCTGCCGTGCCGCAACGGGCACTCAGCCCGGAGCACGCACGCATCGCTGTGATTACACAGACATGCACCGGGCAGCCCCGCAACGCTACAGGCCTGCGAACTTGTTCTCAAACCGCCGTCCGGCCCGCGGCAGAACGCACGCGCCCGGCAGGCGGCACACACCCTTTCACCCGGTATGCCCATGCAGGAATCCCCACGCCCTCCGGTCGCCCTGTTCGTAAAAACCTTCTCCCGCTACGGCGGGGTGGAGCAGTTTTGCTACAGGTTCACGGAATACCTCAAGCAGCGGGGGTATCCGGTAACCGTGTTCTGCGGCGAAGATATGTCCGACGAGGCACAGGCGGGCCATCCCCGCCCGGAAGTAACCACCGTGGGCATGTGGCGCCCCGGCCGTTTTCTCAAGCATTTCAGCCTATATAAAAAAATGGGACGCCGCCTCGCCCAACTGCCGCCGGAAACAGTCTCCTTCTGCTTCGGCAACTTTGCCGGGTGCAGCATCTACCGCTCCGGCGGTCCCCATGTAGACTTCATGCGGCGCAGCCTGCGGGCGCAGCGGTCCCCCCTGCGCAGACTGGGCAAGGCTCTCAGCCGCGCGTTTTCACCGGTCAACTGGCTGCTGCCCATGCTGGATGTTTCCATATACTCCCACCCGCGCACCCGCTGCATCCTCGCCATTTCAGGAAAAGTGCGCGAGGCGGCAGAAACAGCCTTTCCCGGCACGCGGGGCAAGGTGGTCGTCATTCCCAACGGCGTAGACACATCGCGCTTCAATCCCGCCCGTCTGGAAGAGCTGCGGGAAGAGGCGCGCATATGGTATTCGCTGCACGAAGGGCAAAAAGCCGTAGGGTTCTGTTCTACAAATTTCGAACTCAAGGGGCTGGACAGGCTCATCAAGGCGCTTACCCTGCTGCCGCAGGAATACGTTGTCATTGCCGCAGGCGGACGAAACCACGCCAAATACATCGAATACGCCAGAAAGCTGAAGGTGCATGAGCGCATCTTTTTCCCGGGCAAGGTAGAAGATATGCCCAAATTCTACGCCGCGCTGGACGTATTCTGCCACCCTTCGTTCTACGACACCTTCGGCAGCGTGGTGGCAGAGGCGCTCGCCATGGGCGTACCCGCCGTCACCACGCGCGATGTGGGTGCCTGCGACCTCATCACCAACGGCGTAAACGGCGTTGTGGTGCCGGTCCCGGAACCGGAGGCGCTGGCAAACGCCATTCTGGACCTGCAAGGAATCACCGCCGGGCAGAATTTCGGCAGCGTTCAGGATGATACCGAAGTGTTTTCGCGTTACGTGGAACTCATTGAGCGCGTGGCGCGCATGCGCTGACCCACCCAAACCCCTGTAGCACCACCCGCCCATGCAGAATACGGACACAGACGTCTCGCTCCTCATCCCCGCCTACAAGCCGGAATGGTTTGAACAGTGCCTGCGCAGTTGTCTTGCCCAGACCCTGCCCGCACGGGAGATCATCATTTCGGACGACTGCCCCACAGACTACATCCGGCGCATTGTGGAGCCGCACCTTGCGGACCCGCGCCTGCGTTACGTGCGCAACACACCGTCGCTGGGACTGGCGGCCAACTACCTGCAGCTTGCCCGCCTCGCCTCCTGCCGCTGGCTGAAATTTTTTGACGATGACGACATCCTGCACCCGGAAGGGCTGGAGCGGCTCATGCGCCGTACCGATGCCGGTGTCAGCCTCGTGCTCGGCGGCTGCCGTATGCTCAAGGAAAACGGCGCGGTCTTGGAAAAACAGGAGCCGCTGCCCCCGCGCACGCAGGGCATGGACTATTTTCTGCGCACCTATGCCAAGGTGCCGCTCACGCTGTTCTCGCGCATGCTCATCCGGGCCGATGTGGCAAAGGCCCTGCTCGCGGACGACATCCCCCCCCGGATGATCAGCCTTGACGAACTGATGGGGCTGCGTGCCGCACTGGCGGGTGACGTGGCATGGGAACCCGCCATCATATGCGACCACAGGGATTTTTCCGGCGGCTATTCGCGCAACAGGGAACCGCAGGTGCTCATGGACGACCTCGCCTTCGTGACAAACCCGCATGATCACGCCCTGAAGGAGCAACTCGCCCCGCCCGCCGCCTTGCGCCGCTGGCGGTCGGCCATGGTGCGCAAGTACGCGCGCGGTGCCATAAGCAAATTCATCAAACACAAAGACAGGCAGGGGTTGCGCACGTTTCTCCGGCACCTGTACGCCCGCTTCGGGCTGCTTGCCGTGCGCTGTGCGCTGTCGCCCCGCCTGCTTGTCAAATACGGCAAAAGCCTTTTACCATACCAGTGACGGCCCCCGCCGGCAGCGGCATACCGCAGCCACACGCCCAACCGGCAGCCAAACCGCAAACAGGCCCGTCACATCATTCACAGGATACGGAATGCGCAAACCAGTTCTCTTCCGGGTTACAAACAACCTTAATATCGGCGGTGTGCAGCGGCGCATCCGCTCCGTGCTGCCCCTGCTGACCGATACGTTCGACGTGCATGTGGTCACCTACAAAGACAAGGGAATCTTCTGGGAAGAACTCCCCCACCACGGCGTGCAGACGCATTTTGTCCCCCTGAACGGCAAGTGGGACATGGGCGGCATCCGGCGCATGGCGGCACTCTTCCGCCAGTGCGGGGCCGATATCGTGCACACCCACTCACTGGGCGGCAACATCTCAGGCATTCTGGCCGCCTCACTGGCAAAGGTGCCCGTCCGCATCGGGCAGGTGCACCACCGCGGGGTGCACTGGTACGCCCGCAGCCCTCTGCACCGCTGGAAGCAGAAGGCAGAAGAAACCCTCATCCACCGCCTGTTCACGGACAAGGTACTACACGTTTCGCAGGAATCGCTGGACTATTTCGCACAGCAGACCGGGCTGCCCTCCGGCAAGCTCGCCGTGCTGCACAACGGTGTGGACTTCAATGCCATGCTGCCCGACACAGACCCGGCCGCCCTGCGCGCCTCTCTGGGCATTGCCCGCCACAAAACCATCATAGGCTTCGTGGGCAGGCTGGTAGAAGGCAAGGGCGTGGAGTTCTGCATGGAATTCGCAAAGCAGTGCCTTGCCGCTTCAGACCGCTACGCCTTTGTCATCGTGGGCGGAGCACCGGAAGAAAAGCTCCGCTCACTGCGCAAGGCCGCTTCAGGCTGGGGCGACGGGGCAAGCGTTGTCTTCACGGGTGAGCGCAAAGACGTGGCCAACTTCTACAACCTGTTCGACCTCTATTTCTTCCCGTCCGATGCGGAATGGGAAGGCATGCCCGGCGTCGTGCTGGAAGCGTGCTCCTTCGGCCTGCCGGTGCTGGCGCGCGAGACCGCCCCCGTGCGCGAGATATCCGCCTACTATCCCCGCATCCTGTTCATGGATGACAATACGGCCCCGCCTGCCGCCCTGGAAGCCGCCCTGCGCCTGCCCGCCGCAGACCAGCAGGCCTTCCGCGACCGCTTCAGCATAGAGGCTATGGCGGAGCGCACACGGGCGCTCTACCTTGCCCTGCTCCACAACCGCGCGCAGGCACATCCTGCCCGCTAGGGTTGTCAACCGGAGCACGCAGCAGTATAGCCCCCGCATGAACAACAACGTATTCCTCAGCCCCTTGCGGCACTACAGGCAGCAATACACCCGGCACGCGGGCGAACAGGCGTTTCAGGTGGTCGTGGAAGAAACGGACCTGCACGTAACCGCAAGCGCAGACCTTGCCGCAGACATGGGCCGCTACGTCTCCGCCTTACGCGGGCAGCTCAAGGCATACATGCTGCTGCATCCGGAATTCCTCACAAGCCGTGTGCCCGTAGAGGTTCCCGCCTCTGCGGCCCCCATAATCCGCCGCATGGCCCATGCCGCCGCCATCGCCGGAGTCGGCCCCATGGCCGCTGTGGCAGGAACCATTTCCCAGATGGTATGCGAAGAGTTTGCCGCCCAAAGCCCGGAACTTATCGTGGAAAACGGCGGCGATGTGTACATGCTCTCCACCCGCGACCGCGTTGCGGGTCTGCTGCCCGACCCGCACAGCGATGCCACCATCGGCATTGTCGTACACGCGCACGAATTCCCCGTCAGCATATGCGCTTCTTCGGCCACCATCGGCCACTCGCTGAGTCTGGGCAAAGGCGACCTTGTGGCCGTGCGTTCCCGCTGCGGCAGCCTTGCGGATGCCTGTGCCACCGCCCTGTGCAACCTGCTCACCGCGCCGGATGCCATAACGCTGGTCACAGAACGCGCCGCCGCCCTCGAAGCACAGGGCATCGAGGGCGTGTTCGCACAATGCGGCGGGCGTGTCGCCATTTGGGGGAAGATGGAACTGGCGGTGGTGTAGACCTCCCCGCCCGCCAGTTCCGCAGAAGCTCTGATGTGTCGGAACAGACCCGACTGGCCCGACTGGCCCGACAGGCCCGACAGGCCCGACAGGCCCCGGCAGCCCACGCGTACGCCGGTGAACTGCCAACCTGCCAAACCTGCCAACCTTGCGCCTTCGCGGTCTTACGCTACCGCTCCAGCCCTTCCTTCACATTCTTGAAGAGCATAAGAACAAATTTATCAGGCACCTGCTCGCCGTCCACGTGCATGCTGCGCAGTTCCGTCACCGCGTTTTTACTGGGAGTTATCGTGTGCACCACTTCCAGCCGGTACTCGTGGCCCTTGCCTGCATCGTCCTGCGAAAGAATGCGCAGCTGCCATACGCCTTCGGCATGCTGCCAGTCCATTCCCTGCACCTTCTGGGTGCCCGCGTTGCGGCGGATAAGCCCTATAAGCTCATGTAGTGAAAACGGCTTGCCCTTGCCTGCCACGCCAAGATACTCCCCGCCGGAGCGGACCACCAGCGGCTGCTCCACAAGCGCACGCTCCGGCATGACCGTAGCGCCTCCATGCCCGCCAGACACGGAAGAAGCTGCATGTCCGCTTCCCGTCGCCGCATAGTAATCGTCCAGAAACTGGCCCACCATATCCGCACGCTCGCGCCGGAACCGCTCAAGCTCCGCATCCAGCTCCGCAAGCCGTTCCTCATAGCCGCGCACCAGGTCCGCCCGCTCCTGACGCAGATGCGCCACCTCGCCGCGCAATGCCGCCACCTCGGCCCGCAGGTGCGATTGCACCTCAAGAACGGACGACATGGTGTCCAGTATGCCGGAAAGCTCCTGCACAAACGTATGCTGACCGGGGCGCACGCCGCTGTGAAAGCCCTGCCTGTCCGCTGCTGCGCCTGCGGCGGAAGATGAGCCGAACGCCGCCGTGCCGGAAGGAGAAGAAGCCCCGCCGGAACCCCGCTGCCCCGCAGAACGGTCCGCCTGAAAGACAGACCCAAGTGGCCCGGCCAGACCGGCTGTCCCGGCTTGTCCGGCTTGTCCGAGTGATCCGGCCTGCCCGGCTTGACCATGCGGACCATGCGGACCGATCAAACCATGCGAACCTATCAAGCCGTGCGAACCGACAGGGTTGGCAGAACTGGCAGAGCTGGCAGGATCACCCGCAGTAGCTTCCACATCTCCGGAAACGCCCTGACACATGGCAAAAAGCCGTTCCTCGACCTCTTCAGCCGACCAGTTTCTGGTGAACATTTCCCGTATCTCCCTGAATAGAACCACTGCCTCGGCAGTATACCGCACGCGCCGCCCCCTACCGCCCGCAACGGGGATAAACCGGACAAACCTGTCCTTGTAGTACGAGATGGTGGAGGGCGGAATATCAAGCTGCCGTCCAATCTCTCTCAGGCTGTACGATTCTCTCATGGCTGCCGAATAGTTGTCCTACTGTTGGATTTTGAACACCATACTTGATCAATAAGTATTGTCAACATCTATTTCAAAAGGTTAAACTCTCCTCGTCTGCCTAATGAAACAACAAATAACCAATGATTAACCAACTAAAGACCAACACGATACCCTCCCGCCACCCTACCGGCAGCAATTCACTGCCCCGCTCTCCGCTTGGACCGGCAAGGAAAAAGCATCCCACCCGCCACCACTACAAACATATCCGGCCCCGCCAAACCAGACCGCACGAAACGCTTGACGCCTCCCGCCCTTAACGCTATAAGGCCCTTCTCATTTCGCCGGAATCTGCCAGTATAGCTCAGTCGGTAGAGCAACTGATTCGTAATCAGTAGGTCGTCAGTTCAATTCTGACTACTGGCTCCAGGAAAAAAACAAGCCCTTACGGACACCATCCGCAAGGGCTTTTTCTTTGGGCACATTTCTTGGTAAACTACAGGCAAGATCATTTGAGATATGCTTA
Organism: uncultured Desulfovibrio sp.; assembly: GCA_964425115.1. Taxonomy (GTDB): domain Bacteria; phylum Desulfobacterota; class Desulfovibrionia; order Desulfovibrionales; family Desulfovibrionaceae; genus Halodesulfovibrio. The sequence goes on along the minus strand of CAYRLL010000031.1, from coordinate 2,433 downwards.
CCCCTTTAGACAGAACTACCCTCTCAAAACATCACCATGGCCAAGCGCTCTTCGCAGCTTGGCAAAAGCCTCTTCATATTTGACAGGGTTCCGCTTCAACTGCGCTATATTATAGAGCTTCCACCGTACAGCAGGAAGTTCGGCAGCATGTGGCACATCCAACAATTTCCAAGCCGGAACTCCACTCTTGACGGAAAGAAGGAATTCTTTGTCCTCCGCACACAGGCTGGACCTAAGCAGCTCAACCAACCGAAAACGAATATGCTCCAGTTGTTCCAAGCTGACATCTGTCTCCGTCATCCCCTGGAATTCCCTTTCATATATGTTCGCCAAGGACTGAAATTGCGGGTCCAACAACTCTGACATCGGGCGATTATGACTGATGAGATAAACCAGAAACGCAGTCCGTGTCTTCTCGGTTATCCCCGTTGAAGCCAACAATTGGCCGACATCGAACAAATCTCGCGGATGCTGCCTATCCAAGGCGGCACAAATCTTACCGCCGTACAAGTCATGGGTGGACAAGCGACGCACTTCCACATCCATTTCGAAGCGGCGCACGACTTCTGGCTGAAGCCTCGCAAATTCCGTTTCATAAACAGTTCCTCGAATGGTCGCGTTCGGCTCAATCTTGACCACCACCCCATCATGCTTGATCAAAACCTTCGGTACAGGGTTGGCCGATGCCAACGTCACGGAAGCACCGCGCAAAAGCCCCCTCGCACTCTCGGCAAGGCGTTCCATACTTGCCATGATATCCTGCATGGCACTATCCCTGTCATTTATGGGGCAATAGGCAAGATCAATATCCACAGATAGGCGTGGCAGGTTCCATAGCAAGAAATTGAGCGCAGTCCCGCCTTTAACGGCAAAAAGGGGGACACCGCTTTTCGGGTGCTCATATTCAATAAGTGGCAAAACCCTCAGCAGAATACGCACCTGCCTTTCATAGGGGCTCAAAACAGCACCTCTTCGCTCAATACTGGAACAGTTATCTGGAACTCTTTGTCCAACTTCCCACCCTGCACGATAACTCGCTTGCCGGAACCAAGGTCAACCACATCTTTTTCCAAGTCTTTGTACCATCTGTGGCCGGACTCCCGTGCCATATACAGAAAAAGCCGTTTAACCTTGATCGTTGCGCATTGCTCCAAAAGCTCTTGCATGATGCCTGGGCGCAGAGTGCCCATACCACCCACGAGCTGGAAGGCTTCATCAAAACCGACCTTCGCGGGAACATGGTAAAGAAGCTCCAGCACTGCCCGCTCAGGAGCTGAAACTGTCACGGCAAAAGCACCGGCGTCATATCGCGTGAAACTTGTCGCCAAAGAAAACGGCAAAAACGACGATGCGCTGAAGACGATATCCGCCCCTTGAAAGCGCTTTCTAAACCATTCCGGAAGCTTGCACTTATGAGGACCAAAGAGGAAAAATCCCCGGTCGTCCATCGCCGCGTAATGAGAATACCCCAATAGCTCAAGAGCGGTCCTGCCTCCTGCATGGACCAAGTTCGCACTCTCGTACTGCATTCCGTGCAATGCTCCAAGCTTGGTTACTTTGCCGTGGGTTTTGGCATACGCCCCTCGCCCCACAGACACGAGCCATCCCTCCTTGATATAGCGCTGCGTCAGGGAATTGCTCACGCCCAAGTCGGCCAATTCGGTTGCAGTCTTCACAGCACCCTCTGGCCACCCCTGTATCAGGCGGTTTATTTTTGTTCCTATTAACGTACTCATAGTGCTTTTATTAGCGCAATTTTAAACCATAGGCAATCATCAGTTTAAAATTCCACCTGTTGAAACACTATTAGTACGCTTTCTGGAGCGAAAACAAACCACCTACCCGACCAGAAGCTCTAATCAAGCGAGCAGGACAACTTCTGCATATGAAGCCGCTGGGCATAACCATCACCACGCTTGCGAAACGGCTCAGCATATCCCGCAAGACGCTTTCCGTCATCGCAAACGAGCACCCGTCCCGCCCGTAGCTGCGTTCCAGCGTGCGGGCAGTTGCGACATAGGCGCGCGGGCATTGCCGCCCGCCTTTTGTGCGTAGGCTTCCCCCCCTCCCCCATTGCCATCGGCATCGTCCAGTGCTATTATTTCATCCAAGGGAGACATGTTCCGATGGTCGTCCTCCGCAAGGAGGCTTGGGCTTCGACCGGGGGTGCCGCCGGTGCTCGGACCGTCTCCCTGCTCCCCACTGCGCACGCCCTCAACAAACGGTTGCACTTCCTTCGGGCTGTTATACATCGCCGCCTGAAACAGCGCCCCCTCCCCCAACTGCGCCTGCTCCCCTATCTGCACCCGCTGCAAAAACTCCACCCCGTCCCGCCCGTAGCTGCGTTCCAGCGTGCGGGCAGTTGCGACATAGCCGCACCGGGCCGCACTCCTGTCTTCTGATAATATGTCGCCCCGTCCCCACTCCCCTTGC
>CAYRLL010000030.1:0-30363 GCA_964425115.1 uncultured Desulfovibrio sp. | reverse complement strand
CCTCGTCGATCTTCTCGCCGGGCAGATGCCCGCCGATACCCGGCTTGGCACCCTGTCCCACCTTAATTTCTATGGCGGCACCGGCATTAAGATAGTCCTTGTGCACGCCGAACCGGCCGGAAGCCACCTGAACAATGGTGTTGGGACCGTACTCGTACAGGGTGGGGTGCAGGCCGCCCTCGCCCGTGTTGTAGACAATGCCCAGCTCCGTGGCCGCCATGGCCATGGCCTTGTGCAGGTTGAAGTTGATGGAGCCGAAGGACATGGCGGAGAACATGATGGGATATTCCAGCTTGATCTGCGGCCCGATCTTGGTTTTCAGCTTCGGCCCTTCCGGGGTCTGCTCCACTTCCACCTTGTCGGGCTTGGAACCGAGGTAGGTCCGCAGTTCCATGGGCTCGCGCAGCGGGTCAATGGAAGGGTTGGTCACCTGGCTGGCATCAAGCTGCAGATTGTCCCAGTAGATGGGCTTGGCGCTGGGGCTGCCCATGCCGGAAAGGAGAATGCCTCCGGTGTCACCCTGCTTGTATATGTGCTTCATATACGTGGGTGTCCACAGGGCGTTATCCCGGAAGTCCGCCGGGTTCTTCTTGATTGTCAGGCACCCGGTGGGGCAGAGCGCCTCGCACCGGTGGCAGCCGACACACTTGGTATTGTCGTGATTCACGCACTGGCGCGCGTCATCCCAGAAGTGGGCTTCATAGGAACACTGGCGCACGCACACTTCACAGTTGATGCAGCGCTCTTTGTCCCTGTCTATCACGAAATCGTTGAAATTCTGGCTAATCGGCTTGAAAAGCAAGACAGTCTCCTCGCTTTGCACGGAAGCCGCCCCGGAACCCTCTCCCCGTTCTTCCGGAACCGCTAACAATTTTGATAAAAAAAGCGAAAAAACGCTACGAGGGCATTTCTCATTGAACGGAGGTACGAATTACCGCAAAAATACAAAAATTGTCAACTCTGCAATATCCCCAACTTCGAACAAGCCTCATATTTTCCAATTAAAATGTTTATTTTCAAATGGATAAACACACATATCCCATTATTGTCACAAAATACGCTTTTGAAACCTGTTCACAATTTTGTACACCCACCCTGAACCTCACGAACAAACCCGCACACAAGCTCCCGCACCCTCTCGCGTGTCTCCCTGTGCGTGGTCAGCATGTGGTGGGCGGTCACACGCTCGCCAATGGGAATAAGCTCTATGCGCCTGCGCTCGGATGATACCCTGCGGGCTATCTCCCACACATTGCCCGGAGGGGCCGTACGGTCCGTCGGGCAGTGCATGGCAAGCAGCGGCGCCGTCACCCTGTGCAGTTCCCTTTCCACGGTGCGTACCCCCTCAATGAGACTCCACAGCTGGGGCAGGCTTGTCGCCCCGTCATACCCCTTCCATGGTGCTATCTCCTGCGCCTCGGCACGTCTGGGCGACCCGGGCCAGACAGGGCGCACATGCCGGAGCAGGCGCACGAACGGCAGCCGCCAGTCTTTCATTTCCGGCGGGAACAATCGGTAAACGTAGACAGGCGAGGCCATCGTCACCACGCCGTCAACAGGATGTCTCGAGGCTATGTGCAATGCCAGTGTGCCCCCCATGGAAAGCCCCATGACGATAACACGATCCGCCTCCTCCCGGAGCGCAAGGTACGCCTGCTCCGCTCCTTCCGCCCAATCCCGGAACCATGTGCGCCTGAATGCGGCAAAGTCTCCCTCATGTCCCGGCAACGTCACGTTATGCACACGGCATCCCAGCGCCTGCAGCGGAGCCACAAGCGGCTCCATCTCAAACGGGCTCCCCGTCCAGCCGTGTATGAGCAGGCAACCCGTTTTCAAATTTTCCTCAAGCAGTTCCTTGTTTCCGGCCACCTTTACCTCCTCCATATTCACCCTCCGGAGCGCGCACGCTTGCATGCGCCGCGTTGATATTCTATTTTGCTCAAGCCTGCGGAAAAATCGGGCAGCCGTCCTGCCGCAAGCCCTTCCGTTCACGCAACCCCTTCCGGCCCAAGGCCGAGGAGCCACTTATGCCAATGGTATGCGACATTCTCATACAGGCCAACACCATTCTCACTCAAGACCCGCAGCGCACCGTTCTGGAGAACGGCGGTATCGCCGTTACGGGCAACACCATCACCGCCATCGGACCGTGGGAAGACCTGCGCAGCCGGTATGCAGCCGATACAACGCTCAACCTCGGCCACACGCTGCTCATGCCCGGCCTTGTCAACGCGCATACCCATGCGGCCATGTCGCTGCTGCGGGGCGTGGCAGACGACCTGCCGCTCATGGAATGGCTCACCAAGCACATCTTCCCTGTGGAAAAGCACCTCAGCCCGGAGATTGTGGAACTGGGCGCACTGCTCGCCTGTGCGGAAATGACCCGGCTCGGCACCACCTCCTTCTGCGACATGTACCTGATCGAAGACGCCACCTACCGCGCCGCAGACCGTGCGGGCCTGCGCGTGCTGGGCGGCGAGGGCATCTTCATGTTTCCGTCCCCTGCCTATGCCGATACGGAACGCGGTTTTGATCTCGTGCGGGAACTGCATGAACGATGGAAGGATCACCCGCGCATCCGTCAGGCCGTCATGCCCCATGCCGTATACACCACCACACCGGATATACTGCGCCGGTGCCTCGCTTTGGCACAGGAACTGGACGTTCCTCTGCATATCCATCTTGCGGAAACCGTGACGGAGACGGAACAATGCCTTGCCGCCACAGGCCTGCGTCCGCTGCAATACGTCCATGAACTCGGCCTGCTGACCCCGAAGACCACCATCGCCCACGGCGTGGACCTTACAGAGGCGGAAATCGACCTGCTGGCCGAAACAGGAACCGTGGTGGCCCACAATCCGGAAAGCAACATGAAGCTGGCCTCAGGTATTGCCAATGTGCCCTACATGCTCCGGCGCGGTGTTCCGGTAAGTCTCGGCACAGACGGAGCAGCATCCAACAATGCCCTGAACATGTTTACGGAAATGACCTCCTGCGCTCTGCTGCACAAGGTGCGCTGCATGGACCCCACCTGCGCCCCGGCGCAGGCCGTACTGGACATGGCCACCCTCGGCGGCTCCCGGGCCATGTGCAGGCCCGAAATCGGACACCTTGCACCGGGAATGCGGGCAGACATGGTGGCTCTGGACCTTCGCGCCCCCAACCTGCAACCCCTGCACAACCCGGTATCGCACGTGGTCTATGCCGCCACGGGAGCGGAAGTATGCATGAGCATGGTTGACGGAGAGTTATTATATAATGATGGAAAATTCATGAAAATAGACTACCCCTCCCTGCTCAGCGAAGTGGCAACCCTACGTTCGTGGGTACGGGAAAAACTGTCCTGATACGGTGTTTTTATCGCCCGAAGACCGGTCACGTTCACCCTCGCCATATTTATGTTGACTTTTTCCCGAATCTGTTTAATTCAACCCTGCTTTCAGGAACAATATTCGCGCGCAGCCCGCGCGGTTTAAGGAGGACGATACAATGAGTGCCAATTTTGAAGGTGCAGTAAAGACTGCAGAAGGCGTGCTCTTCAACGGCGTTATCTGCCAGCCCGTCGTGGAAAAGTGCGAGGGCTGCGACCGTACCAAGCAGTTCGAAGGTGCCACCTACTGCGGCAGCTACGCACAGCCCGCAGCCAAGTGGTCTCTGGGCGCATGTAACTTTGCCACCCACGTCAAGGCTTCCCTTGACAAGCAGGGCAAAGTCAAGCTCAACCCCCTCAAGGCTTCCAAGCGCGCTGCCAAGGGCCGCTAGGCTTCCTTTTTCAGCCGTCAAACGGGAAGGTGCGCAACCGCGGTGCCTTCCCGTTTTTCTTTCACCTGCAAGCGGTTTCCGGCGGTTAAACGCAAACTGCCGCAAACTGCCCACCCAGCCGGTCGCACGCCGGGCCGGCTAACCCACCGGAGCGAATCCATGCTGGAACAACTGTTCGCCTTTCTGGATCGGCAGCGCGACCTCGTAATCTCCCTGCAGACAGAAATGTCCGCCCGCCCGGCCTTATGCCCCACCAGCGGCGGCATAGGCGAAGTGGAAAAAGCCGCCTTTCTCAAGGATTGGCTCTCCGCCAACGGCATTACAGACATTGAAGAGCTGCGCGCGCCGGACAATCGCGTCCCCTGCGGCTATCGCCCCACCCTCATCGCGCGCCTCCCCGGAAAACAGAAGAAAACCGTCTGGATTCTTGCGCATACAGACGTGGTGCCCACCGGAGACCCGGACCTGTGGACCGGCGATCCGTGGGTGGTACGCGTAGACGGCGACACCCTGTGCGGACGCGGCGTGGAAGACAATCAGCAGGGCATAGTCTCCGGTCTGCTTACGGCCAAGGCACTGCTGGAACTCGGCGTGCAGCCCGACCTGTCGCTGGGCCTCATCTTCGTGGCCGATGAAGAAACGGGAAGCATCTACGGCCTCGACTACCTCATGCAGCAGCGCCCTGATCTTTTCGCCAAGGACGACCTCATCCTTGTACCGGACGTAGGAAACGCAGAAGGCTCCATGATAGAGGTGGCGGAAAAATCCATCCTCTGGCTCAAGGTCACGGTCCGGGGCAGGCAGTGCCACGCCTCCCGCCCCGCGCTGGGCGTGAACTCTCTGGAAGCGGCGGCAGACCTCATCCTGCGTGTGCGCTCTCTGCACGATACCTTCAGTCGCGTAGACGAACTTTTTGAGCCGCCCATCTCCACCTTCACGCCCACCAAAAAAGAGCTGAATGTGGAAAATGTGAACACCGTCCCGGGCATGGACGTGTTTTACATAGACTGCCGCGTCCTGCCCGGCTACGACATCGCAGACGTCAGGGCGGCTGTACGCTCCCTCGCCGACACGGTGGAAAGTGAGCGCGGCGTGAGCATCACCCTTGAAGACGTGCAGGCGAACCAGTCCACCGTCTCCACCCCTGCAGACTGTGAGGTGGTCAAACGCCTTGCCTCGGCCATACGCGCCGTATACTCTGTAGAACCCCGTGCCATGGGTATAGGCGGCGGCACCGTGGCGGCGCACATGCGCGTGCACGGGCTTGAGGTGGCCTGCTGGAGCAAGCTTGGCGGTCAGGCGCATCAGCCGGACGAAAAGAGCCTTATCTCCAGCAATATCAACGATGCCAAGGTGATGACCAGCCTGCTGTTCACATAGCGTATTCCTTTTGCTTCCTGTCGCCTGTGCCGGATTCGGGCGGCAGCCTAACCCGTCTATCCGCCCCGGGGCGCCTGAGCCGCTCCGGGGCATCTGAGCCTAGCCATGCACAGCGCTTCCAGTACATCCCGCCCTCTCAAGGCCATGCCCGATTCTTTCGACGTCATCGTGGTCGGAGCGGGTCATGCAGGCTGCGAAGCCGCCATGGCCGCCTCCAACCTGAACCTGAACACCCTGCTGCTCACGGTCAATGCGGACCACATAGGCGCACTCTCCTGCAACCCCGCCATAGGCGGTCTTGCCAAAGGACATATGGTGCGCGAAATAGACGCTCTGGGCGGCATGATGGGCCTCTGGGCCGATGAATCAGGCATTCAGTTCCGTACGCTGAACACCAGCAAGGGACCGGCCGTTCACGCCACACGTGCCCAGATAGACCGCGATGCTTACATGCGGGCCGTAAAAAGAGATATCTTCTCGCAGGACCATCTCTGGGTCTTCCAGGATACCGCCGAAGAAATTCTCGTGGAGAAGGAGCGGTGCGCCGGGGTGCGCACCCGGCTGCAGCAGGTCTTCCGCTCCCGCACCGTCATTGTCACGGCGGGCACCTTCATGCGCGGGCTCATTCACGTGGGCATGACCAACTTTTCCGGCGGCAGACTGGGCGATCCTGCCGCCATGGGCCTTTCCGCCTCGCTGGAAGCGGCGGGGCTTGTGCTGGGAAGACTCAAGACGGGCACCACCCCGCGCCTGCTCAAAGACAGCATCGACTTTTCCGTCATGGAGGTCCAACCGGGCGACACGCCGCCTCCGTTGTTCAGCTTCCGTTCCGCAGGCACACACATGCCGCAGCTGCCCTGCCACATGACATGGACCAACGAACGCACCCATGCGGCCATCCGCTCCGGGTTCGACCGCTCTCCCATGTTCACGGGCGTCATTGAAGGTACAGGCGCACGCTACTGCCCGTCCATAGAAGACAAGGTGGCACGTTTTCCCGATAAGGAACGCCACCAGATTTTCGTGGAACCGGAAGGCGCAAACAGTCCGGAATGCTATCCCAACGGCATCCCCACCAGCCTGCCGCTGGATGTGCAGAAAGCCATGATTGCCACCATTCCCGGTCTGGAAAAGGCCCAGATCGTCCGCCCCGGCTACGCCATTGAATATGACTACGCAAACCCCGTGCAGCTTCTGCCCACGCTGGAAACCAAATGCCTCCCCGGCCTGTATATGGCCGGTCAGGTCAACGGTACCTCCGGTTACGAGGAGGCTGCGGCACAGGGGCTGTGGGCCGCGCTTAATGCCGCCGGCACCCTGACCGGACGCCCTCCCTTCCTGCCCGGGCGTGATATGGCATACATGGCCGTGCTTGTGGACGATCTGGTAACCAAGGGAACCAAAGAGCCCTACCGCATGTTCACTTCCCGCGCAGAACACAGGCTGCTCCTGCGCGAAAGCAACGCAGACAGCCGCCTCACCCCGCTGGGACGAGAGATCGGGCTGGTAAAAGATGAACAGTGGGAACGTTTTACCGCCAAGCACACAGCACTCGGAACACTGCTTTCGGAACTGGAGGAGCGCAGGCTCACCCCCGATTCCGAAACCCGCTCCCGGCTGGAAGCCATGGGAGAGCCAGCCCCCACAAAGGCCATATCACTCGGCGACCTGCTGCGTCGTCCGGCCCTGCACATCGGCGACCTTACCCCGTTCTGGCCTGAACTGGCACATTTTCCGCAAGAAGCCTTGCAGGAAGCGGAAACAGTGACAAAATATGCCGGGTACCTGCGCAGACAGGAAGAACTGGTAGAGCGTTTCTCCCGTACGGAAGCCGTGGTGCTGCCCGAGAACCTGAACTACGCCGATGTCGCGGGACTCACCCGCGAAGCGGTTGAAAAACTCGGCGCGGTGCGCCCCCGTACCCTCGGACAGGCTTCCCGTATTTCAGGCATTACCCCGGCAGCCATAGCCTGTCTGGAGATTCACCTGAAAAAAATGGAACGGTCACGGTAACTCCACGCCAGCACTGGCATAACGCTTTTCACATTGCAGGATTTGCAGTATGTACTGCATTATACCTATGACATGGCTTTGCTTCAGTGCCGTGTGAAGCCGTTTTTTGACAATCCTCACTAAGGACGACGTAGCAACAGTGAATTTTCTCACCCCCTTGGCGGCGGACAGAACCACCGAATACTTCTCGGAGATAGGACGCAGTTTTTCCGATTCGTCCATGCGTGACCAGCTTTCCATGCAGGTCATAGGGGTTCTTGCCGCCATCGTTGCAGTACTGGTAACCGTCATCGTCCTTATGTGGCTCCGCGCCAGACGCAATGCTGTCTACATACCCCATGGCTGGATTCTCACCCCCACGGATATCGAAGTCACCCTCAAGTCCGCCATGGATCAACGCAGCAAGTTCGAAGTCCAGTTTCATTCGGAAACAGAAAAACGCCGCTCCACCTTCTGCACGGTATTCGATGTGGCAAACGGCGTCATCACCATGGAATGTTCCGGCCTGAAAAACATCAGCAAAAGCTGGATGGGGCGCATGGTGGACTGTTACTTCCGTGTGCAGGATGAAAAGCGCAGCCAGCGGTACTACATGTTTTCCTCTTCCATTGCAGGCATTCGTCCCGTTACCACAGAGATAAGTCACATAAGCATCGCCATTCCGGAAAAGCTGGAGCAGAAGCAGAAGCGCGCCTCCCTGCGCGTGGACCCGCCGGAACAATACATCCTCGGCATCGCAGTCTGGAAGGAACGCATGCTGGGCGACGGCAACCACGACCTGAACATCAAAAACTGGGGAAAGCCGCTCCTCAGCTACATCCCCGGCAAACGTGCCCAGATCAGGCTTTCGAACATTTCCGCAGGCGGTGTAAAACTGCATGTAAAACGGCAGGACGCAAAAGACTCAGGGCTGGAGTTCAATATCGGCGACAGGCTCTTCATTCTGCTGGACCTGTGGGAACCGGAAACAGGCCAACGCCAGCGCCACTGGCTGCTGTGCCGCCTGCAATTGCCCTTTACCGACTTTGAAACCCGCGACATGGATCTCGGCATGCAGTTCCTGCGCCGTGCGGAAATGAAAGAAGGCTCCAACTCCGAACTGGCCTGGGGGCCGTCCCTGCGCAGCAACGAGGTGGACGAGATAGGCAACTGGGCCATGCGCAGGCACCTTGAGCTTTACAGGGAGAAGGGGCTGGAATAAATGCAGCTTCACCCCTGTTTGCACTTGCGTCATGCAAAAGGGATGGATATTGTCGCACAATCCGAGGTGGCCGCCATGCACCTCATTTCAGTAACCCTTACCAAGGAGACAGGTTTTGGACGGAGGCTCTGACAGTCGACTCTGGTCACTGTTCTCGAACATTTTTCACAACAAAACCGGAGACAGCGTAGAAAAAGCCATTCTGGAAGCGCGTGAAGAAGGAGAGCTGGAAGCCGTGGAAGGCTCCATGCTCCTTAACGTGCTCAGTCTGGACGAAACGCAGGTGGACGAAATCATGGTGCCGCGCACGGATATCCATTGCGCCTCCATAGATTCCTCGCTCATAGACGTGGTGAAAATCATCGTCGAATCCGGCCATTCCCGCATTCCCATCTTCGAAGGCAACAGAGACAACATCGTCGGCGTAGCCTATGCCAAAGACCTGTTGCAATATCTCTACGACCCGGCCCGCCACGATACCCCGCTGCGCACAATCATGCGCAAGCCCTTCTTTGTGCCGGAAACCAAAATGGTGAGCGACCTGCTGCAGGAATTCCGCGCCCGCAAGCTGCATTTCGCCATTGCGGTGGACGAATACGGCGGCACGTCGGGTGTGGTGACAATAGAAGATATCCTTGAAATCATCGTCGGCGACATTGATGACGAATACGACCCGCCCAAGGAAGACGACATCCAGCCGCTCACAGAAACAAGCTACCTCCTTTCCGGACGGGCTCTGCTGGAAGAACTTGAACCTGTCCTCGGAATCTCGCTGTCATCGGAACAGGTGGAAACCATCGGCGGCTATCTGAGCGAACTCGCAGGCCATGTTCCTCAGGCCGGAGAATCCTTCATGCTGGAAGGTTACCGCTTCAGCGTGCAGGATGCCAATGCCAAGCAGATTCAGTCCATCCTTGCGGAAAAACAGGAATAATCGTGTTTCCGGCTGCATTTCCCATCGTCTCAATGCCATTTGTCGCTTGACCTTTTACGGAAAACCCCTTTTCCTCTGCCCATCATGCACATATTCGCACCGGCCATCGCTGCCCTTGGCCTCTGGCTCGGCATGGCGAACGACCTCATTCAGGTTCCCCTGTTCGCTCTCGCCTTTCCCGTGGCATTGTACCACATTGCGCAAAACGCTCCCACATGGCAAAGCGCCCTGCGCTCAGCTCTTCTGGCAGGCACCGCAGGCTATGCCGCCTGCCTGTACTGGGTCGTGGTCCCGCTGAACACGCAAGCAGGCATCCCATGGCCCCTCGCCCTGCCCGCGCCGCTCCTGCTGGCCTTCTATCTCAGCGTATATTGCGGCCTTTTCGCCGTGCTCGTTCACCGCGTTGCCAAGCGGCTCTCCCCTACCATGCTCGGCATCTTCGCCATGCTGCTGTGGGGCACGCTGGAACTGCTCCGCGGCACGCTGTTCACCGGCTTTCCGTGGGCTGTTCTCGCGGCGGCGTTCGCTCCGTGGCCCGCAATGCTGCAGCCTCTGTCCGTTCTCGGCCCCTACGTCTATTCCGGGGTTCTTGCCGGTGTGTCCTGCCTGTTATTTGAGTCGTTCACCACAAGGTCTGCCCGCCCTGCTCTGGCCGCCCTCGCTCTCATGGCTGCCTGCGCCGGGTGGTCATGGCATGCATGGAACACACCCGTTGTCACCACCGGCCCGGTGCGCACCCTCATGGTGCAAGGCAACATAGATCAGGGGCAGAAGTGGGCACCCGCCTACCAGAACGGCACCGTCCACAGATACGTGGACATGACCCGCGCCGGGCTGGAAAAACATCCGGCCGATCTCGTCGTATGGCCGGAAACCTCCATGCCCTTCTACCTGCAGGAAAAGCAGGAATACCTTTCCCTGCTGCGTGAACTGGTCATAGAGACGCAAACCCCGCTGCTGGTCGGCACTCCCGCCTACGCCAACGGCACCCAAGGCAGGCAGTGGGATACCCTGAACAGGGCATACCTCATGGGGAACGATGGTTTCTTTGCCGGATGGTATGACAAGGAACATCTGGTTCCATTCGGCGAATATATCCCTCTTGGCATGCACATTCCGTTTCTGGATGTCTTTTTTGAAGGAACGGGAGATTTCCAGACCAGCCATGCCATACACCCCGTTACCCATGGCAATCTTGCCATGGGTGTGCTCATCTGCTATGAAACGATATTCACCGATCTGACGCAGCAGCGGGTGCGCGATGGCGCTAATTTACTTATAAACATCAGCAATGATGCATGGTTCGGCAACACGGCTGCCCCGGAACAACATCTGCAGCTGGCGGTGCTGCGCGCCGTGGAGCAGAGCCGCTATCTGGTACGGGGCACCAACACGGGCATCAGTGCCATTGTGGACCCAAAAGGCAGAATCATTACCCGTGGCGCGCTGTTCAAGGCAGAAACCGTTTACGGCACTGCCGCCACAGTACAGGGAACCACCCTGTTCCACCGCACGTACCCGAACCTGCATCTTGTCGTACTGGGCGCATGTGCCCTGCTGCTTGCCCGCGGCGCGTTTGGCAGACCACAATCAACCCGTCGAAAAAGATAACATCCCCATATGCTACACCTTGCCGATATACGTACCCGCAGCATGACGCTGGCTGAACAGTTCTCCACCCTGTGGAGGCGTCTTTGACCTTGCGTCAAGCAAGAGCCGTCTGGACGAGATAGAAAAGCAGCTTTCCAGTCCCGGCGCGTGGGACAAACCGGAAAAGCTTACCCCTGTGCTGCGGGAAAAAAGCACTCTTGAAGACGAAATAGCCCGGCTGGATGCCCTGCGTCAGGCGCGGGAAGATCTTGACGAATGGCTCACCCTTGCAGAAGAAGACCAGAGCGCCGAAATTCTGGAAACCCTGTCCGCACAGGCAGATACGCTGGAAGAGCTGCTTCAGATCACTGAAATGAACATGCTCCTCTCCGCACCGGAAGACGGCAAGGACGCCATTCTGGAAATCCACCCCGGGGCCGGCGGAACCGAGGCTCAGGACTGGGCGCAGATGCTCCTGCGCATGTATGTCCGCTGGGCGGACTCACAGGAGTTCAAGGCCGAGTATCTGGACTTTCTCGACGGTGACGAAGCAGGCATAAAAAGCGTCACCCTGCGGATACGCGGAACCAATGCCTACGGTCTGCTCAAGGGCGAACGGGGCATCCACCGCCTCATCCGCATATCGCCGTTCGATTCGTCGGGGCGCAGGCACACATCCTTCGCCTCTGTCGACGTCATTCCCGATGCAGGAGATGATATCACCATTGACGTAAAAGAAGCCGACCTGCGCATCGATTTCTTCCGTTCCAGCGGTCCCGGCGGGCAAAGCGTAAACACCACCAGCTCTGCCGTGCGCATTACCCATATTCCCACGGGTACTGTGGCGCAGTGCCAGAACGAAAAATCGCAGCACGCCAACCGCGACTCCGCCATGCAGATTCTCAAGGCCAGGCTCTACGATCTGGAACTGCGTAAACGGCAGGATGAGCGCCAGGCGGAATACGCGAACAAGATGGATATAAGCTTCGGCAGCCAGATACGGACCTATACGCTTCAACCCTACCGGCTGGTCAAAGATCACCGGACAAATACGGAAATCGGGGATGTGGAGGCCGTGCTCAACGGCAGAATAGACACATTCCTGCGAGATTTCCTCCTCTACCTCCATGCGGAAAACTGAACACGCCGTGCCGGTCCCCACCAAGGGTGAACTGAAAAGCCTTTCCGAAGAGCTGGAACACCTGCGCAGGCTCCTCCTCTCCCGTGCGGCGGGACAGAAGGACGGATGCTGCCCGCAGCAGGCTCTGGTGGCCATAACGCGCCTTGTTCCCGGACTAACCGGCGAACAATGGGATGAACTGGCCGCCGCCCACGGACTCAGGGACTGGATGGCACTGGGGCTGGATGTCACATCCTGCACCAACCTGCACAGGCTGCAGAAGGCTTTGGAGGAACTGGCGCACCAGACCGAGCACGATGCCCTTACCGGGCTGGCCAACCGCCGGGCCTTCACCCGCCACATACGCATGGAAATGGAGCGGGTGGAACGCGGCAACGGTCAGGTGAGCATTGCCGTTCTGGACATAGACGACTTCAAGCAGGTTAACGACACCTACGGCCACGCCTGCGGCGACGAGGTGCTGCGCGGGCTTGCGCAGGTCATGCGTGAAAACACCCGTGCGTACGATGTGGCCGCCCGCATAGGCGGAGAGGAATTCGCCCTCATCCTGCCCGGTGCCGCCGCGCTGAGCACCAAGGCTCTGGTAGAACGCATGCTGGAAGCATTCAGAACCCGCAGCTTCCTCTGCCCGCCTTCCGCCCCCTTCCACAGCACCTTTTCGTGCGGTGTAGCCAGCATCCGGGGCAAATCGCCCATTTCGTCCAATCAGTTGCTGGAGCTTGCCGACATGGCGCTTTACGAGGCCAAGGCACACGGCAAAAACCGGGTCCATGTGGCCCGCCAGCAGGAAGCGTCGTTCGACCGCTCCACCATGGTCCATTCCAATGAAAAACAATTTCTCTTTTCCGGCACGGAATAACTCTGCGGTGACAGCATGACCAGCAACAGAACTCTCAGCGTATGCGTTCTCAGCGGCAAAGGCGGCGTAGGCAAATCCAACATCGCCCTCAATCTGGGCTACTGCATGTTCCGCGGCGGCTTTCCCCTGCTGCTCATGGATTGCGATCTGGGCTTGGCAAACCTTGATGTCCTGCTGGGCGTAACCCCTGAATACGACATGCAAAAGCTGCTGGATACGGATATGGACCCCGCCCTTATCGCCGTGCAGGTGGAACCCGGCGGATTCGATTTCCTCCCGGCAGCCTCAGGCGTTCCCGAACTGGTGGAAATGGATGCAGACCTGCGCGAAATGCTGTTCCGCAAGCTCTCGCCCCTGTTCTCCCGGTATGATTACCTGTTCATGGACCTTGGCGCAGGTATCAATCCCACGGTGCTGGAATTTGCCTCCATGGCTCATGTCCGGCTTGTCATCGTCACCCCGGAACCCACCTCGCTTACAGACAGCTACGCCCTTATCAAGGTGCTGGCTACGCAGCACGGCGTGCGCGATTTCCATATCATCGTCAATCAGGCGGAAGATAAGCATGAGGAAGAAATCACCTTCAAGCGCCTTGCCGCCGCCTGTGACAAATTTCTCGGCATCACGCCCGTGCTTCTGGGCGGCATCCGCGCAGACAAAATGGTCCCGGAATCCGTCCGCAGGCAAAAGCCTCTGCTCAAAATGGCTCCCTCATCCCCTGCCGCGCAGGACCTGTTCGCTCTGGCGGTAAAACTGCAGCGGCTGCGCACCTCCATGCAGGCGGCTATCTCTGCCGGTCCTTTCACCTCAGAGCTACAAGCTAATTTTGAATAACATCTTGAATATCAGGTTGATTTATTACATACTCCCATTGCCCGAGCGAAGTTGGTTTTTCTTTTTGATTTCTAACCATAGCGCATGTCTCCATGCCCGCATCTGCCCGGAGTAGGCAATGAACAAAAGCGAACTCATCAAAACCCTGTCAGACCAGAACGGCATCTCCATCGAAGAGGCGACAACCGTGGTCAACATCTTCGTGGACAGCATGAAAAATGCCCTTGCCAGCGGCGACCGTGTGGAAATCCGCGGTTTCGGCAGCTTCAAGCTCAAGGACTACGGCGGATACACCGGCCGTAATCCCAAGACCGGCGAAATCGTCAAGGTCAAGCCCAAGCAGCTGCCCTTCTTCAGGGCTGGCAAGGAACTCAAAGAATATCTCAATGAATAGTTTTTTCCGTTGGTGCGGCGCAGGCCGCTTGGCGTATTTTGCCTGCCTTCTCTGTCTTGCGGCCGCGCTTGCGCCGCTGCATGCAGCCGGGGCGGCAGACGCACACAACGCGCAGAACACTCCCGTTCTGCGCATTGTGTTTTTTGCCAATACGCATGGTGAGGTACATCCCTGCCCCTCCTGAGGACGCAAAATGCTCGGAGGGCTGGCCCGGAGGGTCGGCGTGCTGGATACTTACCGTCAGCAAGGGCCTTTACTGGTCATCGGCGGACCGGGTGAATTCACCCTGCCGGATGGCGCGCCGTTGCACAGAGATGATGCAGGCACGCTTTCCGCCATATACAGCCGCATGGCAGTAACGGCAGGCTGGCTTGAACCTGCGGCCCGTGACTGGTTTCACGCACAGGGTGCGGAGCCGCCTCAGGGGTTTCACCCCGTTGACCAAACCCCTGTTGTGCAGCAGAGTGTTGTGCAGGGCAAAACTGTCGGCTTCGTCCTGTTCCCCGCCGGATTTGCGGGCAACCCGGAACGGGAAAAAGAACTGCTCTCCCTTGCGCTCCGCCTGCGCGGGCAGTGTGATCTGGTCATAGGCATAAGCCCGTGGGGAACAAAGGCAGAAAGAACCTTCCTTCCCGCTGCCTCCGGATATTACGATGTCATTCTCGGCGGCGGGGAAGGACAGGGCATGCGGGGCAACATGGATACCCGGGGCACTGTTCTCTGGGCCCGCGGATACGGCAAAGGCATGGCCCTCGCCGTTCTGGAACTTATGGAATGGCCCTCCCGGCAAGACAGGCCGGGCTGGGCTTGGATCGAGGATGACAACGTCCGCTTCCCCGTTGTCCTGCTCGATGAAGGAATACGGCCCGACCCGCAGACAACAGAGCTGCTGGCGGGGCAACAATAACCACGGCTTGCGAAGAATTCGGGCACTATATCGCACAGAGCGCAAGGAGCAAATGCGGTGAGCGCAATTTCTGAAGCGGTTGCCATCCACAAAATGCAGGGATGCGGCAACGATTTCGTTTTCATAGATAACAGACAACTCAAACTGCCGGTTTCCGCCATGCCGGAATGGGCACGCAAGGTCTGCCGCCGCTCTTTCGGCGTCGGAGCAGACGGGCTGGTCTTTCTGGAAGAAGCCCCGGATGCCTCTGTTGACTACCGCTGGCACTTCTATAACGCCGACGGCTCCCGGGCAGAAATGTGCGGCAACGCCTCCCGCTGTGCCGGACTGCTGGCTGTGAAGCTCGGCTTTGCCGGTCCCGTGCACACCTTCGGGTCAGATGCCGGTCCCATACGCGCAGAGGTGGATGCCCGGAACTGCGAAGTAAAGGTGCAGCTCACTCCCCCCAAAGGGCTGGAACTGCACAAACCCATTGATATGGACGGCAAAGCGGATGAAATTCATTTTGTGAACACCGGCGTTCCGCACGCGGTATACCTGCATGAAAACGCGGGTTCACTGGATGTGAAAACACTGGGCGCGCATGTGCGTTACCATCCACTGTTCGCCCCCGCCGGCACCAACGCAAACTTTGTCACGGTGCTCGACAAAGGCAATATTCACCTGCGTACCTATGAGCGCGGCGTGGAAGATGAAACCTACGCCTGCGGCACAGGTGCGGCAGCAGGAGTGGTGGTCACACACGCGCTGGGACTGACCGGTCCGGAAGTAAACGTGCGCAGTTCCGGCGGAGAGATACTGGGCATTTCCCTTGAAGATGGGTGCGTCTTCCTCAGAGGCAAGGCACTGAACGTCTATTCCGGCGAAATGTATCTGGCAGCACTGGGCCTGACCCTGTCCTAAGAACATACGGCCCGCTCGCCCGCGTTCTGCGCAGGGCGGACGCACCGAGAGACCGAGCGAAGAGGAGGCTTTTTATGCAATTCAGGGGTGCGTTTACGGCACTGGTAACACCGTTCAGGAACGGTGCCGTGGATGAGGAACGCTACAGGGAACTGGTGGAGTGGCAGATTGAAAAAGGAATTAACGGTCTTGTACCCTGCGGCACCACGGGAGAATCGGCCACTCTCTCCCATGATGAACACCGCGAGGTAATACGCATCTGCGTGGAGCAGGCCAATAAACGCGTTCCTGTGCTTGCCGGTGCCGGTTCCAATAATACCAAAGAAGCCATCGACCTTACCCGCTTTGCCAAGGAAGCAGGGGCCGATGGTGCCCTGCTGATCACGCCTTATTACAACAAGCCCACGCAGGAAGGGCTGTACCAGCACTTCAAGGCCATTGCCGCAGAGGTTGCCCTGCCGTTCATCCTTTACAACGTCCCCGGACGCACCGGCACCAACATGCTGCCCTGCACCCTCGCGCGCCTGAAAAAAGACGTTCCGCAGGTCAAGGGTGTAAAAGAGGCCACAGGCAATCTGGCGCAGGTATCCGACATTCTGGAACAGTGCGGCCAAGACTTTCAGGTGCTTTCCGGAGACGACTTCACGGTGCTTCCGCTGCTTTCCCTCGGCGGATGCGGCGTCATCTCCGTTGTTTCCAACATCATTCCGGACCGCATGGCGGGGCTGTGCAAAGCCTTTGCGGAAGGAAATCTGGACGAGGCCCGCAGGCTGCATTTCGACATGCAGGGCCTGTGCAGAGCCATGTTCATTGAAACAAATCCCATT
This sequence comes from uncultured Desulfovibrio sp., assembly GCA_964425115.1. Lineage (GTDB taxonomy): Bacteria > Desulfobacterota > Desulfovibrionia > Desulfovibrionales > Desulfovibrionaceae > Halodesulfovibrio. The sequence goes on along the minus strand of CAYRLL010000030.1, from coordinate 13,618 downwards.
CCGGTCAAAACCTCGCTTTCCATGATGGGCAAAATCTCGCTGGAACTGCGCCTGCCCATGGTTCCGCTGGCCGAATCCAGCGAAAAAACATTGCAGGCCTGTCTGAAGTCCAAGGGAATCATCTAGCCTCCGGTTCAGCCAAAACAACAAACGCCCGCCGGAAGTCCGTTCCGGCGGGCGTTTTTCTTTTCGCTCAGGGATATGCGTACACGGACCGCAAGACATTGCCGACTGTCCGGGAAACAGAATCTCCCTGCCGGGCCAGAGTGTCCGCGCACAGCACATCGTGCACGGTGCCGCCGGAATACACCACTACGGTCTGGGCAAAATACTCCGCTTCATCCACGTCATGCGTCACCATAATCATGGGAATGGCAAAGTGTTCCAAAATCCTTGCCAGTTCTTTACGCATGCGGATGCGCAAAGGCTGGTCAAGGGCAGAGAACGGCTCGTCCAGCAACAGCATGTCGGGGCGGCCAACAAGGGCACGCGCCAGCGCAACACGCTGGCGCTGACCGCCGGACAATTCATCGGGCCGCGAATCCGCAAGGCACCGGATGCCGAACACATCCAGCGTCTCATCCAGTGTACGTGCCCGTTCCCTGCCAAGCCTCCATGTCCAGCGGGAAAGGCCAAAGGCCACATTCTGCCGCACCGTATAATGCGGAAACAGGGCGTAATCCTGAAACACATACCCCACGCGGCGCTGACGGGGCAGAATGTTGATTCCGGCTGCAGAGTCAAAATACACCCGGCCCCCCAGTGCAATCCGCCCGGAGTCGGGAGTCAGCAAGCCCGCTACCGCCTGCAATGTAAGAGACTTCCCGGAACCGGAAGGCCCGGCAAGCACAAGGTGACGCACATCAGAGACAATGCGCGTATCCAGTGTAAAGCTGCGGGCCTCGGATTTGCCCACTAGCCCTTTCCAGAGCGGCAATCGCCGTGCGCCAACTGTTTTTCGAATATCAATGTCGAATTGCATGCCTACTCCAAAAACAGGTCAACCAGCCAATGTGAACGTGTGATATGCACCGTTGCCCGTTACGGAGCGGAGAACCCGAAAGAGCGCAGCACCGCCTTGGCTTCTTCGCTCTGCAGAAACACCGTGAACCGTTTTGCCTCTTCCGGATGGGCAGAACCCTTGAGAGCGGCCATCGGATACTCTGCAGGTTCATCCAGCGCAATTTCCGAAGCAATCTCTACCGCTGCTCCGCCTTTAATGGCGTCAGAGGCATACACAAACCCGGCGCCCACCTCTCCGCGCACAAGATAATCCAGCACCTGCCGTACAGACTCTCCGTAAACAAGCTTGGGCACCAGCGTATCCCACAGGCCTGCCTTAACAAGGGCTGCCTTGGCGTACTGTCCCGCAGGTACGGTTTCCGGCGTGCCCACTGCCACCAGCTTTACGGAATCGGCGTTCAGGCTCGCCATGTCGGTCACCTTGGCTTTATTCCCGGCAGGAACGGCAAGCACCAGCGCGTTTGTCAGCAGAACGGAAACATCCTCCCGGTTCACAAACCCGGCCTCCACGGCGGTATTCATCCATTTTGTGTTGGCGGAAACAAAGACATCCACCGGGGCTCCCTGCTCTATCTGCTTATAAAGCGGGCCGGAGGCGGCAAAGTTCATCACCACATCCAGACCGGGATGCTTCTCTTCATACATGGTTTCCAGCTTTCCAAAGGCGTCCGTCAGGCTGGCTGCAGCGGAAACAGTAAGTTCCGCCGCATGGAGCGGAATGTTCAGAAGAAGCACGCACATAATGGCCATCAGAATTCGTTTCATCAGATATCCCTTCCTAGTGCCTCATTTTGGGGAAAGCAGTTTCCCGGTTATCACCAATAGAACAACACAAACCACTGAAACTATTATTACAAGTGTGTTGGCGAGCGTGTCGTTGCCGGCCTGAACTGCGCTGTACACAGCAAGGGAAAGGGTCTGGGTGCGTCCGGGCAGATTCCCCGCCACCATGAGCGTTGCGCCAAACTCCCCCATAGCCCGGGCAAACGCCAGCATGGTTCCTGCCAGAATCCCTCTGAAAGCCAGCGGCAGCGTGATGCGCAAAAAAATCTCCCACTCACCTGCTCCCGCTATCCGTGCGGCATTCAGATAATTCTGCGGCACCCCCTCCAGTGCGGCTCGTGCTGATTTGAAAACCATGGGAAAGGAGACCACGGCAGCGGCGATAATCGCCCCCTGCAATGTAAACATGAGTGTAATGCCGAAGGTTCTGTCCAGCCATGCTCCCAACAGCCCATTCCGACCTATGAAGACAATCAGATAATATCCCAGCACGGTGGGGGGCAGCACCAACGGCAGGGTGCACGCGGCATCTATCCAGTCCCTGCCGGGAAACGCCCGCTTTCCCAGACAGTAGGCAGCAACCACCCCTGTCACGCAGGCTATTCCCGTTGCACAAAATGCCACCTTCAACGTCAGCAGCAAGGGAACCCATATCTCACCGGTCATCCCGCCTCCATCGTGCCGGACAGCACCTCGCCGCCATTTCTGCAATCATTCCGCACAGCAACACGCAACTCATGCCATAACAAAGCCATTCTCCATCCATGCTGAACAAATATTCCTGCATCCCATCCCCTTCTCCCGGTTGCCGTGCCTGTCGTCACAGCAGCCCACCGTCAGGCGTGGCTGCTCCCTATCCTTGCAGATAATGCAGTGCATACTGGCACAGCACGCACAGCGGTGAAAGCCAACACCGAAAACATTCATTTTAGTGATATCAAGATGAGTGCCAAAGAAATATATCGTTTTATTGCAGTGCATTATAGTGTAAAAACTGTTCTCGGCACGTCAGGATGCTACAAATTGGTATTTTGGAGCGACACAATACCGCCCCTCCCCGACATAAACGTAACCAGCCCCTTGCCGACGCAATGGGGTGCCCCGGTATCCATGACTCGCAGAAAATCTCCACGGTATCGGCATCTTGCGCTCTGTGCACGGGCATTGTATGATGAAATCCGTTATTTTGAGCCTGCGGTATGATGTTTTGCAGTAGGCACTCTCCATTTTTCCACCCTCTACTCTCCGTGAGCCGTATGAGCGAGCAAACCACTTCCTACGCGTTTCCATGGCTGGCGCACTACGACGAGAATGTCCCTGCATCCGTCAACTACGAAAACATTCCCCTCTTTGCCTATCTGGACAGAGCAGCGGAAACCACGCCCAAGAGAACAGCGGTCATCTTCAGGAACATGCGCATCTCCTACGGCAAGCTTCGTTTCATGGCAGAAGTGCTCGCCGCGAACCTGCGGCGGCAGGGGGTTCAGCCCGGAGACCGTGTTTCGGTGATGATGCCCAATCTGCCCCAGACCATCATCGCCTTCTGGGGCATTCTCAAGGCAGGCGGCGTGGTGGTAATGACCAACCCGCTCTACATGGAAAAGGAGCTGGTCCACCAGATAGAAGACTCCGGTGCCAAGTACATGATCGCGCTGGACCTCGTATGGCCCAAGCTGGAAAAACTCCGCGACAAACTTGGCATCCGCAAATATTTCATCACCCGCATTGCAGAGAGTCTCAAATTTCCGCTCAATTTCCTCTACACCCTTAAAGCAAAACGTGAAGGTTCACTGCAATCCATCCCGTTTGACGCAGATTCCGTGCTCCCTTGGTCCGCTCTTACGGCAGGCAAGGAAACCCTGAGCGTTCCCGTAGACAACCCGGCAGAACAACTGGCTCTGCTGCAATACACCGGCGGCACCACAGGTATTGCCAAAGGGGTCATGCTCACCCACCGCAATCTGGTGGTTAACGTGCAGCAGTGCGCCGCCATGCTGCACGGGCTGGAATCAGAAACGCACACCTTTCTGGGCTTGCTGCCCTATTTCCACGTCTTCGGCCTCACGGTCTGCCTTGCTTTTCCCACGTTGCTCCGGGCAACGGTCATTCCCTTCCCGCGCTACGTCCCCAAAGATGTTCTGGACGGCATAGCCAAGTACAAGCCCACCATTTTTCCGGGTGCCCCTTCGGTGTACATCTCGCTCATGCAGCAGAAAGAGATCGGCAAATACGACCTTACCTGCATCCGGTACTGTATATCCGGCTCATCGCCCATGCCCGTGGAGCAGATGAAAATATTCGCCAAACTCACCGGCGCCAACATCATAGAAGGCTTCGGCCTCACAGAAGCCTCCCCCGTCACCCACCTTAACCCCATAAACGGCCTGCACAAGGCGGGGTCCATCGGCGTCCCCTTCCCCGATACGGAAGCCCGCATCGTGGACATGGAGGTGGGCAGCGTTCCCCTGCCGCCCGGAAAAATAGGCGAACTGGTCATCCGCGGACCGCAAATCATGCGCGGCTACTGGAACAGACCGGACGAAACCGCCTCCACACTGCGTAACGGCTGGCTCTACACCGGTGACATAGCCACCATGGATGACGACGGCTATTTCTTCATCGTAGACCGTAAAAAGGACATGATCATCGTGGGCGGCTACAACGTCTACCCGCGCGAGATTGACGAGGTGCTCTACGAACACCCCAAGGTGCAGGAAGCGGTGACCGTGGGCGTTCCCCACCCCACGCGCGGCGAAATCATAAAGGCCTACATCGTTCCCAAGCCCGGAGAGAAACTCACCAAAGGCGAGATAATGAGCCACTGCAGGGAACAGCTTGCCAACTACAAGGTGCCCAAGCAGGTGGAATTCCGGGAAGAGCTTCCCAAGACCATCGTGGGCAAGGTACTGCGGCGCGCACTGCGGGCTGAAGAAGAACAGCGCATTTCAGATGCGGAACAGGCCGATAACGCAGGAGATGCGGGCGGAATGGCCAATTTCCTTGTGCAGGATGATCTGGCGGACGCCCCCGCTTCCGCCCGTTGGCAGCAGGAAGGTACGCGCACGGCAGAGCCGGAAGCGTCTGTGGCCGCTTCTGTGGCAGAAGATGCCCAGCCTTCAAAAAAGAACTGATCCTTTGCACCGCAGGATGAACAAAAGCTCATGAAATTGTTACTGCAGCGTGTGCGGTGCGGCAAGGTAGCCGTGCACGGCAAAACCGTTGCCGAGATCGGGCCGGGACTGGTCGTGCTGGTAGGATTCGGGGCGCACGATGCCCCGGACCTGCCGGCCCGGAATATCTGGCAGACCATGTTGAGAAAAATGCTCGACTTGCGTATATTTCCCGACAGTGAAGGAAAAATGAACCGCAGCCTCGGTGAGTTCGGCGGGCAGATTCTGCTTGTGCCGCAGTTCACCCTGTATGCAGATACGCGCAAGGGGCGGCGTCCGTCTTTCACCGGCGCATGCCCGCCCGGAACCGCAGAACGCCTCTTCAGCGACTTTGTCAGAGCCGTGCGTGAATCCGTTGGCTGTCCCGTGAGCGAGGCACTGCGGGCAGATGAAAACGCGCCTGTACAGTGCGGCATATTCGGGGCAGACATGGACGTCTCGCTCACCAACTGGGGTCCGGTAACCATAAGCCTGACAGATACGGACTACACAAGGGATTCATGAACACTGCCACTCCCGCAACCCGGCTGCTTATAGCGGACGATTCCGACATAACCCGGATGACACTCGCCCGCATCCTGCAGGACGGACGGGAACTGCGCGAAGCCGCCAACGGCGAAGAATGCCTGTCCGTCTACCGCACATTCCGGCCGGATATCATCCTGCTGGACCTGAATATGCCGGAGCGCGACGGCATGAGCGTCATCCGGGAAATCCGTTCGCACCATGCAGACCACGACACCTTCATCATCGTGCTCACGGGAGAAGGCAGCCCGGAAGTGCTCTCCATCTCCCTGAACGCCGGTGCCAACGACTTTCTGAGCAAGCCCTTCGGCAATGCCGAGCTTCTGGCACGCATAGGCGTTGCGGAACGCCAGACCGCTCTCACCCGCCAGCTGCGCGGCTATACCCAGCGTATACGGGAAGAAATTGAGCTTGTGGCCTCGCTGCAGCAAAAATTGCTGCCCAGCCATTCCCCTCTTTTCCCCGGCGTGCGCATAGAGACCATATATCGCCCTTCCGGCCACGCCAGCGGCGATTTTTACGACTATTTCGCCCTGCCGGAACGCAACACCCTGCGCACCGTCATAGCCGATGTGTCAGGGCACGGTGCCCGAGCCGCCTTCATCATGAGCATTGTCCGCACCCTGTTCAGGCTCACTCAAACGCGCTACATCCCTCTCGCCACCACGGTCAGGCTCATAAATGACCACCTTCTGGACATCATCGGCACGGAAGAAGACTTCGTCACCCTGTTCTGCGCCGACATCCACTTCAACACCCGCACCATGCAATACATAAACGCAGGCCACTGCCCCGGCATGCTGCGCTCGGCAGAAGGAGCAATCACCCGGCTGGCCTCTTCCACGCCTCTGTTAGGCTTTTTTCCCATAACACCGCAGGTGCAGCAGGTGCCCTTCCACTTCGGCAGCAGGCTGTTCCTGTTCACAGACGGCTTTTTTGACTGGCAGATGGACAACGGAGCGCTTTTTTCCCTGCCCATGTTCTGGGATCAGGCAGCCGGCTGCATGGAACGCCCGAACAACTTCGTGGAAACCCTGCGTTACCGTCTGGCCATGCTGGCCGGTCACGGCGGCAGTTTCCGTGACGATGTGACAGCACTCTGGATAGCCACAGGGAGCCAGCATGCATAACTACACTCTTTGCACGGCCGCCTATCCTGAATCATGCAGGGCACTTACCAAGGCCGCACTGGCCGTTTTAAAGGAATACATCCTGAGTGAAGACACCCTGCACTCTTTCGACCTGCTCCTCACCGAAGCCACGTCCAACTGCGCCCGGCACGCCTACCGTTATTCCGATGTGGGAGATGTGGAAATAGTTCTGGAAATCGATCCGGGCCGAAGCATCACCGCCAGAATCTCCGACTGGGGAGAAGGCTTCCCGGAAGGAACAGCCCTGCCGGACAAGCCGGTACTTTCCCGGCCGGAGGCCGAAGGAGGACGCGGCCTGTTCATCATAGCCTCGCTCTCCACACAGTTCCGGATAACCGGAGCAGAAGGAAAAAACACCGTACATGCAACCCTAGACATACCGAGGGGATTATGGGCACGCTGACAATCGCGCGTCAGGCAACGGCACTCATTGTACAGCTTTATGGCGAACTTACGCTGCAGACTGCACCGGACTTCCGAAAAGACATAGAGTCCGCCGTCAATGAAAGCCAGACCGAATACCTTGTGCTGGACCTGAACAAGGTACGTTTCATAGACAGTTCCGGCATTGGCATGCTGGTTGCGCTCAAAACCCAGATGACCAACCGGAGCATCAGCGTCTTTCTCCTCAATCCTTCCGAGCAGGCGCGCACCACGCTGCAACTGGTGCAGCTCACCAGCTTCTTCCACATCCTCACGGGAGAAGACGCCATGCTCACCATCCTGCCGGAATAAAGGGGAGCCGGGCATGCCGTATCAGCTCGTTCACCATTTTGATCCAAACTTCGACCACATGCGCCTCACCCCGCGTGAAGAGGCTGAAGGCAGGGTAGATCACTACAATCTGGGCTACGTGCAGAACGTGGTCATGGGGCAGGTTCTCGCAGAACTGGTTCCCCTTGACAAAGACCTGCCCGCTGGCGCAAACCCTGCCTTTGTGCGTCAGGCGGAATCGCTTCCCGCCGGCCCCAACACCAGGGTGAACCCTGCAGACCCCCTGCAGCTTGTTGCTGCGGCAAACGGCTACGTGTTCTATCACCAAAACCGCATTACGGTGAAGACACTGTTAAATGTTCGGCGCGATGTAGATTTTCACACCGGTAATATTGTATTTGTGGGCGATGTGCGCGTACACGGCAGTGTGCGCAGCGGTTTCGAGGTCCACGGCAAAAATATCCTCGTTCAGAAAACGGTCGAAGGCGCGCGAATTATCGCTCAGGGTAGCATCACCAGCCAGAACGGGGTAAAAGGCGGAAAGACTGCCCTGCTGGAAGCAGGAAGCGACATCCGGCTTCCCTTTGTGGAAAATGCCGAAATACGCTGCCGGGGCAATGTGCTCATTGATGCCTCATGCATGCATACGGAAGTGTGGGTAGGCGGCAAATTTGTCGTACGCGGCAGATTGCAGGGGGGAGCGGTCTATTCCAACTCCGTGGTCTATGTGCAGGAGCAATTGGGAGGAGGAATCGGCACGCCCACAACCATTACCATGGGGTACGATCCCTTCATGCTGCGCCGGCTCAAATCGGTGGATGACAAGATTGCCCAGTTGGAAGCTTCGGCAGAGCAGCTTGAAATGCTGTGCTCCAAAAGCCCTGTCCACAAGCAGGAATACTGCACAAAGCTGAACACGGCACAGACCAAGCTGGCCGCCTTCAGGAGAGAAAGGGTCAACCTCTGGGAAACCATGCAGGCTTCGCCGCATATGGCATCATGCAGAATAATCGTGCCGGGGCGCATCCGCCCCGGGGTCGAGGTGAGCATCGGGGGGGCATACTGTACCATAAATGATTTTATGGAAGACGTGTGCATATCATCACGGGACAATGAAATTGTCTTCGACACGCCAGCAATGAAGAGCAAGTAGAATACAGTATGGATATAGCAACTCTCGTCGGGGTTCTGGGGGCACTGGGCCTCATTGTCGGTGCCATAGCCATGGGCGGGGCCATGGGCGGCTTTATCGACATCCCTTCCCTTATCGTGGTGGTGGGGGGCACCTTCGCCGTCGCCTTCGTCATGTTTCCGCTCAAGACCATGCTCGGGGCCGCCAAGGTCATCATGAAAACCTTTTTCGCCAAGCCCCCGGACCTTGCCCAGTCCATTCAAACCATCATCGGCCTTGCCGAAAAAGCCCGCAAGGAAAGCCTTGTCGCGCTGGAAAAAGTGCAGGTAGACAACGCCTTCATGAAACGCGGGGTTCTGCTCGTATCAGACGGCACGGAAGAATCGCTGGTGCGTTCCATCATGGAAATGGAAATGGCAAACATGGTCAAACGCCACCGCACCGGGCAGGAAATATTGAAAGGCCTTGGCACCATGGCGCCCGCCTTCGGCATGATAGGCACTCTGGTGGGTCTGGTGCAGATGCTGCAGAACCTCGATGATCCTTCAGCCATCGGCCCTGCCATGGCTGTGGCCCTGCTCACCACGTTCTACGGGGCCATCATGGCCAACTGTCTGTTCCTGCCCATGGCCAAAAAGCTGGAAGAGCGCTCCAATGAAGAAGCCCTGAACATGGAACTGATCATGGAGGGCGTGCTGGCCATCCTGAACGGTGAACATCCCAGCATCGTCCGGGAAAAGCTCAATTCCTTCCTCCCTCCGTCCCAGCGACAGGAGCGGTAGCGCATGGCAAAGGACAAGGCGCCGCCGCCGCAAAAACGGCCCAGACCAGACCCGCCCAAAGACGAAGGGCTCCCGCCGTGGATGGCTACCTTTGCAGACATGGTCACCCTGCTGCTGTGCTTCTTCGTGCTCCTGCTCTCCTTTGCCCAGCAGGATGCCAACAAGTTCAAAACCCTCATGGGCTCCATCAAGAACGCCTTCGGCATCCAGATACAGCGCAAGGAAGCGGAATTCGCGGCGTTTTCCCCGTCCCAGTTTGAACGCAAGGACGTGGAACTGAAAAAGGACGACCAGCAGATTCTGGGTATGGTGGTGGAACTCAAGAACATCATCATAGAAGACCCGGACCTGCAGCGCACGGTCAAGGTCACCGCAGAAGATCAGGGCGTGGTGCTGCGTTTTCCGGTCGCGCTCTTCTTCGCCCACGGTTCCGCTGAACTGAAGCAGGAAGCCCTGCCCCTGCTGGACGGTGCAATCAAGATCCTCAAAGAACGCAACGTGAACATGGTCGTGCGCGGTCACACCAGCGATGCGCCGGAAACAAGCTCCCTCTACCCCAGCAACTGGGAACTTTCCTCCTCACGTGCCGCAGCGGTGCTCCGTGCCCTGATGCAACGCGGAGACATCTCCGCCTCAAGGCTTAAAGCGGTGGGCTATGCAGACTCTCAACCCCTTCTGCCCAACAACTCTGAAGCAAACCGGGAAACAAACAGCCGAATGGAGTTGTACCTCCACAAACCGGAAGTGAAGAGCTGGTAAGCATGTCCCACACACCGCAAGACCACTATCGGGCAGACCCGGTGCTGCATGAAAACGCCCTTGCGGATGTGCGCATCACCATCGCGGGCAAAAGCATGTTCATGCTCGGCGCGGGAGGCGGCGAGCGCGAACTGCACCTGCTGCGCCCTTTCCGTGAGCAGGCGGAGCCATCTGGCACTCTGCCCGTCCTTCTGGGCAGCGGCATGGGGCATGCTCTGCGCGCCCTCCTGCAACAGTACGACGGCCCTTTGGCGGTGGTGGACAAAGAACTGTCCATTCTCCGGATCACAGGCCTTGCAGAAGGTGCATCTTTGCAGGGCACCAACAGCTCGCCTCCGGAATCCGAAGATGCCGAATCCTCTTCCGCAGAGCAGGACGTGCTCGCCACAGCGCTCCGCGAGGGGCGCATCCTCTGGATTGCGGAAGACGATCCCGGGCGCGCTCTGGCCGGACTCACCAGATGGCAGATGGAACACGGCGGCAAACCCTTCCTGCCGCTTGCCCATCCCCTCTACCTGCGGCTGCAAAGGGAATATTACGGTTCGCTGCGCGAACGTCTTTCCGCCAGCGGCACGTTCGATTTCTGGGCAAAGGCTTCCTATCCCAAGTTCACGGACGGCCCCCCCCGGCTACTCCTCATCACCAGCCAGTATTTCCTCATGGGAGAAATCATCACCGCCTGCCAGCGGCTGGGGTTTCCCTACCATCTGCTCACGCTGGATAATGACGAAGTCGGTCATACCGAATTTGTGGAACGCCTGCTTAAAGCAGTTCTTGAATTCAGGCCCGACTTTGCCTTCACCATCAACCATCTCGGTGTGGACCGCGAAGGCGTGCTCACCGACCTGCTGGAAAAACTCCAGCTTCCGCTGGCCTCATGGTTTGTAGATAACCCGCATCTCATCCTGTATCTGTACAACCGCCTCGTCAGCCCATGGACTGCCATTTTCACGTGGGATACGGATAATATCGCCTCCCTGCGCGAACAGGGCTTCCGGCACGTCCACTACCTGCCCCTCGGCACAGACCCCGTCCGCTTTGCCAGGCCGTCCTCCGTTCCCTCGCTCCATCCGCTCAAGCGCGATATCTCCTTCGTGGGCAACTCCATGGTCTACAAGGTCGCGCACCGGATGAAGGCAGGCAGGTTCCCCCGTGTCCTGCTCTCCAGCTACAGACAACTGGCCGGAGAATTCGCGGAACACGAAGAACGCTCCGTCCGCGCCTTCCTGCGCAATCACAGGCCGGATATCCATGCCGCCTTCACCGCGCTGGACTCCCCGGAAAGACAGCTTTCCTACGAAACCATGATCACATGGGAGGCAACACGCCAGTACCGTGCGCGCTGCGTGGCCCAAACCCTTCCCTTCAGGCCGCTCATCGTGGGCGACCGGGGATGGCGGCAAACCCTGCCCGAACACCCCCACCCGTGGGATCTGCACCCGGAGATAGGGTACTACGATGAGTTGCCGCACTTCTATCCACTCTCAACCATCAATTTCAACTGCACCAGCAAGCAGATGAAGGGAGCGGTAAACCAACGCGTCTTTGATGTACCCGCCACAGGCTCCTTCGTGCTCACCGACTGGCGTGTACAGATGGAAGAACTTTTCGAACCCGGCAAAGAGGTCGCCTGCTACCACGATCCGGAAGAAGCACCGGACCTCATCCGCTTCTACCTGCGTAATGAAACCGCCCGCACGAGCATTATACGGGCCGCGCGCAAACGCATTCTGGCGGAGCACAGCTACGAACAACGCGTTACTGCGCTGGTCCGGACCATGCGCGATATTTTCGGATAACCGGCCATGTCTGCAAAGCCCATCCTCATAGTGCAGATGCAGCGAATGGGGGACCTGGTACTCACATTCCCCCTGTTTCTGTGGCTCCGCCAGATGTTCCCTGCCCATCCCATATGGGTCGTGGCCGAACGCGTATTCTTTGAAGGCCTCATGCCGCTCAGTCCCGGCGTAACGTATTTTCCCGCAGAGGCAGCCCCCGCCCTTTCCCGCGAGCGCTACTTCATGGTCATAAACCTGAGTCACAGGGCAGAAGCCGCGGCCCTTGCGGGAAAAGCACAAAGCGACTCCGTTCTCGGCACCGTTACCACAAGCTCCGGCGCCACCTATATCCACGGCAACTGGCAACTGTACCGGGCAAGCCTTGTACACAACAACAGGCACAACCTGTACCACTGGGCAGACCTGAACGGGCTGGACATGGTCCCCGCGGCAGTACGCAATGCGGTGCATTGGCCCAGACCGGATGCCGCAAGGCCCCATGCCGACCGGGTGGGGCTGTTTCTCGGAGCAAGCGACCCTGCAAAACGCCCCTCTGCCGCCTTCATGCACAAGCTTGTGCTCGCGCTGCTCAAACGGGGACTCAAACCCGTCCTCCTCGGCGGAAAATCCGAAATGCCGTTGGGCGCGCAGGTCGCCTCGCTTGCCAAAACCCCGGCCCTGAACCTGTGCGGCCGGTTTTCTCTCTCGGAATTTGTTACCTTCACCGGTTCGTTGCGCTGCCTTATCACGCCGGACACAGGCCCCATGCACATTGCGGCGTGGATGGGAACCCCCACGCTCAACCTGTCCATGGGCCATGTACACCCGTGGGAAACTGGCCCCTACCAGCCCGGGCACCACGTGCTGCGCTCAAACTTGAGCTGTGTGGGCTGCTGGCAGTGCAAGCACCCTTCCGTGCTCTGCCACCGGGCCTTCGAGCCGGAACGTGTCGCCGCGCTCACCCGCAACCTCGTCAGCGTAAAAACACAAGACGGGCAAAAAACCCCTCTGCCTAAACGCTCCGTCGTCCCCGCAGGCCAAACCCTGTTCACCACAGGACGCGATGCATTCGGCCTCTATCATCTGAAAAGAAACAGCACGGACAATGCGCTTCCTCCCCGGCAGATACTTGCCGAATTCTGGAAGAGCTACTTCGGCATGCGCTTCGGACTGTGGACAGAAGTCCATACACAGGCGCAATGGCAAGAACTCTGCGCCGCATCCCCTCATCTGGTCCGCAAAATGCGGGAGCAATTCCTCCGCCTGAGCAAGGAATTACTCCCCGGCATCAAAGGCCGTACCGGCCCGACCACAACCGCATCCTTCTGGATCGCCCACCCTCCCGTTGTCCGCCCGCTTACCGGCTTCCTGCACCTTCTGCTGCAAAACGCCGAGCACAGCCTTGCCGGGTATGCTCAGGCGGTCTCCATACTGGAAGAACTCATTGCCATCACCGAACCGTAGCCGGAGCACCCAAGGCAAAGACTGCCTGCCTAAGACCAAGTTCGCGTTGAAATAACAGAACTTTTTCCGTTGGAACACCTTTCGCATAATGAGTGCCAAAGGAGTTTCAGGATGCAGCTTTTTCCCACCATAATGCCCTCGGTCATGTCATCCGTTAAGGCCGCCCGCTCGCAGAGCACGGCTGTGGACGGTTCGACTTTCGCGGGCCTCATGCAGGGCTTCGGCGGCAAGGCGGCATCGTCCGTCCCCACGCAGGCCATTCTGCTCGGTGGCAGCAGCGGCCTGAAAAGCTCCATCCTCAGGGACAAGCTGCTTACCCCTTCCGCAGATGCAACCG
>CAYRLL010000029.1:9003-30654 GCA_964425115.1 uncultured Desulfovibrio sp. | reverse complement strand
GAAGCTATTTCGTTTTCACAGCTATCGCGGCAGCACGTCGCCCATCATTTATGATTAAAAGGATGCTGATGATTATTACAAAAAACTCCAGTCTTCCTAGAAACATAGCGATGGTTTCCGACCAAAGGGCCACACCGGGCATGTCGGGAGTTGTCACCCCTATCGAAAGGCCCACCGTTCCCAGTGCGGAGGCGAATTCAAACAGAGAATCACCAAGGCTGTATCCATGAGCACAAAGCAACAGCACACCGGCCAGATAGGTCAGCAGGTACAAAAAGATGAACACTGCAATCTGCTTCACTCTGGTATCATGAACGAAAACCTGTCGTTCTCCTTCCCATATGGGGCGTTCCTGCATTGCCTGCCGTGGCAGGAGCGCCCGTTGGATTTCCCATACGAGCAGCCGCCACAGCAGATAGATACGAAACTGTTTGATACCCCCTGCAGTGGAGCAGGTGCCACCGCCGATGAGCATGAGGATAACCATCACAAGAATGCCAAAGGCGTTCCAGTTTCCGTATCCCACCGTGGAGAAACCCGAAGTCGTGAGGGCGGAAATAGTCTCAAACACAGCAACCCGAACGGCTTTTCCCAGATGTGGATACAGGGCCTGTGTTGTCACAAGAAATGCTGCAGCCGCAGAAATAGGTATGAGCACAGCTATCAGGCGGACTTCACCGTTACGGGAAACTGCGCGGAACTTTCCTTGCCAGAGAAGCCAAGCGGTTACAAAGCTGGTATTACCGAGCACCATAAGAACAATGGTCACTGCTTCTATGGATGCTGAATCCCAGTATCCAATACTTTCGGCACGAGTGGAGAATCCTCCGGTAGAAACAGCAGTAAATGCGTGATTGATAGCGTCAAATAAAGTCATACCCGCCACATAATAGGCAAGAGTACCCGCAACGGCGTATCCCGCATAGATGGTCAGCACTAACCGTGCAGACTGGCGGACTTGTGGCACCAGCTGGTCGCTTCTCCCTTCAGCGTTTGAAATGCCGATACCTGCAGGTCCCATTATTGCCGACATCATTATGATCGCAAGTCCGGCACCCCCTGCAAACTGAATAATGCTTCGCCAAAGCAGGATAAGAAATCCCGCTTCGGAGACATCCACAACGGAAAGTCCTGTTGTTGTCCATCCGCTTACAGCCTCGAACATCGCTTGCGAGAAGGAGAGTCCTGTTACCGACATAAACGGCCAGGCTGAGAACAAGATGACCGTGATCCAACTGATAAGGACAATAATGCCACCGTCCCCGGTTGAAAGCGTGTGGTCGGATGAAGAACGGAACAGGCACCACAATCCCCCCCCCAGCAGCAGTTGCCAGATTGCCGGAAGCAGGAAGGCCTTCAGGTGAATCCCCTCTGACGGATATCCAAATAGCAACAGAAGAGGGGTGAGCATCATCACGCCAGAAATGATCAAAATCATGCCTAACGAGGCGAGAATAGAGGCATAGCGATTTTTAAGGTGTTCCATTTCGTGTAACACAATGACCTCACTACCTGTCTTCGCCGGAAAAGGTTTTCAGCACCGTTCCATGGTTTTCCGGCAAGGTGATCAGAATAACTCGATCACCTGCCAGCAATTGGTTGTTCCCGCGGGGCACGATCGGCTGATTGTCCCGTATAACTACGGCAACTAAAGCGTTTTCTGGCAGAACGATGTCCTTCAGTTGCTGGCCCGCGACCGGTGCAGTCTCGGATAACACTATTTCCGTCACGTTCACCTTGCCCTCGCCGACCGGCAGCAGGTTTATGATCTGCTCCAGAGCCGCCCGTTGTTCTATCAGGCTGCCTACAATATGGGTCGTCGAGAATGAGGATACCCCCAGCTTCTCGAACACCTCGGCGTTGTCCGGATCGTTGGCCAACGCTATGGTTCTGGGAACACCAAATTTGAGCGAAGCGAGCTGACATATGACCAGATTGTCCTGATCATTAGGGGTGATGGCCAATACCGCATCAGCCCCCACAGCCCCAGCATCCCGCAGAACTTCGGCATCGCTTCCATCGCCACATACCACTGTCGCGGAGAGTTGTCGGGCCAGTTGAACACATTCCTCTTTGTCTCGGTTGATGATGACGACCGAGTAGCCCTTGGCTGTAAAATTACGGCACAGGAAATAGAGCGTTTTCCCTCCGCCTACGATGAGTACCTTCATGCCTGCTCTCCTTGCTTTTCCATAGCTCCGCTGGCAATTGTGCGCAGGAACATTCCCGCAGCCACGGAGGTCGGGCAGATGGTCTCAATTCCCAATTGGGCGTAAATATCTTCGCGTTTTGGATCGAATACCCGCGCCATGACATGGGGAACATCAAAAAGGCGGCGTGCTATCTGGGCAACCATGAGGTTGACGTTGTCCTCGTGTGTTGTTGCGACAAATGCATGAGCCTTGCTCAGCTTGGCCTCTTTCAATACAGAGAGTTGCGTCGCGTCGCCGTGTACTCTGAATCCGCTAAAATCCGATGAGAGATCGTCGAAAGTGGCTTCATTCCTGTCGATAACCACAACGGAGTTACCCTCGCGGCTGAGTTGATTTGCCAGTTGCGAACCTACACGTCCACAGCCGACAATTACTATATACTTGCTACTCTTCATGCCTCACCTCTTGCGTGTCAGACTTTTCGGCAGGTTCCTTTTCTGGTCCCATATCTATGCTTCCTTGGGATGGCCACGATGTAGCCCTGTCCAGATTAGCCCATGCCGGTTTGAAGCTCGGTTCCACATCCAGTGCCGCTCGATAGAATTTGAGCGCCTCGTTTTTTTCTCCTCTGATTTCCAGCAGAGCACCCAGCAGGTTGTAGGCCTCAGGCTGGTCCGGTGCCTCGGCAATAGCCTTTCTGATCATCTCGCTGGCGGTTCCGAAATCCCTATCCGTGATGAGGCGTTTCCCCAGTTGGACGAGCGAGGTGTAGTCTACAGCATTGGCCTCATCCAGCGCTTCGCGCTCCAATACGAGGGTGGCCAGATCGCGTATTTCTCCGGGGCTGAATGGTTTCTGTATGAAATCGACCGCACCGAGCTTCATGGCTTCCACGGCAGATCCAATGGTGCCGTGCGCGGTGATGATAACCACACGGGTTTGCGGCCACGAGCTCGTGATGTGGCGCAGGACGTTAATGCCATCAATCCCGGGCATCTTGAGATCCAGAAAAACAAGGGCAAAGGACTCTTCCTTGAGCAGCCTCAGGGCTTCTTCACCGTTGACCGCTGTTCTGAGGGGGATGCCCAGCGGTTCAAGGGATTGCTGCATGGTGAGGCGAATGTTTTTTTCGTCATCAACGATCAAAATGGGTTTGGTTTCCATGAAATTCTCCTATTGGGCCACGGGGAGCGTAAATGTGAAGGAGCTGCCTTCTCCGGGTACCGAATCGACCCAGATGGCACCCCCGTGGGCACGTACTATCTCTTTGCAGATGGCAAGGCCCAAGCCGGTTCCTCCGGGTTCCTGACCTTTGACCTGAACAAATTTATGAAAGATTTTCGCCTGATACTCCGGAGGAATGCCCGGTCCGTCATCCTTGACGCTCAGGTGTACCTGCTGTCCGACTAAATGCGCCCGGAGTGATATGTGTCCTCCCTTGGGCACATACCGAAGCGCGTTGGAGACAAGGTTACTCAAGACCCAGGCGGTCTTGTTGGCATCGGCGCGGACATTGGGGGTCTCTTCCTGCATGGAGCAGGTGAAAATGACATTCTTCATTTCCATCTGGCTCTTGAAGACCGCCTGTAAATGACTGAACAACGTAGACACAGGCACGTTTTCAAACTCCATTTGGATGCTCCCAGCCTCAATACGGGAAAGATCAAGCAGATCGTTGACCAGAGCCTTCATACGGTGCACTTCCTCATGCGCTGCCTGAAGCAGCTCCCGGTCCTTTTCGGCAAGCCCGTCGGCGGCATGCTCCAACAACAGGTCCACGCTCATGCCCAGACTGGTAAGTGGAGTTCGCAGTTCGTGTGATGCCGCCATGACAAACTCGTTCTTGAGCTGCTCCACTTCCTTCAACCGGGTAATGTCACGCAACAACAGCACGATTCCGGACAAGGTGCGATCTGCTCCGCGTATAACGGTTATGGAAAACAGGTAGTGGAACTGGCGACAATCCCTGTGGAGGCTCAGAACTCGTTGTTCATCGGGAATATTTTCGGGGAAGGGGGATATAACGATGCTACGTATCTGTTCACAGACCCCGCTGTCGCGAATAATCTCGTCGCAGAGCAAGGGCGAGTCATCAGTTGCCGAGACGTTGAAGATGTTTCTGGCTGTCTGATTGATGCCGGTGGCCCGTAGTTGAGTGTCGAAAATGATCAGGCCGTCTTCAATGCTTGCAAGGATTGCTTCGCTCTTATTCTTCTCGGCAATCACCTTCTCGATGTTCATGGCGTGAAACTGATTCAGTTGCTTTGCCATCGTATTGAATTCGCGGGCCAGATGCCCGAACTCATCAGTACCCTCTGCAGGAACCTGAATTTCGTAGTTGCCGGATGAAATATTCCGGGATGCTTCCATGAAGCGTCGGATAGGCTGGACGATACGCTCCGCAAGAATAAGACTGAAAATAAGGGCAACAACAATTGCTGCCCCGGCGACAAGCAAAGTAGACCAGATTGCGTTGCGGGCCACAACGCCAGCCCGCAGGCTGGCGTTGTACATGGTTTTTTCATTCAGGTTGCGCAGATCAATGCACGCCTTGTGCACTATTTGAAAACTCGGAAGGATGTCGCGCTGGTACATATCCGGCAACTGGATCTCAGTGGATGTGTTCCGGGGATCAGTAAGGGCAGATACGGTGTTTAAATATTTCTGATAGCCCGATTCTATGGAGTGAACAAGTTCCGCTTCGCCGGAGACGGTTATATTATCCTTGGCCCGCGCCAGCCACTTCCGGAATTCGGCTTCATAATTCATAAACTGCGCTGTTCCGGAATCTCCATCGCCAAGCAGCACAAGCAATACCCCGCTGTCCTGCCTTTCAAGCGCATCCACCATGTTTTCTGCGGCGAGAATGCTTCTGTAGTTCTCGCTGAGAATGGCATCCGTAGCCTTCCCAAGTGAGACGATGTTAATGACGGACCAAGCTACGACAAATCCCATAAGGACAAAGGCAGCTCCATATCCGACAAGGATTTTCTTTTTCAGGGTCACAGCGTGTTCCCTCCATTCGTTCACACAGTGCTTGCATACCCAAAGGCAATAGCCGTGCCAGTCTTGGCAGGCTATGATCTTAGCATGTTACGAAAATAGAGGGATAGAGTAGTTTTGAAGATTGCAAGCAAGGGGAGGATTGGAGCTTGCATTATGCAAGGCGTAGGAGGGTGGATCAGATACCGTAGGTTTTCCGTCTTCGCCAAAGAGTTGCCTGATCAATGCCGAGTACGTCTGCCGCATCCTGAAGAGAAGGAGTGCTCGCCATAATCCTTCTGATGTGCAGTTCTTCAATCTGGGCAAGGGGGATCGGGTCGCCGATGGCAGGAGAGGGGTGAGCGGGCACAATGTTTTCCGGGAAATCCGCCACGCAAATCGTTTCCCCGCTACTCAAGATGACGGCCCGTTCAATGGTATTGCGCAGTTCACGCACATTGCCCGGCCATGTGTAATGCACCAGCGCGTGCCGGGCTTCATCGGTGAAGCTCAATGCACCCTTGCGGTTCGCCTTGCAGAAATAGCCCAAAAAATCATTCGCGAGAGGGATGATATCTTCCAGCCTTTCACGCAGAGCCGGGACAGTAAGGCTTATGACGTTGAGCCGGTAGAACAGATCCTCCCGGAATCCTCCGTCGGAAACCCGTTTTTCAAGGTCAACGTTCGTGGCGGCGATGATGCGGACGTCCGCTTTCCGGGAAGCTGACTCACCCAAGCGTTCATACTCCTTGTCCTGAATGAAGCGGAGCAGTTTGGCCTGCACAGATGGAGCCATGTCGCCTATTTCGTCCAAAAAGAGGGTTCCCCCTTCGCATGAAGCGATGCGTCCCGGATTGTCCTTCACCGCGCCGGTAAAAGCTCCTTTGATATGGCCGAACAGCTCACTTTCTAACAACTCAGAGGGCACGGCAGGACAGGAGACAACTGCAAAGGGTTTAGATGCGCGGGTGCTCCAATTGTGAATAGCCCGCGCGAAAACAGTCTTGCCGGTGCCACTCTCTCCCCTGAGGAGGACAATTGCTTCCGAGGGAGCTGCTTTTTTTGCAAGCTCAATCACCCGTTGCATGGTGGGATTAGCACTTTGCACGCGATTTACGGGCCCCAAGCGTTGCATGTCTTCCCGAAGGGCCACTATTTGCGTTTCCAGCTCGCGAAGACGGGCAATACGACTGGTCAGCATCCTGACCTGATCCGGCGAGAATGGTTTGGGAATGTAGTCCACGGCCCCACACCGCATGGCCTCCACAACGCTTTCAATGGATGCATGGGCGGTAATGACCACAACCTTCGTCCATGGGGTGTCAGCCAGCAACAACGGAATGACGTCCAGCCCGTTTTCCTCTCCAAGCTTGAGATCAACAAAGGCCATGTCGAAGGCTCTTCGCTTGGCCTCTTCCACGGCATCAGCCGAGTTACTGACGGCAATGACTGTATGACCTTCCGCCGCGAGGCAGTAGGACAATGTTTTGCGGATGTTTGTCTCGTCATCGACGATGAGTATTTTGAGCATGGGTGTCTATTACCCTGTATGGAGGAGAGATGTAAATCGTTGAACCTGTGCGTGCCGTCTGCGATCAGGTTTCTGTTCGTGCCCCACCTTTCTCTTAAATGTATCAGTCTGCGGCTGGTTGGGTGGCATATCTGTGTCAGAGAGCAGTTCCGCGTTCACGAGGGATATGCTCCACTCTGATGCAATCCATCTGGTTCGTATGCTTTTTCAGTTTGACCATGTGACAGGCATGAAGTTTCTTTTTTGCTTTCATCCACCCTGATACCGCCACAGGTTCTCCGCGTTGCGGAATACCTGATATTTGGACTGATCCAGCGGATAGTCCCATGACCCGCTGCGCAACTCAATCTGTCCTCCGAAGCCGGTCTTGAAGCGGTACAGGCCGTGAAAGCGGTGGGCCTCATCCCACCCCGGAGAAACGGCTCCCATGTCATAGGCAGTGCAGCCGCGCTGCCGTGCCCATCGCATGGCTGTCCAGTGCATGGCATACGGTGCCATGAGGTTTTTGTGGGTGTCCGAAGAGGCACCGTAAAGAAAGCTCGCCGTACAGCCGGAGACAGCCACAATGGCCCCTGCCAGCAGGTCCTGTCCGCGCCGTGCCATGAGGAAGAGGATTTCCGGTCGTCCGGGGTTCTCTGCCCGGACCTGAAACAAGGCAAGAAGCTGCCGGTATTCGCAGGGGCGAAATCCGTTGCGCCGGGCCGTGCGGCAGTACATGTCGTGAAAGGCGGGCAGCATATCCGTACCTGCCCTTTCAACCACCACTCCTTTGCGCAGCGCAAGCCCTATGTTGTAGCGTGTTTTCGGCTTCATCCGGGCCAGTATCTCTTCTTCTGACTGTTTCAAATCCACCATAAGCGAACTGGCTACGGTCATATCCATTCCTGTTTTGTGCAGGTTCCATGACCGGGTTCCCATGTTCATCCGCATTTCACGTATCCGTGCCTCCGGGTATTCGTTCAGCTCGCCGCTGCGAATGGATTCGGCATAGGGCGACTCCCACGGCAGGTCATACCGGATAAACGCCACGTCGCGGTTCAGGTGCTCCGCAAGAGATTCAGACAATTCCTCCAGAAACACGCCGTAGCTGTCCTGTTCGGGGGCGTGCTCCGGGCCTTGCGGCACATAGGCCAGCGTGGCGTCCGTCTCATACTGCTGCAGCAGTACCAGCACATCACCCCAGCGGTCGGAAGTGTACAGGTCAAAGGCCATGGGCATAAAGCCCAGCCTGGATTTTACATCGGCCCAGTAAGGGGTCTGAAAGACAATATCCGTGGGAACAAGGGCCTGAGGGTTTTTTGAAGAAAGCTGAAGCATGTGAACTCCTGTTCATGGCGGTCGCGCCGCGCAAAGAAAAAGGGTTCCGGCACATGGCCGGAACCCCGCAAAGGCGCTGTCTGAAAACGGGTCAGAAAGACGTGCGGGTACGCAGGGGCAGGGAGCCGCAATCGCGGCCTGAATCAAGGAAGGCGCAGCCCTCCGGACGCACCCGGCAGGTCGCGTCACCGTTGCGGCTATCCAGGGGCGCATCGGGGCGTGCGGCGGCGTTGGCGTGCGGGTATGTCCGCGCGGGGGCGCGGTCGGCAGTAATTGCGTACATCGTCATGGCTGGTTGTCGGAGTTGCAGAATGTCTGAAATGCAGAACGGCACGTTATCCTTCCGGTCAGGTAAAGGCAAGCCCGTTTGTCTGTCGGATTTAGCCTTTGGGCCTGACCTGTCCGGTCAGACGATCTGGTCATCTGACAATCTGTCCATCTGACCTTCTGGCCATCCGACCTTCTGGTCCGAATGGTCTGTCTCCCATTGTGAGTCGATCATGGCGGCGTCTGTCCTCTGACAGGAACATGAAAATTCATGTTCAGTCCTCACCATAGCCGCACACCGGTTCTCGTCCGGTTTTCGTCCTGTTTTCGTCCAGTCCCCGCACGTCCGGTACTCCCTGCGGTTCCTCCCAGTCGTCTGCAGGTGGGCAATCCGGCACCGCTCCCTCTCTTAATCTTTCTTTATATTTCACAGCAAGTCTTTGCATAACTTTGTAACTCCATAATGGATGAAAGGTGCTCTTTTGTACGTACCTCATAATAAGCACTGCATATTTGAAGGGACGGTCACATGAAGAATAGGGAATCACTTAGTGATGCAGGTGTCTTTTTGTGGGGAGGCTCAATGGATGAAGGTCTCTCCAGGTCTTCAACGTTTTGTCCTGGTTATAACGATATGGCAGGATATCTTGATAAGATGCTTTCACCAAGATTTCGAAAAAATTTTGAAGAGCATATGGCATCTTGCAGAGAGTGCAGGTCGGACATTCTGGAGCTCAGGTTGTGCATAAAAGAAACTATGTTTTGTGAGCAGTAATGAGGGGTTGGTATGTATACAGACGCAGTGTCATATAACAATGCATCGTATGTTTCATCATCAGGAACGTCATCGTCAAGTCTGGGAAAGGATGAGTTTCTTACTTTGCTCATTGCGCAATTACAGAATCAGGATCCTCTCAATCCTGTTGAGGATGCACAGATGATTGCAGAGCTTGCCCAGTTCTCCAGCCTTGAACAGCTTACAGCTCTGAACGAAAGCATGTCCGGAGTCTCCGAACTGCTTAATGTCATCACTGTAAATGGTGCAGTATCATATATTGGAAAAGATGTTGTCGCTGCAGGATATTCAATTTCAAAAACAGATTCAGGATGTACGGATGTGTATTTCACGCCCGCCAAGGACTGCGCTTCCGTTACCGCTCATATCTACAATGCAGACGGGGATATAGTAGCAAGTGTTTCTTTGGGCAGCACATCAGGTGATGAACATACTTTTACATGGGATGGCACTAAAACCAACGGTAGCGCTGCAGCAAACGGCACATATTACGTGGGTTTTGAAGCCTACGATGCCGATGGCAACAGTGTGAATGTCTCATCAGAAGTTTCCGGAACAGTTGTGGGGATCACCACATCCAACGGCACCACTGTGCTGGAATTGAGCGATGGCAGAATGGTTGAGCTTCTTTATGTAAGTAAAATAACAGGAAAAAGTTCTTCGACCGATACGGGCGGCACCGACTCGTAATCCCGCATCAGAAAACACAAGGAGAAGAATCATGAGTATCAGCGGTTCCATGTATGCGGGAATTTCCGGCCTTACCGTGCACAGCCAGGCCATGTCCGTCATCGGCAACAACCTCGCAAACTCCAGCACCATCGGCTACAAATCCGCCACCACGCAGTTCGAAGACGTGTTTTACTCCACAGTCTCTACCGCAAACGGCTTGAACCAGGTAGGACATGGTGCAACAGTTTCAAGCATTTATCAGAACTTCGCGCAGGGCTCGTATGAGTCCTCCACCTCAGACACCGCTGTCGCCATTGGCGGTAACGGTTTCTTTATGGTGAACAATCCCACCACGGGAAGCCGCTACTATACCCGTGCCGGAAACTTTGAATTCGATCAGTACGGATATCTGGTGGACGCCCATGGCTACCGGGTACAGGGCTGGAAAGCAGCGGAGAAGACCTCTTCCGCCGGAGTGGTGCAAACACAGGGAGCGTTGACCGACCTGCGCCTCACGTCCTACCAGTCTCCGCCATCCGCAACCAGCAAGATATCGCTCTCCGTCAATCTGGATAAAACAGATGACGACAATTCCACCAATACCGCCAATCCGTTCTTCGCTATGTTCTCGGAATGGGATGGCTCTGACGACACCCCCATCGGTGACTCCAAGTACGCGTATCAAACGACAATTACCGTGTACGACGAGGCAGGAACCGGGCACGAACTGACGGTCTATTTCGACCGTGTCTCTGACCCGGCTGTCACCAGCCAGGCGGGCGGGTATCAGGTGTGGGAATACATAGTCACCTGCGACCCCACTTCGGACGGAAGGACCGTGGACGGTCAGAAGGTCGGTACCACATCGGCAGCGGGTCTGCTTATGGCGGGCACCATAACCTTCAATTCTTCCGGCATCATGCAGGGCATGACCGCGTTCACGCTGGGTAATGGCGCAACGGGGGACCTTAAGGATCTGAACAACTGGACCCCCGCAGAGTTTTCCGACAACGGCTACCCGGTGTTTACGGCCAACTTCTCCGGTTCGCCCAACGCCAACTTCACTACAGACGCCAATGCCAAGGCGATTGAGTTGAACCTCGGCTTGCAGAACGACGGAACAGGCTGGAACGGTGCCACAGCCAATGCCGCTGCCTTAGGCAACGATTTTAACTCGTTGTTCAATGTTGCCCAGCCTGATTTGCAGGCTGGTGCCAGCACCGCCTACGACTCCGCCTCATCCACCTATGACCAGAGCCAGAACGGTTATGCCACCGGGTACCTGCAAGGTATTTCCGTGGATCGCGATGGCGTGGTGAGCGGGCAGTATTCCAACGGCCGTATAATCAACCTGTTTGTACTGGCACTTGCGGATTTCAATAATCCGCAGGGGCTTATCCTGCAGGGTGGCAACCTGTACTCAGAAGGGTCCGATTCCGGTTCAGCCCGTATCGGCAGGGCAAATACCTCAAGTTACGGCAGCATCTCCGCCAACACGCTGGAGCAGTCCAACGTGGACATGTCCACAGAGATGGTGCGCCTCATCACAACCCAACGCGGTTATCAGGCCAACTCCAAGGTCATTACTACGGCGGACACCATGCTTCAGGAAGCCATCAACCTGAAGCGCTAGCGGTCTGTAGAGAAAAACACAGCCAGCGACGCTGCGCGCAGGCAGATGGTGCGATGTTCCGCCGCATTCTGATGCGGATGCGGCGGAACACGGGCCTGCTGCCCGGAATGATGCAGTCGGCTTGTTCTCCAGCAAGACGGTTTCGATATTTCCATTCAGACAAAGCTACGGAGGCAGGGCATGACCATAAATGGCATATACAGCATTGCCACCAAGGCTCTCATGAATGCTCAGGTGGGCATTAACGTCACCAGTGAGAATGTGGCTAATGCCGATGTGGTGGGCTACAGCCGCCGCACGGTGAATTATGAAACCTCCGACAGCATCCGCTACAAATCCCTGTTCCTCGGCACGGGGGCGGATGTGCAGGAGGTTGCCCGTCACTACAACTACTATATTGAACAGCAGTACCTTGGTGCCAACTCCAAGGCCAGTTACTGGAGCGCACAGGCGCAGACCCTCTCTTACGTGGAAGAGCTTTTCAACCAGTCGGAGGATTACGGGCTGTCCGTTGCGCTTGATACCTTCTTCAGCAGTCTGAGCGCGCTTGCTCAGGATGCATCCAGTGAGGCGTACCGACTGGAATTGGCGGAATATGCCACAACGCTTGCTGATCAGTTGCGAACGCTTGATGAGTCGTTGCAGGCGGCGCGACAGGCAGCAGATGCAGCCATTGCGGATGAGGTGAGCAAGGCGAATACCCTCATGTCCACCATTGCGGCATATAATACCCAGATTGTGACAAGCCCGTCAGACGCCACCTTGCAGGACGCCATGGATGTGGCCGTGCGTGAACTTTCGTCGCTCATTGAACTGAACGTCATCCGGCAGGAAAACGGTCAGTACACAGTGCTCACGGCGCAAGGGCAAACGCTCGTGGATGGATCTAAGGCATATACTCTGGCCTATGAGGGGCCGCAGGCGTTCACGAACCTTTCTTCCGGCTCCTCGTATGACGGTCAGGTATACTTTGATGGCACCGGTTCCAACGAGCTGACCCTAGAGTTCGTCACTTCCGGGCCGACAGACGGTTCAGCCTCGGCCGCCACATTCAAGGTTTCGCTTGATGGCGGCAAGACATGGCTCACGGATTCCGGCGGCAATGTCATTACCTACACTGCGGGCGGGTATGAAGACAGGGTGCAGATAGAAGGCGTTTCCGTATGGTTCGGCACATCGGCAGACGCCAATGCCATTGCCTCACAGGATGCAGGGGTCGGCGATGCCTTTACCGTGGTCCCCAAATCCGGACTGTACTGGTATCGCACCACCTCAAGCAAAGTAAATATCACGCCGTATGAGGATTCCTCCGGTTCCCGGACCAATCGGCTCAGCGGTGGCAGTATTGCCGGTCTTTTTCAGGCCCGGGATCATTCCATCACGGCATATATGGAAGAGATGGATGCCTTTGCCAAAGAGCTTATCTGGCAGATGAACTCTCAACATAGCCAGGGTGCCGGAGCAGAGCACTATACCTATGCTCGCGCAAACAATGCGGTGAATGATGCCTCCATTCCCCTCGGCTCCACGCAGCTTGCCTATGCGGACAAGCTGACAGGGGGCAGCCTTTCCATTGCGCTCTACGATGAGGCAACGGGCGATCCTCTGGGGGTTACGGCACTGGATTTCAGTTCTGTAACTCCTCCCGGCATAAGCACATTCGATCCCGAGCAGCATTCGCTGAACGATGTGGCAACAGCCATTAATGCCACGTATTCCGGTCAGCTTTCAGCGACAGTCTCGGACGGGCGGCTGATCATTCAGGCGGAATCCGGCGTTGCATATGATTTTGCCGGAGATACCACAGGCATCCTTGCCGCAACAGGTATTAATACCTTCTTCGAGGGCAGCGGCATTTCCGACATACAGGTCGACTCCCGTATCCTTGCCGACAACGGCAGGATTAACGCCAGCGTGGTGGATGGTACGGGGATTGTCGCTTCTGGCGACAATACGAATGCGCTGGCTTTATCCAATATCGCCTCGCTGAAGGTGCAACTGGATTCCGTACATTCCTCTGCAAACCAGACTTTCAGTCAGCACCTGCATTCCGTAATCGCCAAGGTGGGCACTGATATGGATACCGCCTCGCGCAGCTATACCTACAACTCGTCCATCGCCAAGGCGCTGGATACAGCGCAGCAGGAAGTGGCCGGGGTAAATATGGACGAGGAACTGGCGAACCTCACCCGATACCAGCAGTCTTATCAGGCGGCGGCCCAGCTTATCCAGACGGCGAACGAGATGTTCGACACCATTCTTTCCCTCAAATCATGATCGGGAGCGGACGATGCGAGTTTCCAGAAACATGATGTTTGACCAGTCCGTGCGCAGCATGAACAAGTCGCTCGCGGAAATTATTCGTTTAAATGAGCAGAATTCATCGCAAAAACGTATAAACAGGCCCTCTGATGATCCCGGTGGGATGGCACGGGCGCTGGACCTGAACAGCTACCTCAGTCAGCTTACGCAATATTCCGAAAACATTTCCACGGCGCAGGCATGGCTTTCGTTGGCAGATGATGAATTGAGTGAGGCAAGCAAGGTGCTCACTCGTCTGGAGGAACTGGCGGAGCAGGCGGCAACGGGCACCCTCTCAAGCGACCAGCGCGCCATGATCGCTCAGGAAGCGCGCGAACTCATGGCTCATATGGTCAGTATAGCCAATACCGAATACGCAGGAAAATCCATTTTCGCCGGGTCCATGACAAGTGGAAACGCGTATGAAATGGGGCTTTCCGCAACGGTACGGGATGCCGTGCTGGATGATGGGGCGGTTCTGGCAGTCTCGGGTTCCGCTACCAGCAGTATCTATGTTGAATTTGTAGATTCAGGAACTGTGGGAACGGATG
Organism: uncultured Desulfovibrio sp.; assembly: GCA_964425115.1. Taxonomy (GTDB): domain Bacteria; phylum Desulfobacterota; class Desulfovibrionia; order Desulfovibrionales; family Desulfovibrionaceae; genus Halodesulfovibrio. Next base: position 16,451 of record CAYRLL010000029.1, on the reverse strand, counting down.
AGCTGAACTACAGATATTCCACGGACTGCGGCACAACATGGCAGACTGGTACGCTTGTTGCCGGCAGTACCGTGCTGGATTTTGGCACTGCAAAGGCAGAAATGGTATCTGGTTCTGCTGTTGTTGCCACTGAAACGGCAGGGCAGGGAGACGGCACTGCGTTGTGGATACGGCCTGCGGCCTTTTATACGGGAGACATGCAGGGGGATGAAACAGTCTATCATTACGGCAGCTCCCCGGTAACCGCATCGGCAGATGGGGTGTTCAGCACCTCCGTAGCCATTCGCATAACGTCTGATGCAACACTCCCTGGGCCTGTAACGTATGCGTATAGTCTGGATAAAGGCTCCACATGGGTGGAAGGGAATGTAACTTCCAGCGCCACCTTTGCGGTTCCCGGTGGTTTCGTTTCCCTTGCCTCAAACGGTGGCAACGCAGTGCTGGTGGGTGATCAGTTTATTGTCGAGCCGCATAACGCCGCCCTGTACCTGAATATCGGCAAGACCAGCACGGTGCAGATAAACAGTGTGGGGGCGGATATATTTGGCGGTGTCGTAAGTCAGGAGGGCACTACCACCGTGGTGGGGCCGGACGTTTCAAGCGGGAATTTGTTCGAGAGCATCGGCAAATTTATAGGATTTCTGGAAACGAACGATCAGGATGGTGTGAGCGCCATGCTGGAGGCGTTCGGGGCTGCGCATGAGGTGCTTTCTACAGCACAGGGAGCCATCGGCGGACGGGAAGTGCGCGTTGAATTCGCACAGGCGGCAATTGACGTGGGGTCATCAGCTGCAAAAATCCACAGGTCTGCCATTGAGGATGCGGACGTCACGCAACTTACAACGGATATAGCGCGGGCGCAGTACATTTACGAGGCGGTGCTTTCTACCTCGGCCAAAGTTATGAAGATGAGCCTGCTCAACTATATTTAGGAGAAGGAACCATGAGCGAATATTGGTCTGGTTCCATCACGTTTACCGGCCTTGGTTCGGGAACGGACTTTGATTCCATCATCGAAGCGACGGTCAATCTGGAAAGCCATCGCCTGAACCGCATGAAGGCGTGGGAGAAACAGTGGACCGCCAAAAAAGAACTGGTGCAGGAGATCAACACCAAGCTTGTGGAATACAAAAACGCTCTGAGCGAACTGAATTCTGTAAACAAGTTTCTGGTAAAGACAGCCTCATCCACCAATTCCTCAACGCTGGGGGTTACTGCGGGAGCGGATGCGCTTCCCGGCACACATTCCGTGGTGGTGGATCAGCTGGCTCAGAATGATATCTGGTCCGGTACCTATGGGTGGGCATCGTCCGGCGATGTGGTTACGACATCAGCAGCAACCTTCTCTCTCAAATACGGCAATACAGATTATTCGGTAAACGTGCCCGCCGGAACCACATTGCAGACGTTGGTGAATATCATCAATGCCGATGCCGATCTTAATGACGGAGTTCGCGCCAGCCTTGTGAACGACGGGACTGAGTGGCACCTGCAGCTTCGTGGCATGGACCTTGGTGCAGGAAACACCATTCAGGTAACTGGCTCAACGATGACAGGGTTGAGTTCAGAGGACTTTGTGAATACGCAGGCTGCTCAGAACGCCAAAATGAAAGTGGATGGCTACCCCCCAGGTGCGGATGAGTGGATAGAACGCAGTACGAACGTGGTGGATGATGTTATCGAGGGGCTGACGCTTACCCTGAACAATGTCACGGGAAGCAATGGTGAGCGGGTTACCGTGGTGACCGACACAGATGCCATTATTGCCAATATTGAAAATTTCATTAATCTGACCAATGAAATACGTATGGCAATATCAGCGCTGGATGCTGTGAGCACAGATGAGAGCTATGATAATGAGACTACTACTTTTTATGAGTTACGTGGCAATTACGGAATGGATATTGTTGAGCAGAGTTTGCAGAACATTCTATCCCGCATTGGTGTTGGGTTTAAGCGGTATGATGCCACCAGCAGTGAGGGGGATGTCTACAGCAGCTTATCAGCCGTTGGTATTAAAACGGAATCGGATACAAGCTCAACAGACTTTGGCCTGCTGATTATAGATTATGATGAGCTGGAAGCCGCTCTCAAAAAAGACGCCACCGCCGTTGCCCGTCTGTTTTCAGCAGAGGCGGACGGTGTGAGTTATACCGGCGACCTGACATATGAATCATCCATCGCCAAGCTCACACAAGGCGGCTTGTATGATGTGCAGTACCAGATAGTGGATGGAGTGCTGGTGGGGGCGACCATAAACGGTAACCCCGCTATCGTGGATGCTCAGGAGTGGACTGTGACCGGCGCGAGCGGATACCCCGAGCAGGGGTTGCTGGTGGGGGTAGCCAACCGTTCGGACGGAACACACGGTGGCGATGTAGCCATTCGTCAGGGCAAGATAAACGAAACCATTGATGAATTAGCTCGTATTACTGATCTGGAATCCGGCACGCTGGTTATTATCAAAAACAGCTATCAGTCCATCATTGACAATAATGCCAAGTCTATAGCGAGTGAAGAAGCCCGGATTGAGCGCTTACAGGCTCGTCTTGTGCTGCAATATGCCCGGCTGGAAGCCACGCTCGGAAACTACGAAAACATAAACACTTCGCTGGAATCGTTGCTGGCGCAGCTGGATTGATCGCAGGCTTGCGATCTGTGGCCTTTATTGCCTTTTGCCTGCGTGTACAGTGATGGTCTCCACCTGACACGCCGCCCTCCCTCTTCTTTTTTTCTTTCTTTCTTTCTTTCTGCCTGATGTTCGATGAAAGAAAGCAAGCGGCCCGCCACCACATCTGGTGACGGGCCGGATCTCTTTTGTGACGGTGGGTTATCCTATGAGTTGCAGTGCCATCTGCGGCAGCGAGTTGGCCTGAGAGAGCATGGCCACTGCGCTCTGGGTGAGTATCTGCTGACGCGTGAATTCGGTCATCTCCAGAGAGACGTCCACGTCGGAGATGCGTGATTCGGCCGCCTGCAGGTTTTCGGCCTGGATCTGAAGGTTGGAAATGGTGTTTTCCAGCCTGTTTTGCAGTGCGCCAAGGCTTGCCCGGATGTTGTCCTTGGAGATGATGGCCCGGTCAATGGCTTCCAGAGCTTCCTGAGCAGACTGCTGGGTGGATATTGCGAACCCGGCGCGTCCGGCAGTGGTCTGGTTGCCAAGGCCAAGGGCCGATGCGGTGGTAGTGCCGATCTGGATGTAGTAATAGTCTTCGGCCGAGTCATTGGCTGTGCCGAAGTGCACCTTCAGCTTTCCTGTTGCGGAAAGTCCGCTTCCGTCGTGTGTGCTGCTGGAAAGGTTGCCGTTCAGCAGGTGAATGCCGTTGAAGTCGGTGGCGTTGGCGATTCGGGTGATTTCCGATGCCATGGCCTGATATTCAGAGTCGATGATGAGACGCTGGTCCGAAGTGTAGGTACCCGTGGCTGCCTGTTCCGCAAGTTCCTTCATGCGGATGAGCTTTTCATCGATGACGGAAAGTGCGCCGTCTGCCGTCTGGATCAGCGAAATTGCATCGTTGGCGTTCCGTACGCCCTGATTGAGAGCGGAAACATCGGAACGCATGAGCTCGCGGATGGCAAGGCCGGCTGCATCATCCGCAGCATTGTTGATACGCAGGCCTGACGAAAGTCGCTGGGTAGATGTTTCCAGCTTGCCATACGAAGTACTCAGGTTTCTGGCAACATTGGCCGCCATTAAGTTGTGGTTAATTGCAAGTGACATAATACTTCCTCCATGAAGTTGTTGTCATGAGTTCAGGCATCATTCCTGTGATGCTGTGCCAGTGTGTCATGCCTGCTCTTCGACAGATTCATGGAGTGTCATTAAATTTCAAATTTCGTTTTACATAGTCTATCTATCTGTAATTAAACCTCTTGATTGTCATTAACATTAACGTTTTCATTTCTTTACACTCTCTGGATATTAAAGGCTATTTTCGCATGAGCTGTTCATGTGCTCCCTGAGCCTTAGCATGGCAGAGTGCATCGTGCTGCGCACTGTTTGCGGAGCAATATCAAGGAATGCGGCAACTTCTTCCGCAGTCATATCCTTTTCAAACATGAGCAAAAGAACGGATTTCTGTCGCGGTGTCAAAATACCTTCAGGAATGTGAAGCGTATCTGTCGATGATTTGACTTCTGCTAACAGTTCCGGGCACTCATCCAAAGAAAGGTGCATTGATTGGGCTAAGACCCTGTTTCTGGAGTTGCGCAGGGTATCAAGCGCTGCGCTGCGTGAAACCACGGTGAGCCATGTGGCAAAGGTGCCGCGCTGCGGATTCCATGATTCCAGAAGACGGTAGTTGCCACGGATAAGGCGCATGAAAACTTCCTGCACCACATCTTCCACTTCTTCCGTAAGGGGAAGTTGCGGGCTGTGGCGGCGCAGGGTCCATGAGACCACCCGTGAAATGTGTTGTCTGTAGCAGGAAACAAATTCCTGCCATGCACGCCTGTCACCCATGAGACAGGCAGCAATGTCTGCCTGGCAAATTCCATGAACCACCTGCGGCATATTGCCCATGCGTGGCTGCTGTGCGGCTGCTGATTTCATACTAACCTCCAATAATGACGTTCTCGGTTGGCGGTGTGAGAACAATGCGCCACTATTGGAGTATTTTTTCAGAGGAAAGGTGTAGCCTTTTCCTGCCGTCTTACGTCTCTGTATATATGTCTTTCATTTGTCCTTGTCTCTTAAGTGAGTGTTAAAATCACTTTGCGTACGCAAAATGGGCCTTTACCAATCTTAACATTTCACTATTGAATCATGGTGCTGATCTTGCATGCTTTTTTGCAGCGCGGTGTTGGGAAAAATGTGCCACATCATAGGGGAATGACATGCACACATTGTTGCTTATTGATGACGACCCGGAACTCTGCGCACTCCTTGAAGACTATCTCACCCCTGAGGGATTTGTGTTGCGTTTTTCCGGAACTGGAGGGGAAGGGCTGGCCATGGCGGCATCCGGGACGTTCGATATGGTCGTTCTGGATGTAGGGCTGCCGGATGCCAGCGGCTTTGAGGTTCTGGCTCAGTTACGTACCCAGTCACAGGTTCCCGTAGTTATGTTGACTGGAAGGGCCGAAGACGTGGACCGCATCGTTGGGTTGGAGATGGGAGCAGACGACTATTTGGCAAAACCATTTGTGCCAAGAGAGTTGCTTGCCCGCATCCGGTCGGTGCTGCGCCGCAGCCGTCTGGCCAAGGCAATGACCGCGCAAAGGGCTCGGCAGATAGTGGCTGATGACCTTGTTCTGGACAGAATCTCGCGCATGGTGCAGCGCAATGGTGAAGCGGTTGCGCTGACCTTTGTGGAATATACTATTCTTGAAATGCTGATGGATGCAGCGGGTGATATAGTAACAAGAGACGAAATATCATTAAAAGCGTTGGGGCGGGAGCTGGCCGCATATGACCGCAGTATTGACGTGCATATGAGCAATCTGCGCAGGAAGGTGGGCTCCGCACCGGGAGGAGGCGACCGTATTGTTACGGTTCGCGGGGCTGGGTATTTCTTCAATCAGGCTTCTCCGTGGGAGGATAGCGCCTCGTCTGATGTGCCCGCAACTTCTGCATTTTTCAGAATATCGGGGGATGCCCAGTGAAGACTTGGCTCCTCCGCTGCGTTGCATTTGTGCTTATCGCCTCCGGCACCGTGGCGTTATCATTATTCTTTTGCACTCATGTGCTGGAAAGAGGGCCGATAGCATCCCGTCTGCGTGAAGACAGCGTCCGGGAGTTGTCCATGGCGGCGGAAATGCTTCTGCGCCTGGCCGAGGGTGGTGGAGGCTCAGGAAGCGTGGGGGCGGACTGGGAGTCCAGGGCTGGAGCTGTTTACATGCTGTTTGATGCCAATCTGGTACCCGTTTCGGGCACAGGACATGATCCGCGTTTGCAGGAACTTGCGCTGATGGCTGCCGAAAAGGGAAACGTTATCAGAAGAATATGGAATTCGACTGACAAGGGAAAAATGTGGAAGGAGCAAGCCATGCCTTTTATCGCTTCAAACGGCTCTGGCTATTACATTGCGGGTATGGTGCTCCGAACAGGCATGGAAGAAGAGGATGCTGTGTTGTGGGTGCTGTTACGCGCCACCGCAATACTGGTAGCCGGGGGCATTTTGCTGCTTTTGGCCCGCATGACGCAGGGACCGGCAAAAGAACTGCGTAAAGCCCTGCGCAGGCTTGCCCATGGCGAGTATGACGCGCGCGTGAATCTGGGAGCTGTTGCCAGAGGGGACGAACTGGCTAAGCTGGCCTTTGAATTTAATGCACTGGCTGAGCAGATGGAGTCGCTTCACGCGGAACAGCAACGGCTTTTTGGCGAAATATCACATGAAATGCGTTCTCCGCTTTCCCGTATGTCGCTGGCGGTGGAATTGGCAGGGCGTTCAGGTTTTTCCGATTCGGACAAGCTGCTTGACCGAATACGCCGTGACGCCAACAGGCTCGGAGCGTTGTCCAACGAGATGCTCGACCTTGCCAAAGCGCAGCGAGGTGCAGTGCAGACTGAAGCGGTGGATGTAGCCGAGTTGGTAGAGCAGGTAATTGCAGAGTCACGTTTTGAGGCGGAATCCACGGGTAAGAGGGTTGCCTCCGGGCAGATTCTTTCCGGCATGCGCCTGCAAGGGAACAGAGAAATGCTGTTCCGGATGCTTGAGAACGTGGTGCGTAACGGAATACGCCATACTCCATTGGGCACGGAGGTTGTTGTGGATTTTTGGGAATGTGTGCATGCGGGGCGCAAGGCAGTGACCATTTGCGTGCGTGATGCGGGAAATGGTGTTGCGGAAGAAGATTTGCAAGCTATTTTCAGGCCTTTCGTGCAGGCGCAGGAGCAGCGTTATGCGGCAGGGGGGGACGGGGGGAGTGGCATCTGCAATTTTCCCAGCAACGTCTCGGGCGTTGACCGGAGCGTTTTGGTACATGGCGCCGGTGGAGCAATGTCAGGTGGCGTCCCGCCGGGTTTGCGGCGGGACGGTAGGTCAGCCGTTGGTCTGGAAGGAAAAGGCTTGGGGCTTGCCATCACCCGCCATGTGGCTGTGCGCCACGGGGGCATGGTGTGGGGAGAAAACGGCAAGGATGGTGGTTTTCAGGTGTATATCAGGCTGCCGCTTGCACCTCTTCAGCAGGCCGGGAACTGTTCTGCCCGCCGTCCGTTGGTGACGCAGCCAGTGTAGGCGGGTTAGCCGAAGTATGGGGCGTTGAACACCTGCTCTGTGCCGGGCGACCTGTTCTGGTGATGTTCTTTTTTTCCTTGCCAGTCACACCGCTTTGCTCTATCTGTCCGCCTACACGGAACGGAGAGTAGCGCAGGTTGGTAGCGCATCTGGTTTGGGACCAGAGGGTCGCAGGTTCGAATCCTGTCTCTCCGACCATAGATTATTCGAAGGGCTTGCAGATGCTGTCTGTAAGCCCTTTTTGTTTTGTGTGTCATAAACAGGTGAAGC
>CAYRLL010000029.1:2900-8903 GCA_964425115.1 uncultured Desulfovibrio sp. | reverse complement strand
AGGTGAAGCAGCCACCGGGGGTGTTGGGGAGGGCGGAATTAGAATGGAAGCGGAAGTAGGCGGACGCGTTCCAGTTCTTCGCGGATGGTGTTCAGCATGGTGGAGAAGACCTGTCTGTCTGGCCCGGCGAAAAGGGGCGGAGGAGTTGCGTCGGGCTGGTTATGAGGGGCCTTTTCCTTGTGAAGATGGCTCCGGAGAGTTTCGGTGGCGGGCATGCCTTCCCGGAGCAGTTTTTCCAGAGACTGCGCGAGAAGCGCGATGCGCTCTGCTCCCACAGTGGCGGCGGCACCCTTCAGTCCATGGGCCTCCGTGGAGGCGTGAAAGGCGTCTCCCGCTTCGGCATAGGCTTGTATGCGCTGCACCTTGCCGGGAGCGTCTTCCAGAAAGGTGTCCAGAAGCAGGCGGAGCAGTTCCGTGTCGCCGCACATGCGGTGCAGCGCAGCTTCCGTGTTCAGCACCGGCACCATGGGATCCATCAGAATTCGATGCCTTTTTGCGCGGGAATGCCCTGCGCGTAATGGTGTTTGATTTCCGTCATCTCCGTCACCATGTCGGCTTCGTCCGTGAGCCAGCGCGGGCAATCGCGGCCGGAGAGAACCAGATGGGCCTTTCGCGTCCGGGCCTTGTCTATCAGGCTGCGCAGTTCTTCTTCATGGAGAAGCCCTGATTTCAGGGCATATAGTGCCTCATCCAGTACGAGCATGTCCACATTTTCCAATTGATGCGTTGCCCAAAGGAGCAGCTGAAGGGAGGCTTCCCGGTGCTCGGTGTATTGTTCCGGGCGCTTGAGGAATCCTTTGCCTTCGGCATGAAAGCGTTCCGCCAGCAGTGAAGAAAGAATCTTCTGCTCACCGGCCTGATCTCCCCGCTTCATGAACTGGCCAAAGGCGACGACAAAACCTTGTCCGAGGGCGCGGATTGCCTGTCCCACGGATGCAGAGGTCTTGCCCTTGCCGTTGCCGGTGTACACGAGAATCATGCGTTGACGCTCCCAGTAGGTGGATTCCAGATACCGGGTATGAGCACGCCGCACTTGCTGCACGCCGGAATGCCTGAAACGGTTGTTCTGTAGCCGGTTCGACGGACTACAATGTTTCCGCATGAAGGGCAAGACGTGTGCTCCGAAGGGTGCCCGTGCAGATTGCCTATGTATACGTAGCAAAGTCCTGCCTCTTTGCCGATTTGCCATGCCCGTTCCAGTTCAGCCGCCGGGGTGCGCGGTGTGGAAAGCATTTTGTGAGCAGGATGGAAACGTGATATGTGCCACGGCACGTCACTGCCCAGTTCATCGTTGATGAATGTTGCCATGGCGCGTATTTCTTCATCCGTGTCGTTCGCATGTGGAATGAGCAGGGTGGTTATTTCCAGCCACCACCCCATGCGGCGTATATGGCGCAGGTTTTCCAGAACCGGAGAGAGGCGCGCGCCGCATCGCTCCCTGTAGAAGGATTCGGAAAACGCCTTAAGGTCAATGTTGCAGGCGTGAATGAGCCCGTCCAGTGCGGTAAGGCATTCCGGGCTCTGGAATCCGTTGGAGACCATTATGTTGAGCAGTCCGTTTTCTGCGGCAAGGCGGGCGGTGGCCTGCATAAGTTCAAAAAAAATGGTTGGTTCAGAGTAGGTGTAGGAAATGGATTTTGCCCCGCACCGCAAGGCTTCCTCCACCATCATGGGGGGAGGAATAGGCTGCCCTGTAACCGGATTGCCTTCGCGTGGAGGAGCCGAAAGGGAGTGGTTCTGGCAGAAGTCACAACGCATGTTGCAGCCCATGGTTCCGAACGACAGCGTCATACTGCCGGGCAGAAAATGGAACAGCGGCTTTTTTTCCACCGGGTCAAGATTGAGAGCGGCGACAGCGTCATACGTTTCCGTGAAGAGCGTGCCCTCAAGGTTCCTGCGCACTCCGCATTGTCCCCTTTTGCCGGGCTTGATGACGCAGGCATGTGCGCACAGGCAGCACTGCACTGCTGCATCCTTCAGCGGCTTCCACATGGCTGCCGGGTACATGTTATCCTCGCTTGGCTTATGGTTTTGTTGATGGTGCAGGATACTTGAGGCGAGGTGCTATTTCAATGTTGATTGCGGGCTGATTCATGATACCATCCGTAGCATTGGTATCGTATCTCGGAAGTGGTGCCGTGCGCATGACTGAGTCTCCCGTGTTTTCGTCCCGCCCGATGAAAATTTCCCCGGACGATGTGCCGAGGACCGAATTTTTTCTGTGTTCAGCGGTGGATGGCTGCTCTGCCGAGACATTCCGCGGCAGGAATGGCAGCAAGGTCGCCATGATCAATGCAAAGCACAAAGATCTGCGTATTGTTTTGCTAACGTTTTGTATTGTAAGATAAAATAAGCACACGCGACTTCTCCTTGCTCTTTGGGGCTTAAACGCCTATTAAAGGCTTCCGAAAATCTAGAAGATACGCTGTGTAAGGAGCTATGTACATGCCTGAAGATCGTGCGAGAGCGTACACCGAGGCGGGGGTGGATATCAATGCCGGTAACGCCCTTGTGAGCAGAATCAAAAGCATCGTTGCCAACACCCATACCAATGGTGTGCTTTCCGATATCGGAGGGTTTGGCGGTCTGTTCAAGCCTGACCTCTCCGGGATGGAAGACCCCGTGCTCGTCGCGTCCACGGACGGCGTGGGAACCAAGCTCAAGCTGGCCTTTTTGTTTGATAAGCATGATACCGTGGGTATCGATCTTGTGGCCATGAGTGTGAATGATATTCTTGTTCAGGGCGCTAAGCCGCTGTTCTTTTTGGATTACTTTGCAACCGGCAAGTTGGATGTGGATAAGGCAGAACAGGTGGTTGCCGGTGTGGCGGAAGGTTGCCGCCGTGCCCGGTCTGCACTGTTGGGCGGAGAAACCGCGGAAATGCCTTCGATGTATGCAGATGGCGAGTACGATCTGGCGGGTTTCTGCGTTGGCATAGCGGATAACGCCCGTATTGTGGACGGCAGCGGAATCCGCGTGCATGATGTTGTCATCGGCCTTGCATCCACTGGCGCACATTCAAACGGCTTTACACTTATCCGTAAGATTCTGGATCAAAGCGGGCTGTCCGGGAATGACATTTTTCCCGGCACGGAGCGCACGGTTTCGGATGTTTTGCTGGAACCCACTGCCATTTATGTGGAAACAGTGCGCAACCTGCTTCGGGATTTTGAAATCAAGGGCATGGTGCATGTTACCGGTGGTGGATTTTATGACAATCTGCCGCGGGTTCTGCCGTCTACCGTGCAGGCCAACATTACTTTTGGCAGCTGGGATATTGCGCCGGTATTTCAATGGCTGAAGGAGCAGGGCAACCTTTCCTGGCCTGAAATGTTACAGATATTCAATACGGGCATAGGATACGTTCTTATCGTCAGCCAGGATATACAGGAAGATGTGATGGCGCGTCTGGAGGCCCTTAACCAGCCGGCGTGGGTTATTGGCTCCATAGAGCGCCGTGCCGGTGAAGATGCGGAGCAGGTGCAGGTGGTTTTCCCCGATGCGTGTTCCTGCTAGCCAAACAGAAGGCGGAACGGACATGTTGAGTATGGTTTTCCGTGTCACGGTTCTGGTGACGATGATGGGGGTTTTGGGCGGCCTGTTTGCGATTCCGCCGGCTGCCCATGCGCGCGTTGTGGAAGCCATGTGGTACGAAACGCCCCCGGCTGATGGCAAATTCTCCTCACCACCGCCTGCTTCCAGAGATGCGGCACGTATTGCCGCCTTTGCGGAGGCGGTTGCCGCTGAGGCTTCTGAATTGACGCATGGCGGAATACCCGAAGAGAGGCTGGTTCTTCTGCGCGGGCATTTTTTGGCCAGCGGAACGACCTTTATTGTCAGCTACTCGGAGCTGGGCGTGCAGGAAGCGGCTGACGGAAAGATCCTTTCCGTCGACGTGCAGGTAAACCGGGAAGCGGTAAGGCAGGAATTGCGCAGGCTGGGTATTCCCGTCACCCTTGGTTCTCCTGTGGGCTACCGGCCAGTTTATGGTGCTCTGCCCTCGGAGACATGGGAAACACTGGGTAAATTGCATGTTCTTTATGGTGTTCGCCCGGAATCCGGAGCGCAACTGGAGTTGCGTCTGGAGCAGGCGAACAAGCTGTGGACAGTTTCTTTGCATGATGGAGCAGGGGCCCCCCGTTTTGCTCAGGCAGCCAAGCTGGAAGAGGCGTGGAACAAAGTCTGGGGAGGATTCTTTGCAGCTCAGGCGGCTTCTTCCACCCAGACTTCTTCTGCGGTATTGGCCGTTGAAGGGTGGTTCACGCCGGACGGAGTGGAGGCTTTTGACACCATGCTGCTGGAATGGACCGATGTGCTGGATGGCGTTTCGTTGCAGGATGTGCGCATGGAGTCCGCAGGTATATCCGGCCGCTGGACTGTCACCGTGCTGGACAAGGCCCGGCTGGAATTCCGTCTTGCTGAATATGCAGCCAACAGGCGTCTCTCATACTCGCTGAAGGACAGGTAAGGCGGTAGGCGCGTTCTCAGTTAGAGCGGATTCCGCGTGGTTGTGAGAAGGTATGCGTGCATTGATTTCCGGTTGCGAAGGAAAACGTGAGGCGTGCCCACAATTTTTCGGTACACACCGCAATAATAAATCCCGAAGAGCGCAAGGCCCTTCGGGATTTATTATTGCATAATCACAAGAATATGGCGGAAAGGTGGTTGCGGACTAGGCTTCGTCGTCATCCTTCTTTTTTTTGGAGGAAGGGGTCACATCGATTTCGTCAGGCTCGGTGGTGGCCTTCTTGAAATTTTTAATCGCGCGGCCAAGTCCGCCGCCGATTTCAGGAAGCTTGTTGGCACCGAAGACGATCAGCACCACAAGGAGTATCAGCAGAATTTCTTGCATACCTAATCCGAACATACATTGCCTCCGTGGGATATTGATGCAGCCTATACACAGAGGAAGGGTTAAGGTCAAGGGAAAGTCCTGCTCGTAACGGGTTTTATTTTCGCTAACTCGTTGGAATTGCAAGTCTAGGCTCATGGATAGCAGTCCCGAGGACAATCGTATGCAACGGCCATAGGCAATATGGGGCGTCATACGTTACTTGTGTCAGACGGCATGACCGTGTAGGGTGCATAACATATTGCAATGACAAGAGTGCTCTCGCTGTAAACAGGGGTTTTTACCGTGTAACCCTATGGTGCCTTCGGTCACACCGATTGCTTCCGGTTCTCCTTTGGCGGCCCTTGTTGCAGTGAGGAAACAAACCATATTTGAGAGGAAGGTTTTCATGCAGCGCATAGTCGTAGTCAGTTCGGGTCTTGCTGGTGCCAAGGCGGCAGCACGCATCAAGCGGCTTGCACCGGAAATTGAGGTAAACCTTGTCGTACCCGGTGGCGAAGAACGCACCGCAGGCGGGACCGGACCTTTTGCGCGGATTACTGCCGCCCATCAGGTTTCGGAAACCATGATGGAGGCGCGTCAGGTCGGTGTCATCAAAGCCCGGAACGTGCAGATCGATTTTACCCAGAAAGTGGTGGCTGTTCAGGCTTCCCGGGGTCTTATCCAGATACGGTTCAATCAGGTGGTGCTTGAGGTGGATGCCTCACCCCGCCTGCCCCGCGCCCTGCATGCGGCAGAAAACGTTGTTCCGTGGCCTTTTGAAGATGGAGCAATGCTGGATGCGTGGATAGCGGAAACCGCTCCTGAGAAAGCTGTCATTGTGGGCGGAGTGGCTTCTCTTGCCCTGATTGCTCCGTTGTTGGACTCCGGCCTTGCTGTCACCTGGGTGCGCACCTCTGATGCCGGATACGATGCGGATATGTGGGATGAGATGGACAGGGTGTTCACGGCGGCAGCAAACGGCAGGTTGTCCGTGGTTGACTGGTCGGACATCAGGTTGGAGTCGCTTATGCCGGTCCTGTCTGAAAGCGGTGCGCTTCGGGCTGTTCAGGACGGACGCGGAGGAATGGTGGAAGGCGATGTGTTTTTCTGGACGGAACCCCAGCGTGCGTTGCACCCCATTATTGCAGAGCAGGGGGTGGAACTGGATG
>CAYRLL010000029.1:0-2800 GCA_964425115.1 uncultured Desulfovibrio sp. | reverse complement strand
GAACCCCAGCGTGCGTTGCACCCCATTATTGCAGAGCAGGGGGTGGAACTGGATGACTCGGGTCTGATTGCGGTGGACGAACATTTCCACTGCGGGCCTGACGGGTTGTATATCATTGGTTCCGGGGTGGCCATGTCCCGGTTGCCGCTTCAGGTGCCGGGCCAGACGGTTCCCGTCTTTGCCGCCGGTGACGCGACCGTGCTTGGGGCGGCGCGTGTGGTGGCCAATCATCTTGCAGGATTTGTGAGCGAGAATGGCAGGTGGGGCGGAAGTGCCGGTACACTGCGTACCGCCGGTGCAGGGCTGCTGGCCTGCAAGGTCGGGTTGACGCATAAGGAAGCTGTTGTGGCAGGATTTGAGCCTGAGTTCTCCCTGTTGAAATCTGCCCCCGGTCTTGCATCGGAACAAGGGGAACCTGTTCTTGTAAAGTTGCTATGCGACAAGCATTCTCATGCGATTCTCGGTGCACAGATTGTTGCCAAGGAAGGGTGTCTGTGGGCGGATTCCATTGCCAATGGTGTTGTTACTGCCCTTGCCGCCTCCATGACGGCGGAAAGGCTTGCAGCACTTGACCTTGCCGGAGGAGGCGGGGAGCTGCTGGTCCGAGCGGCCGCTGTTCTTGCAAACAAGCTGTTGTACAGAGTGTATGGTATTTCCGCAGCCGAACTGCTTGCCTCCAAAGAGGCGGGGGCCAATTTCTTTATGCTCGACCTGCGCGACAATATTGCATGGAAAAACGGACATATACCTGACTCATACAACATTCCGTTTACACAGCTGAAGAAACGGCTTCAGGATGAAGTGCCCAGATTTACGCCCATTGTGCTCATAAGCCGCACGTCTGATGCCGCCTATTCCGTGGCGTGCCATCTGCGCGGGCTGGGAGCTTCTGACCTGTATGTCCTGGACGGGGGCATGGAGATGTGGCCATTCGCCACGGCAAAGGGGTAGTTTTAGCTGTGTCTTTATCTTCAGATAAAACAACGCGATCCGCTGTGCTGCGTATGCCGGGCGTGCGATGCGCCTTGTATGCCGCAGGGCATTGTATTCATGAGGAAAAGCTGAATCCCGGCTTGGAAACCGGCTGGCACTGTAGCGAGCTTGTGCGCTATGTGGCGGCGTATGATTTGTTGATGGAGCAGGGGGAGCGGTTTTCTCTTTCCATGGACGAACTGGGGGGCATGTGGCAGAGGCGTTGTGCCACGATGCCCGCGCCCGGCGCGGGTTGCCCGGCGTTTACTCCCCGCGGGGGAGGCTGCAAAGGCTGTGGTGGAGGCGGACGAAAGCAGGACGAAAATGGACGAGAGGCAGATGACGGCGGTGCGGCGGAGAGGCCGGACGCTGCGTTTACGGATTTGGTCGCTGCCATTGGCTGCATATACTCGATGGACCACGCCTGTGTTTTGCTGATGCCCGAATGTGAGGGGATGTGCCAGCGGTTTGTGCCGCGTGAGTCGGCACCCGGCAGCGCGTGCTGTAAAAAATGACCGCAGAAACCTGAGACAAGAAATGACAATGAATACGACACCGATAATTTTTCATGTTCCGGGACTGCAACCGCAACTGGCCTGTTCCGGTTTGCCGCAGTGTGTGCGGTTTGTTTCGCCGGGGCTGCCCGGAGCAGCGGGAGAGCGGTTTTTTGTTTCGCCGGAACTGGTTTTTTCTCCGGCAGAGGCGCGGGCGTATCTGAATGAAATGTTGTCGCTCGGTGAAGGGTACCGGAACACCAGAGATTTGGTGACGCTGGCCCTGCAGCCGGACGAGAACCCTTATTCCGGCGACCGGGCGTTGCGCAGTGAGATGGCGGAACTGGAACGGTTTGCGGAAACCGGGGTGCTGGAAGGCTTTGAAGATGAGGATATTTTTTCCTCTGAGTCTGCCGGGGGCATTGGTTCCGGCTCGCAGGGAGCTTCGGGCGGGGCAGCCGGTTATGCCAATTCTGCCGATTCGGGCGGTTCTGCCGGACAGGGAAAGAAGAGGATAGCGGCACCGGCTCCGCGTGACTCTGCGGCGGCAGCGCAGAAGGCATTGATTCTGGCATGGAGTCTGGAAGCGCGGGTGCATGAACTGCGGCAGTTGAAGGACAGGTTCGCCGGGGCTGCGGCTTCGTTGCGGGCGACCATAGGCGCAGAGGATGCGGATGAGGAATTTTCTCAGCTTTCGGAAGCGGTAGGGCTGGGTACGCCGGTTTCCAAGGGCGCGGGCGATGCAGAGGATGTGGCCCCCATGGCATGGCGTACCGTGTTTGACGCCATGCTGCGGTTTGCGCCTGCGCAGGCTGCATTCATCACCGGTGACGCCCGCATAGTGAGTGCCGTGACGGACATAGCGGAGATAGTTCCGCCGGATGCGGACATTGCTGCCCAGTTGGGAGTGTGCCCCGCCACGGCGAAAGCGCTTTCTATGGCGCGCATTCCCGCGTGGCTGCTGCTGGGACACAGCCGTGTTCCCGAATCCCGCCCGTGGCTGGACCGCGAAGTGCGGTTGCTGTTCTGTTCCCGCGTGCAGGGAGTTGCCGAACTTGTTCCCGGTGAGTGACGGTATTTTTTGCTGAAAATCATTTGCCGGTCTGGCATCGTATCGCAGTCAGGCGTCGGGTCCCCGTCTGACGCCATATCGCAGTCAGGAGCCGGGTCTCAGTCAGGCGTCGGGGCTCAGCCGGACGTTGTTTGCCAGTCGGACGACTTTTGCCGGTAAGACGACTTTTGCCGGTAAGACGACTTTTACCAGTCGGAAGTCATTTGCCAGTCGGAAATCGCTTCGCGGGCGAACGCTATTCCACATGAATGTCTTTTCAGGG
>CAYRLL010000028.1:18905-31199 GCA_964425115.1 uncultured Desulfovibrio sp. | reverse complement strand
CCCTGCCCGCCGGAGGCGAAAAAAAACTCAAAGAACTCTTTGTCATCATGCTGAGCCCCGCCCGGCATATCGCCGGTGCGGGGCTTATGCACTGCATCGTACAGCCTAGTCTTCCCGCATCACGCGGATAAGCTGCTGCAATTCTTCGGCCCGCTCGGCCAGTTCCGTAATGGCCCGGTTGGCCTCGTTCATGCCCCGTGCCGTCTCTGCGGCTATGCGGGTCACATCTTCCACTGCGCGGCTCACTTCCTCGCTGGTGGAAGACTGCTCTTCCGCCGCCGTGGCGATGGACTGCACCTGATCCGCCGTGCCGCTTATGGCGGTGACGATGGAGCGCAGGGTCCGGCCGGAGTTGGTCGCCAGCCCGGTGGATGTTTCCACGGCCTGCGCGGCGCGGCTGACGCCCTCTATGGACAGGGCAGCCCCCTGCTGAATGGCGGTAATGGCCTTGCCCACCTCTCCCGTGGCCTGCATGGTTTTTTCCGCCAGCTTGCGCACCTCGTCCGCCACCACGGCAAAGCCCCTTCCGGCTTCCCCTGCGCGGGCGGCCTCAATGGCCGCGTTCAACGCCAGCAGGTTGGTCTGGTCCGCAATGTCCTGAATAACGGTAATCACGTTGCCCACGGCGGCGGTCTGCCCGCCAAGGTTATCCATGAAGCCTTTGAGTTCATCAGCCTGCGAGCGCATGACGGCAATGGAGGCAATAAGCTGCTCCACTTCCTGCTGCCCCTCGCTGGCCTGCTTGCGGGCGGTTTCGGCGTTGTCCGCCGCACTGGCGGCATTGCGGGCCACATCCATGGAGGTGGCGCTCATCTGTTCCATGGCCGCCGCTGTTTCCGAGGCGCGCTCAGACTGGCGGCTGGCCCCGGCAGAGGCTCCCTGCACCTGCCCGGACAACGCGCCTGCGGAAGAGGCAACCTGTTCGGCAATATGGATGGCACGCGAAGCCACGGAGGCGATCTTCTCGTTCTTGGCCTGAATCTCCGCTTCCTGCGCCCGTATGGTGGTAAGGTCGTAATACAGGGTGAACGCCCCAATCTGGCGGTTATCCAGATCAAAAATGGGCGTGGCGTTCACGTGCAGCACATGCTCCCTGCCCGATGCGGCGATGGTCATTTCGCCCTCGGTTTTGCGGCGCGTGTCCAGTGCCTCGTCCGAGCGGGTCTTGCGCGATTCGTCGTTGAAGAAGAACTTGCCCACGGTCTGCCCCATGTAGGAGGCGGCGTCTCCGGTCTTGCCCGTAATCTCCAGAAGCCGCTTGCCTATGAAGGTGATGCGGCGGTCCGTGTTCAGTGTCATGCAGGGAAAACTGTCGGAAATGGCGTTGAGGATGCCCTGCGAGAACCCGAGGCGTGTCTTCAGTTCACCCACCATGTGCTGGATGGATACCTTGAGCAGCTCCAGTTCCGCAGGAAAACTGCCGTCTATGGATGCCTTGAAGTCGCCCCCGGCAACGGCCTTGGCGTAGGCTCCCAGCCGGTTCACGGGCCCCACTATGCGGGAAACCACGGTAACGGCGAGCACCGTGCCCGCCAGAATGAACACCACAAGCGCTATGCCGCCCGCCGCCACCATGGAGGTGCGGGTGCTGTCCGCCATGGCCTGCACCTCGCGGCTTATGCGCATGGCCTCAGCTTCGTCCATCTGCGCAACCAGCGCCCAGCGTTGGCCCAGCACGTCCACGGGCTGCCACGCCGCCAGAGTCCGCACGCCGCGGTAGTCTTCCGCAAAGCCCTGTCCGGTTTGGCCGCTCAGGGCTTCCTGTACCGGAATGGTGCGAATGCTTTCCGCCAGCACATCCAGTTCCGTGTCATGAAAGCGGGAGGAGGTCCGGCGTCTGCCGTCCGGACCCACAAGATAGGTTTCGCCGCTTTCACCCAGCCCAAAGGTGTCAAACTGCCCCTGATTGAGGAGCATGGCGTTGAGTGACTTGACCGGAAGGGCAAAGGCGAGGGTGGCCACATACTGTCCGCCGTCGAATACGGGAGCCGCCATAAAGGCGGTGGGGGCGTTGCCCAGTGGTTCGTAGGGGGCAAAGTCGGTGCTTACTATGCTCTCCCTGCCGTTTCTTCCGGCTTCGTCCGCCTGCGCATAGGCTTTGGCAAGGCCGCTGTTTGCCAGCGGGCCGCTGGTTATGGTGGCGGCAAAGTCCGGTGCCTTGGTGACGGAGTAGAGCACCTGCCCGGTGCGCGGCAGGATGAGGTAGATATCGCGGTAGCCGAACCGCTGCGCATAGTCCAGAAACACGGGATGGAAGCGCAGGTGGTTGTCGGTGTAGCCGGTGAACACGTTCTCCGCTTCAAGCAGGTCCAGCCTTTTGGCGTGGTCGGGCTGCGACTGGATGAAGAGCTTCCACAGCACCACCGCGTTGGGGTCTGCCGGAACGTAGGCATCGGGCGGAGAGGGGCGGTAGTCCGGGGCTATGGCCGCATGGGTGGCAAAGGAAGACTGCGCCAGAAAGGCCGGTCCTGCCACAAGGGCGGCAAGTTCTTTGCGCAACGGCTCTATGGCATCGGGCGGGATTTCCGATTCGTGGCGCACTATTTCAAAATCGTAGGCAAAGGCCAGCGCGGCATCAATGGCGGTGCGCCCCTTGGCAAAGGTGGCAAGCTGGTCTTCCATGCCGCGCAAAAGGTCTGCCACCTGCACGGATTTGATGCCACGCAATGTGGCAAGCTGGCTCTGGGCGCGTGATTGCAGCGCCTGCGAGCTTGCCTCGCCCACTTCGGCCATGCCGCCCGAACCCATTTTCCACATGGTGGCGGCAATGCCCAGCATGCCCAGAACCATGACGGAAAGAACGCTGACAAGCAGTTGCTTTTTCAGTGTCATGCTATTTCTGCCTTTCAGGAAGGTGCTTCGCCAGACTGCTGCGGAAAGGGCCATTTCTTGCCTGTTCCGCCAGACGGGCAGCCGTTTTGCGCCGTATCATATCCGGCCTTCTGATGCTGCGTGCATACTTCTCCGCTTTCAGGTTCTGCAACCTTGCGGCGGCGTATCCCATGCGCAGTGCGCATGAAAGCATGTTCCGGAAGAATGTCTCCCGGAAGGAATGCATCAAGCGGCCAAAGATGCACATGCAGCCCCCGTTGCAGACATCCGCCATAGAAATGGGAGAATGTATGAGACGGAGTGGCATGTCAATGCCGCATCGGCGTATGCTGCAAAAGTGGCTGCAACGCCGTGCAGGGTACATTTTTGTAGGTTGCTGTCGCCTGTTTCTATTGCGAAGCGGAGCCGAACACCTTCTTCAGAATGTCTGACGTGCGCGCCGCAGGGTTGGTGCGTATCTTTGCTTCTTCTTCCGCCATTATGGTGAATATGCCGTGAATGGTCTTTTCCGTGACGTAGCCGTCCAGGTCCATGGCAGAAGCGTCCATGAGGGGGCTCAGGCTTTTCAGCTTGCCTGCGTAATTCTTGTAAGCTCCCGTGACATTGGTCTTTTCCGTGGATTTTTCCACTATGGGCCGGATGCGCGTGGTCAGGTCGTCCGTGGTGGTGCGCTGAAAATAGCGGGTGGCGGCATCCTTGGGCCCGTTCAGAATGGCGCGGGCGTCATCAAACGACATCTCGCTTATGGCGTTGTAGAAGATGGAGGCTGTTTCCTTTGTCGCCTGCTCCGCCGCACTGTTCATGGTCTGGATAAAGTTGTCTGCCAGCGCGTCCTGCCCCAGCGAGCGGGCTATCTTTTCTCCTGCCTGCAGGTGCTGCGGCATGGGAATGCGGACCGAAGGCGTGTTCAGAAAGCCGCCGTCCTTGCCCAGAAAGGAGACGGAATTGCCCACGGTGGTCCGCAGGGCTTCCTTAAGCCCCTGCGTGATGTCGCCGGTAGAAAGCCCGGACTGCGCAGCCTGCGTTCCGGTGCTCTGGCTGCCGGGCATGACGGTCTGTTTGAGCGTGTCCATGATGCCCGCGCTCAGCGGGAGCACAGAGACGAGCAACAACGCCGCGCACAGGGCGGCACGGCGGATGAAGGAATGGTATGAACGCATGGAAAGGCCTCCTATTGGGGTGGACGGAATACGGTCAGCATGCGGAGCATACTGCGGAAGCGGTGGGAGGGGTAGTATTATTCCGCCGCGCCGTCAGAAGAGGGCGGGGTGCAGCAGATGTCCTTGGCGCAGAGCATCTTCTGGAACACGGTCTGCACGTATTTGCCGGAAAGCACGTCCGGCAGGGAAAAGCGCAGGGGGTCCGCTTCCGGCAGGTTGCCGGAAAGGGCCAGAAAGACCTGTGCGGAAAGCTCCTTCAGCGGCTCGGCAAGCTGTTCCTGCCACAGGGCGGCGCTCTGCGTCTCCCCAAGGCCGAAGAGGCGGCACTTGAGCGGCCTGTAGGTGTAGAGCATACACAGGTCGCCGTGCAGCACGCCGTTCGGCGTACCATTCGGGGTGCTGCTCGGGGCACCGTTCGGGGCACCGTTCGGGACGGTTTCCTGCGGGGCGGTAGCCAGCCCCCCGTCATGCGCCTGCTGTTCAGGCACCTCGGCATGAGGGGCGGAGCCTTCCGTCCGTAAGGCAGATTCCGTGTTCAGGGGGCACAGCGTGTCTGCCGCAGAAAGACAGTAGTCCCCGGCAAGCCCCTTGCGCGCGTTCCGTTCTCTGCGCGATGCCTCCACGGCACGGCGGATGATCTCGCTGCGCTCCGTGGCGGGAATGAGCGTGTTAATGCGGCTGCTCAGCACCAGTGCCTCGATGAGGGTGAGCGAAACGGGCGAGCGGCAGCACTGGCTGTGGTCGCGCCCGCAGCGCGGGAACGGCGGCAGGCTGTCCAGCGCGGTTTCCATCTGCGTTTCCAGCGCCAGATAGCTGGTGATGAACGGCGCAAGATCCACCGTTTTACCGAACTCCAGCGAAGGTTCGCACACGGTGAGGGGGGTGTTCTGCCTGCCGTACTGGCGCACGGTCCGCCATTGGTCGTAGTTGGCGGGCTGGGAGCGCAGCCGCTTGAGCGTCCGGGCCGCAAGCTGGTGCCCCAGTCCCTTGCGCAGCAGGTAGGCGTTCAGCACCGTGCCTGTTCTGCCAATGCCGTGGCGGCAGTGCACATAAACGTGCTTGCCCAGAAAAAGGGCTTCATCCACCCACTCCAGCGCCTTGTCCAGTGCTTCCAGTTCCGGGGCTTCTTCGTCAATGATGGGAAGATGATAAACCTCAAAACCGGCTTCCCGCTCAATGTTGGCCAGTTCCGTCAACTCATCGCACAGGTTGAGAATACACTGTATGCCCTGCGCGGAAAGGGCCTTCAGGTGCGCGCGTGCGTGGGGCGCTGGCCCCGCACCCAGATGCGATGTAACCCAGTGTACGGGAAACGTCGGGTCCGGCGCAGGCGTGCCCGTAGGCTCCACAGGACGCATAAAATCCGTCAGGCAGCGTTTGAGGGTGCACCCCAGTCTGTGCAGCAGCGTCTGTCCCACTATTCGCGGTTCTCCAGTGCGTCCAGGTCCTGCATAAAGGCCTGTTCCGCCTCGTCAATCTGGTCATGGCGGGTCAGCCCCATATCCATCATGCGTGTCCGTGCGAGCAGAAGCCCCAGCAGGGCAAGGCGTTTCTGGATGACAGATTCCGTCTCTGCCGGGTGCCGTGCATCCAGCATGTCCCCGCGGGTGGTAACGCTGAAGCCGAACCGGGTAAGGATGCGTTCAATAAACGCCAGCCGCAGCACCCGCTGTTCCGGCCTGCCTCCGCCGCCCTTGAAGCGGAACTTGATGTAATTCTGCCTGTCGTCCGGCCCGCACAGGGTGTCTATTATCGAAAAATGGTAGCCCAGCCGCATCATCATGTGCATGTAGGTGAGCGAAAGAACGGCATAGCTTGCCAGTTGCGGCGAATCCGGGCTGATGATGCCGCCGCTTATGCGGTCCATTTCCTGCCAGTCCATATGGCGCAGATGGGTGGGCCACTGCACCCGGTCGCTGGAAAGCCCGAACCAGAGCGCCCACATGGGCACAGACCGGATATCGTCCGGCGTTATTTCCGGCTTGCCCGCCGCGGAGTGGAAAAGACCGTTCTCCAGATTCAGCAGGTACATGGAGATGGGCACCTCCGTGCGCAGCTTGCGCGCACCTGCCAGCCCGCGCCCGGAGCGTCCCACAAGGGTGAACATCTCTTCCACGCCGCGCTCGTGGGCAAACCGCACCAAGTCGTGCATAGACCGGCAGAACTCCGGCGCAAAGTTGTCTGCCAGGGGGTCGGTGAGGTTCAGCTTGGCAATACGGGGCATGGCGGCACCCAGCCGCCGCATGGCTCCCAGTGGTCGCGGGGTGACAAAGGTCTTCTCCGGCAGCGAGTCCGGTTTTCCGGTGTGCACGGCGCCCCGCAGCCCGTCCACGGTTATGGTGCTGCCGTGTGTTATGGCATCCAGGCAGCCCTCCGCCTCCACAATCACCGGCAGGCCGAACTCCCGCGCCACAGAGGCAAAATGGCTGGCCCTGCTCCCGCGTTCCGCCACCACGGCCGCAAGCCTGTCCATAACGCGGGAAAGCGCGGGGCCGAGATTGCGTGTCACCAGCACGCTTCCCCGGGGCAGGTTCTGAATGTCACTGCACTGCGGAATAACCTGTGCCGTGCCCGCCGTAAGCGCCGCCGCGCCCGCAGGCGTGGCAGTGAGCAGCATAGGAAGCTCCGGCGGGGCATAGGGTGCCTCCGGGCTTGCATCGGCGGTGCTTATGGCCCGGCTTTGCACCACATGAAGGCGGTTGCGGGTATCCATAACCCACTCCACATCCTGCGGTGCGCCAAAGAGTTTCTCCAGCCGCATGGCGTGTTCCGCCAGCCGTTTCAGCGTGGGCACGGGTACGGGAAAATCGTCCTGCCGCGCAATAATCCTGTGCTGCGGCCTGCGGGAGAGCAGGGCGGTGTGCGCGGATTCGGAGCCGTCCACCAGCGCCTCGCCCAGCCCTTCCACGGCGTAGGCGGCAAGCACGCCGTGCTCCCTGTCCGGCGCGGGCAGGTTCTCATGCCGTTCCGGGTCGCGGGTATAGACCACCCCCGCGCAGGCGGCGTCCACCATGGGCATGATGAGCACCGCCATGGGGGTTTCCGCATCCGCAAGGCCGTGCATTATGCGGTAGGCAAGGGCGCGCGGAGAATACTTGGAAGCCACCACATTCTTCCATGCCTCCACAATGTCGGCGGCGGCCACATTGAGCTGCGAGGCATACTGCCCCGCAAACGAAGCCTCGCCGTCCTCCGCCACGGCGCTGGACCGCACCGCCAGCAGCCTGCCTCCGGCCCCCAGTTCCATGGCCGCTATTTCTATTTCGTTGGCAATGGCTTCCGGCATGGCCGCTTCCTGAATGAGCAGTTGCATTTCATCCGCCAGCGCGGCAAGTTCCGCAGGGTCGGTAAGGCGTATCTGGCGCAGCCGCGCATCCAGTTGCGGGCGCAGTTCGTTGGCTTCTATGAAATAGTGGTAGGTGCTGGCCGCAATCACCACGGCGGGCGGCAGCGGCAGGTCGGTTTCGCGGGCTATGCGCGCCAGATGCAGCGCCTTGCCTCCGGCCTGATTCTCATGCAGGTGGGCTTCTTCCAGCGGAAAGACGAAAGGCGGGGTTATTTCCGATTCCGGAACCGTTACCGCCATGCGCACGTAGAAATGGATCTTGGAAAAATAGTCCTGCAGGTCCATGTACCGGGTGGGTCCCATGGATTGCAACTGCTCTATGAGCCCGCGCAGGTTTCTGCCCAGTTCCTCGCACAGCCATTCCACGCGCGCCCAGTCTGCGTGTTCCCGGCCGTAGTGAATCTCCTCAAGGTCTGCAATGAGTTCAAGGCATCTGTCGTCCAGACGCAGCAGTTCCTTAAAGGCATTGTATTTGTTGCGCAGCAGGGTGCCGGGGGCAAAGGCCTGATACGTCCAGTGCAGGAAGAGTTCGCGAAACGACATGCCGTTCCTTGGAGGTTGGCCCGTCCCCCCAAGCCGGCATGGCGGTGGACAGGTGTTGCGCGCCGTGAGCGGCCGGTGGCTACAGTCCCATTACCTCATCAACCTTGTCTTCAAGCTCATCCTTGTCAATGGGTTTCACGCAATACTCGTTGGCCCCCAGCTTGAGCGATTCCCGCGCCGTCTCCAGCGTGGGATACCCGGTGAGCATGATGACCCGAATGTCCGGGCAGCGGCGTTTAAGCTCTTCCAGCACCTGCACCCCTGTCATCTTGCGGAGCTTGATATCCAGAATGGCAAGGTCCGGGCAGGTGGCTGCGGCGTGGTTAATCGCTTCCTCTTCGTCGGTGAACACAGACACAGAGTGTCCTTTGCGTTCCAGAATGCGTTTGACCAGCACACCCGCGTCTATCACATCATCCAGTACCAGAATGGAAGCCATGGGTATTACTCCGTATCGCTTGCGGCCTCATCAGGCCGGTTTTTGTCTTTGCAGGTTCTGGGTTCGTACCCGTCAGAAGATTCCAGCGGCAGGGTAACGATAAAGGCCGTGCCGGGGCCGTGGGCAATGCCCGCCAGCGTTTCTTCGTCAATCATGCCCTGCGGCAGCGGGCTTACGGCCTCAATGGTTCCCTCGTGGTCTTCAATGATGCCGAATGAGACAGAAAGCCCCAGCCCCGTGCCCTTGCCCACCGGCTTGGTGCTGAAAAAGGGGTCGAATATGGCCTTCCTGTCCTCTTCCCGTATGCCGCTGCCCGTGTCCATGAAGATGGCGGTTATGGTAAAGTTGGTCACGTCCAGCCGGGTGACAATCTTAATGATGCCGCCGCATTCCATGGCTTCCGCCGCGTTGGAGAGCAGGTTAATCCACACCTGCTTCAGCTTTTCCGGGTCGCCGTAGATAACGGGGAACCGGTCGTCAAGGTCGGTAATGATTTCCAGATGGTCCAGCTTAAAGGCGTGGCGGATGAGCTGCACCACCTCCATGACGGAGTTGTTGAAGCACATTTCCTTTTTCTCGCTGCTGGTCTGGCGGGAAAAACCCAGCAGGTCGGCGACAATCTTGCGGCAGAACTTGGCCTGCCTTTCGATGATGGCAAGGTCTTCGTGTATCTGGCTTTCCGGCGGCACATCTTCCTGCAGAAGCTGCGCGTAGCCGAGTATGATGCCCAGCGGGGTGTTTATCTCATGCGCCACGCCGCCTGCCAGCTTGCCCACAGACTCCATCTTCTGGGAGTGGATAAGCTGGTCCTGATAGCTCTTCAGGTTCGTTATGTCACGGGCGGTGGTCAGCACGCCGATAATGCGCTGGCGTTCGTCCAGCACGGGAACGCGCAGAATATGGAACCAGCGGCGTTCCCCCGTGGCGGAAACAATAAGCGCCTCGCGGTTCACCGGGGTGCCTTCGCGCAGAATGGCGCGGCTTTCCGCCTGCCGTTCCGGGTCTGCAAGCGGGGGAATCACGTCCGTTTCGGTCAGGCCGATTATCTCGTGTTCCTCTTTGCCGAAAAACCGTGCAAAGGCCCTGTTCACCGCAAGGTAGCGGAAGTTGCGGTCAATAAGCGATACCTGGTCGGGACTTACGGAGAGAATGGTGCGCAGCAGTTCCTGCTGGCGGGTTATGTCTTTCTGCGCCCTTTGCAGGTCCGTTATGTGCTTGCGCAGCGAAAGAGCCATCACGTCAAAGGTTTCGGAAAGCTCCTGAATCTCGTCCCCGGCGTTTTCCAGAAACACGGGGCATTCGCGGCAGTTGCTCATCTTGCCGGGATAATCTTCCGGGTTGCAGTTGGCGCACATGGTCCCGGCAAGGTACCAGCAGCGGCGTTCCGTGTCGCCGTAGGCGGGGCAGTCTCTTCCCTGACACTGCTGAATCTCCCAGCAGTTGCGGTGCAGGTGCACGCCGGTGTCCAGTTCCAGATTGCCGCGCACCATCTCTTCCGCATGTTCGCGCAACTGCCCCAGACGCAGCGAGATGCGCCGCGCAAACTGGGTGGAAATGAATATGGCCACCAGCAGGGCTATGCCCGCAAGTCCGGCAATGGTCACAATAAGCCCCTGCACCACCTCCTGCGCCTTGGTGTGCGAAAGGCCTATGCGCGCGGTGCCCACAGATCTGCCCGCCACCACCACGGGCACGGCAAAGTCGTAGATACGCTCCCTGCCGGTATCCAGCAGGCGCACGCTTTTGCCCTCCCCGTAGGGAACAAGGTTTGCGGCGCGCAGGTCGCTGGGAAATCCGCCCGTGAAGCTGTGCACCAGAATGCGGTGCTGGTCGTCCAGAAAAAAGGCGTAGAGAATGTCTTCATCCACGGAATGCAGCTCATCCACCATGTTCTTGAGCACCAGCAGGTCCACAGAGAGCATGGGGTCTGCCGCGCGCAGCGCAAGATTGTCCGCCAGCACCTGTCCGCGCCGTTTCGATTCCTGCAGCAGCGCGTCAGCCGATATGCGCGTTACAGCCGTTGCCAGCAGAATGGACGACAAAACGACAATGAGCGTGATGCCCAGATTGAGCTTGTTGCGGAAGCGCATCCGGGAAAGGCGCAGATACTTGAGCGGCAGCATCACAATGCCTCAGGTCCGGGGCCGGGAAGGTCGGTTTTCGGCATGGCGGGGTCTGCGGAGGTGCCGGGCGAAGGTACTTCGGGCACGATGTCAGATGTGGAAACCTGCTCGTCTGCCGGAAGCGAGAACCGTGTCTTTTCAATAAGCTCCCGCACCGAGTCATAGTCCGCGTCACTGGCGGGAAGAATGCGGCTTATGCCCGCTGCCGCAAGAATGGGAACATGCACGGGGTTCTCCGGCGAAAGCTTGAAGAGTGCCTTGCCAATGGCGTGCACGGTTTCTTCCGGCAGTCCCCTGCGGGCGGAAAAGAGCCATTCGGGGTAGCCGCGTGTGGTGGCCAGAATACGCAGTTTTTCAAGGTCCACCTTGTCCTTCACAATCTCCAGCGTGCCCTCGCGTATGGAGGCAATGTCGTACTTGCCCGCGTACACGGCAAGCACGGCCTTTTCCTGCTTGCCTCCGGGACCGGGCGCAAAGGCTATTTCCGCAAAGTCTTCCTGCCGTATGCCGTGGTCCAGAAAATGCCCCAGCGCGAACAGGTAACCGCCTGCGGAGAGCGGGTCCACGGCTATCCAGCGTTTGCCCCGGCAGTCGTCCAGCGTGCGGATATCCGGATTATCCGCGCGCACAATGATCTGCCCCCGAAAATCCGCGCTGCCGGAGACATCCACAATGCGCGCAAACGCGCGTGCGCCGGACTTGGCCATGCTTACATACGTGAACGGGTTGGTGAAGGAAATGTCTATGTCGCCGCGCTCCACCAGCCTGCGGTGCTCCTCAAAGGTGTCGGGAAAGACCTGCCGCATGGTAAGGCCCGTTTCTCTGGCAAGGTATTCCACCAGCGGGTTGTGGCGTCGGTAGGAAACGGTGTGCGAATACTGGGGAAGATAGGCGTAGGTGATGGAAGGGGCATATTCCGGCACGCGCACTTCTTCGCGCTTGGTCATGTCCACGCGCACCACGGCTTCGTCTTCTCCGCAGCCGTACAGGGCGGGAAGGATAAGGAGCATCCAGACAAGCAGGGCGGTTAAGCGGGACATGGCAAGGCTCCTGCCGGTCAGGCGGTTCCCCCTGCGGTGTCGGGCACAGGGGCCATGGCGGTGTTGTTCCTGCCGCGTTTGTCGGCGGTTTCGGCTGCTGCCTGTCCATCGGCACACAGGCGGGTTGTTTCCGCAGCGGCGGCAGGCGTTTCCGTTCCGGTTTCAGGGTGCGCTTCCCCGTTTGCAATTCCGTTTGTAGCGGTCGGCTTCTTGCCGAACAGGTCGCTCCACTGGCGCATGGGTTCCATGGCCTTCGCGTCCTCGGCGCGCATACGCGCCACCTTGCTGAGCAGGGGTATGTGGTGGCGCACGCGGCTCAGCCCGTAACGGAGCGGAATGTAACACGCAAGCACAACAAATGTGTAGCCCAAAGGCTTGTCAAAATACGGAATGGTGTGGATGGCAATCCCCTCAAACCGGGATTGCAGCCATGCCATGGCAAAGGGCAGCGGAAGGATGGAAACGGAAAACAGCGCGGCCTGCGAGAAGAAATATTTGCCGAAGTAGTCGTTGGCAAATTTGTTGGTGGCTTTGTAGCTGGCCTTGTCCTTGCTGGCTATGGCTTCCACGGAAAGGTTGTGCATGTGCACCATCTTGGTGCTGAGCGAGGCGTAGTGCCTGCGGTTGCACAGGTAGACCAGCGAGAGAAAGATTTCGCCCACAAGCAGAATCCACAGCGAGAGAATGGCCGTACCAAGCCAGAAGCCCGCCTCTGCCGGTTCAAGCCAGCGGTAGGGGGCTATGAGAACGGGGTCAACCATCTGAAGCAGGGAAGAGAAATCCATGCGTACTCCTGTGTCGTCTGCCGGTC
>CAYRLL010000028.1:13426-18805 GCA_964425115.1 uncultured Desulfovibrio sp. | reverse complement strand
CCGAAGAGGCCTTCAGTGGTGTACTTGATACCGACGTACATGGCCACCACGATGAACAGGCGCTTCAGCCAGATGTCCGGGATGTACTTGGAAGTGCGGGGTCCGAGCACGGAACCCACGAAGATACCCACCAGTTCAGCGCCGATAAGGGGCCAGAAAATGGGGGTGTTGGAAACGAACATGAAGGTGAAGATGGAGGTGATCATGCTGATGAGCACCGCCAGAGCGGAGGTGCCTGCCACAAGGTACATGGGCAGACCGGCAACGCTGGTGAGGAAGGGCACGAGCAGGAAGCCGCCGCCAACGCCCAGGAAGGAAGCCATACCGGCGATGAAGAAGCCGCCGATGAGGGGGATGATCGGGTTGAAGGAGAACTCAACGCCGAAGAAGGTGAACACGCACTTGTTGGGGGCAAAGGAAATAACCTTCACGCCCATGGCGGAGGTGTCAACCTTGGAACCGCTCTTGATGGAGGCTTCAAACGCCTTGGCGGCTTCCTTGGCCTTTTTCTTGGATTCCTGTCCCTTGGGGGTGGTTTCCCAGAACAGGTAGCAGCCCAGCGCAAGCACAAACAGGCCGAAGTAGCCGATATAGGCCTTCAGCGAAATCTTGCCCGCAGTGAGCCAGGGAATGAGCGAGGCACCGGCAATGGAGGATACGCCGAGTGCCAGTGCCAGCGGCAGCACAAGGCGGCCCATGCGCCAGTAGTTGAAGGAGGAGATGGCGGCAGAGGTACCCACCAGCCACTGGTTGGACACGCGGATGGAGTCGGTGACCAGCTTGTTCAGGGTGGGAGCCGTATCCTTGAAGCTGGAAGCATAGGAGCCGAAGCCGAACACGGTAATGTGGCCCACGCCTGCCATAATGCCGCCGAAGGCGCCGATGGTGGAGAAAATCCAGCCTACCCACACGGCCCATGCAAAGCCGAGCAGCAGGTTAATGTTCGGTGCGCCGGGAATGCCCAGAAAGCCTGCGGGGGCTTCCGGATTGATGTGACCCTTTTCCGTGCCTACGGGAGCGGAAGCAATGGCTTCCTGCAGGCGCTGCGCCCATGCGGGTTCCATGAACGCAAGCACTGCCAGAACAGCCAGTGCCAGCATGAGAAGTGATTTTTTCGACTTGAACACGTTGTACTCCTTGCGGTTGCAACCAAGCAGGTTGATTGACTGGGCAGGTGCTCCCAACGCGCGGGAGGTTCCTGCCGTTGGCGCAAATGCTACTTGCTTCCTCTGTACACTGCGCGGGCGGCCTTCCGGCTGCCCGCACCGGGAACACGGGCGCCCGGCGAACGGCATTTTCCAGTAAACGCGAGATAGCAGCGGGGCACAGCGGCAGCAAGGAGAATCGACTATGGGAAAACAATCACTTTTTTTCACAAGGAATGGGCGCATGAGTGCCGCTGTGGCTCGCCAGCTTGTGAAAGCAATCACAATACGAGTATACAATATGTGGAAAAAAAGGGGATTATAATATATTTGGCAGGGAGCATCTAAAAAGCACAGCACCCTGTTTTCCCGGTTATGTGCGGTCAGCTACCGTTCCGACAGCCGGGATTCAAACCGGCTGATAATGGCATCGTAGGAGCCGTCTTCCTTCATTGCTTTCAGGCAGGCGGCCCATTCGTCAATGATTTTGGGGTCCGTGTCACGGGAAAAGGCTATATACAGCTCCTCGTCCGTCACTTCCAGCGCCACCTCCAGCCAGTCCGGGGTCTTGCCTGCGCGTGCGGCGGCATAGGTGCCCGTGGGCCACGACTGAAACCACAGGTCGATGCGGTCTTTGGAGAGCAGGTGTACCATCTGCTCAGGCGCACCCGGCACAATGTGCAGGTTGGTAAAGCCGTGCTGCTGCAGATACTGCTGTTCAAAGTAGTCCTGAAGAACGCCCACCGTCAGGGAGCGGGCATCGTCCAGCGAGGCAAGCTCCACAGGATGCCCGCGCCGTTTGAACATGACCACATGTGAGGTGTAGATGGGGCCGACCCAGTGGAACAGGTTTTCGCGCTCCACAGAGCGCACCGTGGAAAAAAGGGCTACGTTGGGGGTGCACAGCGCCTTGGCATAGGCTCTGGACCACGGCAGAACCCGGATGCCGGAAGGGATGTGCGTGCGGGTGCGGCGCATGATCTCCAGCACCACCTCGGAACACACGCCGCGTATCTCGCCCTTGCGGGTGTAATTGAGGGGGGCAAGCTCCTCCGTCAGCACCTGCAGGGAATGGGGCGCGCCTTCCTGTCCCGCAAGGCATGGTGTTGCGCATAGAAGCAGGCCAAGCAGCAGTGCCGCCGCGTACTGCACTCTCCATATGGTCATGCCGTTCCCCTTGTCTCCATTTCCTGTAAGGAATTATTGTAAGGTTTGCAACCAGTCAGGGGAAAAGCCGTTTTATTCAGCGTCGTCAATGACCATCTCAAAGTGGTGCACGTCGTCATCAAAGTCTTTGGTCACAGTAAAGCCGAGGGAACGGGCAAGTTCAATCATGCCCTTGTTGTCGCTCAGTGCCGCGCCGGTGATGCGTTTTGTCCGGCGACTGTGCAGGTAGCGGATAATCTTTTCCATGAGCAGCCGCCCAAGCCCCATCCGCTTCAGGTCAGACCGCACGGCCACGGCAAATTCCGCGCTGGTGTTGCCCGCCTGAATCATGGCGCGGGCCACTCCCAGTGTCTTATACGGACCGTCCGGAGCCTCCCCCTTGGCGATAAACGCCATCTCCCGGTCGTAGTCAATCTGGGTGAGCTTGACCATCTCCGCACGGGGCAGGGTGCCCACGTTGCCGAAAAAGCGGAACCGTTTGTCTTCCGGCGACATGTGCTCCAGAAAATCCCAGTGGTCCGGTTCGTCCTCGGGCCGTATGGGCCGCAGGTCCACCTTGGAACCGTCCTTAAGCTGCACGCACTCTTCCAGTTCCTTGGGGTAGGGGCGTATGGCCAGCTGCTCCGTGCCGGAGGAAGTGGTCCACGCGATGCGGATATTCGCATCCAGCGCCACCACACCCTCTTCATCCGCAAACAGGGGGTCTATCTCCAGTTCAAAGATTTCCGGAATGTCGATGATCAGCTGGGAAACCTTGACCAGCGTGGAGCGTATGGCGTCCAGATCAGCGGCGGGAATGTCGCGGTTGCCCTTGAGCAGGGTGTGGATTCTGGTGCGGGTGATAAGCTCGTGGGCAAGGCTCATGTTCAGGGGGGGCAGAGCCGTCTGCCTGTCCTGCGTGATGGAGGCCAGCGAACCGCCCTGTCCGAAGCGGATAATGGGGCCGAACACCGGGTCTGTGGCGGTTTCCACGGCCAGTTCGCGGGCACGGGCGCGGCGGGTCATGCGCTGGACAATGAAGCCGCTTATGCGGGCGTCCGGCTGGTCGCGCCGCAC
This sequence comes from uncultured Desulfovibrio sp., assembly GCA_964425115.1. Taxonomy (GTDB): domain Bacteria; phylum Desulfobacterota; class Desulfovibrionia; order Desulfovibrionales; family Desulfovibrionaceae; genus Halodesulfovibrio. The sequence goes on along the minus strand of CAYRLL010000028.1, from coordinate 15,437 downwards.
GCGGGAGACTATGGCTTCTGCCGCCGCCAGCACGTCTTCTTCCGATTCGATGTCAAGGGCCACCCCGCCTGCCAGCGACTTGCGGTAGATATCAGGCGAGTTCACCTTGAGCACCACGGGAAAACCGATTTCCCGGGCCGCCGCGGCCGCCTCCGCCGCATTGGCGGCCATGCGCGTTTCCACAATGGGAATGCCGTAGGCAGTAAGCACGGCGCACGATTCCTGAATGGTAAGCATCTGCCGCTTCTCTTCCAGCGCGGAAACCACAATGCCGCGCACCATAAAGGCGTCCGGGTGGAAGTTGTCCGGCAGCGAGGCCGGGGCCTCCACAAGCATTTCCTGGTTGCGGCGGTACTGCACAAGGTTCAGGAAGGCGCGCACGGCCTTGTCCGGCGTGAAAAAGGAAGGGAACCCCGCCTCGGTAAAGCGTTTTCTTGCCGCATCCGCATCGTCTATGCCCAGCCAGCTGGTGAGCACCAGTTTTTTGGTCTTCTTGCACGCCTTGATGACGTGTTCCGCTATTTCGGCGCTGTCCACCCCCGCCGTGGGCACGTGCATGACCAGCAGGGCATCCACATCGGTTTCGCGCAGCAGGGTGGTCACGGCCTTGGCGTACATCTCGCCGTCGGCATCGCTGCGCATGATAAGCGGGTTCCAGTAGGACCAGCCGCTGCCAAGCTCGTTGTCCAGCGTCTGGCAGGTTTCTTCGGAAAGTTCGGAGAGCTGCCCGCCGCCTTCCTGCAGCATGTCCGTTGCCAGAAAGCCGGGACCGCCGCCGTTGGTGATTATGCCCAGACGCTCGCCCTTGAGCGGGCGGGCAAGGGCAATGGTTTCCACGGTGTCGAACAGGGTGTCTATGTCGAACACGCGCAGCATCCCCGCCCGGCGGAAGGCGGTATCATACACATCGTCGGAGCCGAGCAGCATGCCGGAATGGGCCGCGGCGGCTGCCGCCCCCGCTTCCGACCGGCCCGCCTTGATGACCAGCACCGGCTTGTTGCGGGCAAGGGCGCGCACGGCAGACATGAACTGGCGGGCATTTTCAATGGTTTCTATGTACAGCAGTACGGCACGGGTAGAAACATCGTCGTTCAGGTAATCCAGCACGTCTTCAAAGTGTATGTCGTACCTGTCGCCCAGCGAGATAAAGTGAGAAAATCCTATGCTCTTGGAGGCAGCCCAGTCCAGTATGGTGGTGAACAGCGCATCGGACTGGGTGACAAAGGCCACCTTGCCGGACAGGGCATCGCGCTGCGCCACGCTGGCGTTCACGCCCACCGAGGGATTGATGAAGCCAAGGCAGTTGGGCCCGAGCACCCGCACGCGGTGTTTTTTGGCCACGTCGAGCAGTTCCCGCTTCTGCACTTCCAGTTTTTCGCGGTTAAAGCGGAAGTACCCGCGCGACATGATTATGGCGTTCTGCGTGCCCCGCTTGCCAAGCTCTTCAATGTAGCCGGGAATGGTCTCCGGGGGGGAGCAGATGACGGCAAGGTCAGCCGTGAGGGGCAGGGTGTCTATGGCGGAGTAGCTGGGAATGCGCATCACGCTGCCCACATGCGGATTCACGGGCAGCACCGGGCCGAGAAATTTGCCCGCCAGCAGATTTTTCATGATGATGTTGCCGGGTTCACCCGGCTCATCCGTCGCGCCTATGACCACAACCGAAGTGGGCTTGAACATCAATTCCAGTTTTGACGCGCTCATGTCGCTCCCCGCCGCAAAGGGTTACATATGCTGCCTGCCGTCCGTCTTTCCGGCTTCGGACGCTCTGTGTCCGTTCTGTCACTGCATTCGCCGCCGTACTTTCCGTCATCGGAATCTCTGCTGCCGATGTTGCATATTTTCACGGCTTGGGCTGTGAAGTCAATTTGCATCTGCCCGATTTCGCTGGTTTCCGTCTGCGAAAAGGTGTTTTGGATTCCGCGTTGCGCACCACTCGTTGCCATTCCTGCATTGCGGGGCACAATCGTTTGCCGCCGGCAGTCTGCACAACGCCGTTTACCGAAGAAAA